>DASTJB010000151.1:0-3178 GCA_035717005.1 Candidatus Angelobacter sp.
ACGATGCGGTCGGGATAGAGGAAGTCGGCAACTGCGGTGCCCTCTCTCAGGAACTCGGGGTTGGAAGCCACGTCAAACAGCTCAGCCGGCGCTCCGTTGAGCAGCATGATCTTGCGCACCCAGCTGTTGGTATAGACCGGCACCGTGCTCTTTTCTACGACCACTTTATAGTCGTCAATCGCGCAGGCGATGCCCTGCGCCACGGATTCCACATAAGAAAGATCGGCGTCGCCGTCGTCCTTGGGCGGTGTGCCCACGGCGATAAAGATCAGCTGGCTGCGCCGCACCGCCGCCGGAAGATCGCCGGTAAAGTCCAGGCGCCTGCCCCGGTGCCGCTCCAGCAGCTCAGGAAGAAATTTCTCATGGATTGGGCATTCGCCCCGTTTGAGTGCCGCGATTTTGTGTTCGTCGTTATCAACCAGCAGAACTTCATGGCCAAGCTCTGCGAAACAGGCGCCCGCTACAAGGCCAACGTAACCTGATCCCACTACAGCAATTCTCATCCCTGGGTCCCCAAAATCTGTTGCCGAAGTACGCTCCCGAAACCGCGCGCATGGAGTTCGAGAGCAGCTAAAAAATTACGATGTCAGAACTGCTGCTGAGGATGTCAACTCTAAGTAAATCCAGCAGCCAACACCACTTCGGCCCGCCACATCAGAAGGAAACTGAGAGTTGCTGCTCAATTGCGGCGGCTCCCGAAGTCCAAAAAAATTCCATCTGCGGCAGATAGGGCTATGAAAAAGATTCCCCTCACGTGTTGTGCTTTGTTTTTGAGTGTGCTCGCGGTTGGCCTTCTCTCTGGTTGCCAGGGAGTCGGCCTGGGCGGCGGCCCCACTCCGACTCCTACTCCCAGCGCCACTCCGGCCACTTTGCAGAGCGTGAACCACATCATCTTCATGATGCAGGAGAACCGCTCCTTCGATGCGTACTTCGGCAAGCTGAACGACTATCGCGCCAGCTTTCCCGGCGGCGCGCTCGGCCGTGACGCCGACGACCTGGAAACCGACTTCACCAACCCGGCCGACGACAAGCAGAACATTCGCACCTTCCATCTGACGACCGGCTGCATCTTCAACACCACGGCGGCGTGGCTTGAGTCGCATGGCGATGCCAACCGGTTCCAGCTGGACGACGGCGCGCCGCTGCTGCTCGATGGCTTCGTTCACACCGCTGCCGGCCTCGCCATCTTCGACGGCGACGCCGATACCGAAGGCGTGCGCTCCATGGGCTATTACACCAGCGCCGATCTGCCGTCGCCGTACTGGTTTGCTACCGAGTTTGCCACCTCCGACCGCTGGTACGCGGCCGGTCCCATGCAGACCGAAGCTGTACGCCTCTACTCCATGGCGGCCACGTCTCAGGGGCTGGTGCATCCGCCGGCGGACACCAAGACCACGCTCACGGCCAAGACCATCTTCCAGTTGCTCGACGCGGCCGGCATCTCGTGGCGAATCTACTCCGTCGACCGCCAGCCTGACGGAAAACTGATCACCACGCTGCGCAACTTCCAGCCGTACGTGGGCACGGTGCAGGACCATATCGTTCCCATCTCGCAATTTCTCACCGACATGCAAAACGGCACGCTGCCGGCCTTCTCTTACATCGAGCCCGGATTCGCCTCCGGCCGCGATGAGCATCCCGGCAAGAGTGACGACATCCAGGCCGGCGCAAAATTCATGAACTCGCTCCTGACGGCGTTCATCAATAGCCCGTCCTATAAAGACTCGATCTTCATCGAGACCTTCGACGAAAGCGGCGGGCTGTTTGACCACGTCAGCCCGATGATCGACGGCCGGCCGATTCTGGAACTGGCCGGCGGCGCCGGCGGGCAGAGCGTTGGCCCGGGCAAGTACCCGACCGATGCCGGCGTCATGCACGTGCCCAGCCCGGACGGCATCAAGCCGCGCGATCTGCTGGCCAACGATCCGCCGGATGATTTTGTCCGCACCGGCTTCCGCGTGCCTCTGATCATCGTCTCGCCGTTTGCGAAGAAGGGTTACGTCTCGCACACGCCGATGGACTACACCGCCGTGCTCAAGTTCGTCGAGAAGCGCTTCAACCTGCCGAACCTCACACAGCGTGATTTGGCCCAGGCAGACATGTCAGAGTTCTTCGACTTCACCAACATACCCAACGCCAGCCCGGGACCGCCGGCCGCCCAGCCGACCAACCTGGTGTGCAATCCGCTGCTGGCATCCGATCCGCAGGGAGTGCCGTTTTCACAATAGCAATTAGCAAATGGCAATTAGCAATTGGCCAAAACAGGGCGCCGTGAAAGCGGCGCCTTTTTATATCGCCGTCATCGCCAGAATCGGAAAATCGTACTTGGTACTTGGTATTTGGTACTTGGCCTTGAACTGCCATTACCTGGACCGATGCCGAACGCGTTGGAACTTCCAGACAAGGGCCAAATACCAAGTACTAACTACCAAGTACCGCCTTAGGCGATTTGAAGATTCCTTTCCCGAAGACTATCTTTTCTCCATGCAAATCCAGGGAAGAGTCATCATCGTCACCGGGGGCGCGAATGGCATCGGCGCAGCGCTCTGCCGGCGCTTCGCCCGGGAAAGCGCCAAGGCCATCATCGTGGCCGACATCGACGCGCAGCATGCCAAAGCCATAGCGCAGGAAGTGAACGGCGTGGCTGCTCACGCCGACGTCAGCAATGAAGCTGACATTCAGACTCTGGTAGCCATGGCCACGGACAGGTTCGGCCAGGTCGATATCTTCTGCTCCAACGCCGGAATCGGCGCGGCCGGCGGCCCGGAGGTTCCGGACCGCGACTGGGAGCGCAGCTGGAACATCAACGTGATGGCCCACGTTTACGCGGCGCGCGCGGTCCTGCCGCAGATGCTCGAGCGCAAAGAAGGCTACCTGCTGCAAACCGTCTCGGCCGCCGGACTGCTGACGCAGATCGGGTCGGCGCCTTATTCGGTGACAAAGCATGCCGCGCTCGGCTTTGCCGAATGGCTCAGCATCACCTATGGCGACCAGGGGATACGCGTCTCCGCGCTCTGCCCGCAGGGGGTAAAGACTGACATGCTGCTCAAGGCGCAGTTTGCCGGCGGCGCGTTTCTCCTTGAAGGCGCGCTCGAGCCGGACCAGGTTGCCGGCGACGTGGTGAAAGCCATGGCGGAAGAGAGATTCCTGATCCTGCCTCATCCCGAAGCCGCGAAAT
>DASTJB010000152.1:0-4751 GCA_035717005.1 Candidatus Angelobacter sp.
CGCTGCGGCCCCAGCATTGAAAATCCGTATTCTGCATTCACCAAGGAGGATGTTCTCTTATGATCAAAACCATCGCTCGCGTCGCTTTCGTCTTCACCTTGCTCTTCGTTTCCAACAACTTAGCTGGCGGTCAGGCCGCAAAATTCGATGGCCCGCCGACACCTTGTCCGAGCTGTTTGCCCCCGAGCAATTGAGAATTAGCGGAGTGGCACCAGCGTAATACCGAAAACCGGACAGAGTCAGGAATTGTCTTGTTGCCGGATATGGGCCGACGTATGCTGTAGCGAGCATATGGGGTTACACTCGCTCGTTAACGAGGTTTGGACTGCCGGCATCGTGCTGCAGTTCATACTGGCCGTAGTGTTGTTTTATCGGAAAACTTGGCAGCAACTCCCCGTTTTCGCAGCGTATGCCTTCTTCAATTTGTTTGAGGCCGCAATCGCCTATTCGGTCTATTCCGTTTACGGCAATAAGCTGGCATATTTCTATGTCTATTGGGCGTGTGAAGCGGTCTCGACAATTCTGGGATTCGCCGTAGTGTACGAGGTTTTTACGACCCTCTTTTCTACCCACCAGGCGCTCCGGAGGCTTGCCACAACAGTCTTCAAGACGGCGGTGGCAATTCTGATTGTTTTGGGCCTGGTGGTTATCTACGCTCAGCCGCAGGCAGATCGAACGGCATTTGGAAGCGCGGTCATGGTGGTCGCCGAAGCTACGCGCATTGTAGAAGTAGGACTATTGATGTTCCTGTTCCTTTTCTCTACCGCCTTTGGCTTGCACTGGAGAGAACACATCTTTGGGATCGCGCTGGGCCTGGGCCTTTTTGCCGCCGTAGACCTGGTCAACGTGACTTTGCGTTCGTATTTCGGAAACAGCGCTACTGACATTTTAAATTTTGCGCGGGTGGCTACGTTCTGTCTCAGCATACTGTTATGGACGATCTACCTGGGGGCCCCGGAGCGCGTTGCCGAAAGCCAGGAAATCCCCGAGCGGGCCCAGTTGGAGCAGTGGAATCAGGCAGTCATGGAGCTGATACATCGATGATTACAGTAATCGTAGTTGCGCTTGCCTTATGTGCTGTCCTGCTGTTTTACGTGGCTGTACGGAGCCGCAGCAAACATGCGACGCTGGCCATCCGTCCGGTAGACCTGAAGGCTTTTCGCACCCTGATGGACCGCGATGACGAGCTCTTTTTGCGCGCCCAGCTGCCACGGGGCAAGTTCTTCCGCCTCAAGCGCGAGCGCATCCGCGTCACGCTTCGCTATGTGGCCCGCATCTCCGCCAATTCTTCGGCCGTGTTGCGCATGACGGAGGCATCGCGCCAGAGCGCATCGCCGGAGGTCGCTACCGCCGCCTCCCAGGTCATGGAGCTGGCCACCCAGATCCGCATGCAGTGTCTCCTGGCGATGGCCAAGCTCTGCTTTGAGTACGCGGTGCCCTCGCTGCAATTTACTCCGGCCATGCTGGTGCCGAAGTACCAGTCGCTGCGCGACAACTGGTCCCGCCTGGGCGACCTCCAGCTGCAGAACCGGACTCCTTTGGCCAGCGCCATCTAGCGTTTGTTCGCGTTCAGGCCCTGCGCTCCAGCGCAGGGCCTTTCCTTTTTGCGGCGAATTTTCCGTTTAGAATAGACCCATGCTCCTGCAAGGCATTTTCCCCGCCGTGACCACGCCCTTCTACCCCGATGGTGCGGTCTACTACAAGAAAATCGAGCACAATATCGACCGCTATTCGCGTACTCCCATCGCCGGCATGGTCGTGCTCGGCTCCACCGGAGAGGCCGTGATGCTCAGCGACGACGAGTGCCGCGAAGTGCTGCGCGTGACTGCCGAGGTAGCGGCGCCGGAAAAGGTGCTGATCGCCGGTACCGGCGCGGAATCGGTCCTGGAAACGCTGCGCCTCACCGAATATGCGGCCAAACTCAAATATGACGTTGCGCTGGTGCGCACGCCCCACTTCTACCGTCCGCAGATGAAACCGGAAGCGCTTCTGGCCTTTTACCGCACCGTCGCCGATCGATCGCCGCTCCCGGTAGTGCTCTACACCGTACCTCCGTTCACGGCATACGATCTGCCGCTGGAGGTCATCACCGCCCTGGCTGAGCACCCCAATATCATTGGCATCAAGGAATCGAGCGGCAACGTGGAAAAAGTCGCCGCCATGGTGAACGCCACCCGCCACATCAGGCGCACCACCAGCGTTACTGAGGTCCAGCAGGCGGTCACAAATCGCATGCTCGCCGCCCCGGGTGCCGATGGAAACGGCGGTCAGCTGGTCAGCGTAAGCCAACTCAGCGGGACCGCAGCCGCCGTAACCGAGCGGCCCAGAATAAAAACGCGCAGCAAGGAAGTCGGCTTCCAGGTTCTGGTGGGCGCTGCCCACACGTTGCTGGACTCGCTTCAGGTGGGCGCCAGCGGCGGCGTGCTCGGCTTTGCCGCTCCGGCTCCGACCATCTGTTTTGAAATCCATGCCGCGTTCAAAGACAACGATCTTGATCTGGCCGGGAGCAAGCAAACGGCCCTGACGCCTGCAACCAGGCGCGTGGTCTCAGAGCTGGGGATTCCCGCTATCAAATACGCCATGGACTTGAACGGCTATTACGGCGGCCTTCCCCGGCTGCCGTTGCTGCCGCTCAATGCAGCGCAGAAGTCGGAGATCGAAGGCCTGATGGCCTCATTCAGAAATTAGGATTTGCGCCTGTGTCGCTAACTGTATCGATGTTGCAGTCCGGCGCTATTCGCTAATCATGCCTGCTGACGATTTCTGCCGTTCCTCCGGCAGCGCGCTGTTGATCTTCTCCCAGACCGCCTGCATCAGCTCGTCGCGTGAGGCGTACTGCTTTGGGTCCACCGGCGGATGAAAAACCAGTATCGCCGTTCCCGCTCTCGCGATCAGCTTGTCCTTCGGCATCATCTCGAACGTGCCCAGGATCGTCACCGGCACAATAGGAAAACCGGTTTCAGCGGCAAGATGAAACGGGCCCTTCTTGAAGGGCAGCAGTCGGCCGTCGGGCGAGCGCGTTCCCTCGGGAAAAATCGTCATATTGATGTGGTGCCGCATCACCTCGCCCGCGCGGCGAATACTGTTGATGGCCGCGTCGCGGTTGCGGCGTTCCACCGGCACGATCTCCGCCAGGTCCAACGCTTTGTTCAGGATCGGAATGCGCCAGAGCTCCTTCTTCGCCAGCACTGACGTGCGTCCGGGAATCAGCGGCACCAGCAGCGGCGGGTCCAGGTTCGATACGTGGTTGGACATGAAGATGTACGTGCCCGCCGGATCAATCTTGTCCAGTCCCACCAGCTTCACTCTTGCGCCGGTGATGCGCGCGCCGCCATAGGCCAGACCCATGCCGATCCAGTACAGAAAGCGGACGTCGCGCGTGATGAGGGTCCAGGGAAAGGCGATCAGCGCCGCCGGCGGCACCAGCACAATCCAGAACAACAGCGCCAGAATGGTGCGGAAAAAGCCGATCGCCCGGCCGATCATGAGCGCTGTACGCCCCTGAGTTCTTCCAGCTTGCGCGGCAGCTTCTCATAGATCCCGCCGAAACCGCCGTTGGAAAGGATCGCCACCACGTCGCCGCTCTCCAGTTCCGGTGCGACCGCGGCAACAATGGCATCGGCATCGGCCAGCTCCCGTGCCGATTTGCCTGCGCGTTTCACGCCGTTCACTACCGAAGAGGTAGTAAGCCGTTCGTCTTCCGGCACGGCTTCCGGTTTGAAGATCGGCGTGATCACCACCTGGTCGGCCAGCGCCAGGCTTTCAATCAGCTGGCGTTGCAGCACGCGGCGCCGCAGCGTGTTCGACCTCGGCTCAAAGATCGCCCACAGCCGCGCCTGCGGATAGCGCACGCGCAGAGCGCTCAGCGTTGCCGCAATTGCCGTCGGGTGGTGCGCGAAGTCGTCGATGATCGTGATCCCGTCAATCTGCGCCTTGACCTCCAGCCGCCGCTTCACGCTCTTGAACGTCTTGAGCGCCTCCACAATCTGCGGCGGATCAATGCCAAAATTCGCCGCCATGGCCGCGGCCGCCGTGGCGTTGAGCACGTTGTACTCGCCGGCCAGCGAGAATTCAAAATCCACCGGCTCGGTGCCATCACGGAAAACCGTCCACACCGTGCGCTCCCCCTCGAACTTCAGGTTGGCGATCCGCCAGAACGAACCTTCGCGCATGCCGTACCGCTCCACTGAACAAAAGGCCCGCGCCACGCACTCATCGACATTCTCATTCGCATCATAAGCCACGATCTTCCCTTTTCGCGGTACCAGGTTCACCAGCCGCTTGAACGCCGTCTTCACCGCCTCCAGATCGGCATAGATGTCGGCGTGATCGAACTCCACGGATGTCAGAATCGCCGATTGCGGGAAGTAATGCAGGAACTTGGGCCCTTTGTCGAAAAAGGCGGTATCGTACTCGTCGCCCTCGATGATGAAGTGCTTGCCCTGGCGCAGGGCAAAGCTGCTGCCGAAATTTTCGGCGATCCCGCCCACCAAAAATGATGGGTCCTTCCCCGCCGACTGAAATATCCACGCCAGCATACTGGTCGTTGTGGTCTTGCCATGCGTACCCGCCACTACGATGGGCTGGCGCGTGCGCAGAAAGAGATCGTAGAGAATGTCGGGCATCGAGCGCAGCAGGATGCGCTCGTCCAGCACGTACTCCAGTTCCGGATTGCCGCGCGAAATGGCGTTGCCCACAATCACCATGTCCGGCCGCGGCTTCAGGTTGGCCTCTGAATAGGGCTGAAGAAT
>DASTJB010000153.1:0-6336 GCA_035717005.1 Candidatus Angelobacter sp.
TGACGGAGAAATCAATGATGCGGTCAACCACGGCGCCTCCCGCGGCGTGAGGCTATCCTGGTCTGTTCATTATTACCGGGACCGCTTTTCCCGGAGCCAGCCTGCGCTTCACTGGCGGCAGGCGCGTTGACGCCATGATCAGCCGGAGCCGGCTCCGTAATCGGAGCGTACGTCTCCGTGGCCTCTTGCAAGCGGCTCTCTGAACTAATGAGAAAGTTGCCGGAGACAACAATTCTCTCGCCCGCCTGCAATCCTTTGACGATCTCCACCCGGTCAGCAAATCGCCGGCCGGTTTCAACCGAGCGGGGCGAGAACGACCCTTCACTGCGCTCGACAAAAACAGTCTTCTTCAGTCCTGAATCGAGAACTGCCGTTGCGGGAACCACGATCGTACGTGGAAACGTGACCGGCAACTCGACGTCAACCAACATATCGGGCCGCAGAAGGTATCCCGGGTTTTCCACCTCGATCCGTGCCTTCAAGGTCTTTGACGTGGCATCAAATTGGGGCAGCACGTCGCTGATCCGGCCTGCAAATACCTTGTTCTGATTGGGCAGACTTATCCGCACTCGAGCGCCGGCGCGAAGATGCTGGGATTCACTCTCGAAAACATCTGCCATAATCCAGACCCGCCGCAAATCGGCGATGCGGTACCACTCGGTGTCTCTTTCAAACTTCTGGCCCGGGGACATGTTGCGCGCCAGAATGAACCCATCGACGGGAGAAACGATCTTGATGGTGTCCGGGATCTGGCGCGTGCGCCTGATCTCTTCCATCTGGAGCACAGACATCCCCAGGTTCTGCAATTGCTGGGCCCGCAGCTGGAGATTGGCATTCACAGACGCCACAGACTGGCCTTCAACACTTCCCTCCGCAGCGCTCTTCTTGAAACGGTCTTCTGCGCCGAGGTTCAGAACGTACGTCTGCAGCGTCATGGAGGCATTAGGTGCGGCAAACGCAGCGAGTACCTGGTTTTTGTGGACAAAGCTGCCCGTGGTGGCGGGCGAGACCTCCTGAATATAGCCCTCGATTCCCGCATTCAGCTTGTAGGTCCGCGCCTCATCGGGAGCCACCCGTCCCACGAGCCGAACGCTATAGCTGCCGGAGGTTTCTTCCACCGGGCTGACGCGCACGCCGAAAAGCTGTTGCTTTGCCGGGTCAATGCGAACGGAACCCGGTTGCAGAGATGAGGATTGCGCCAGGGCCGCCGCTGTAAGTTGAGGGCCGGCGTAGACCGGCTCAAGTTGCATGCCGCAGTCAGGAGCGATGCCCGGCTTGTCAGACTTGTAGGCCGGGTGCATCGGATCCACGTAATAAAGGACCTTGCGTGCTTCAGCGGAAGCGGGAGTGACCGTGCGCCGGCCGGACTGTGAGCCCAGCCGAAATGCCGCGACTACAGATGCCAGGAGCAAAGAGAAATACAGTGCTTTTTTCATAAGTACCAGGCGCTTTCCGTCCGTCCGAAATAATCCCGCATGCAGGTGAGACAATCGGGTTCCCCGCGGCGAGCGCGGGGAACCTGTTTGTTGGAGCAGTTACGGCACAATCGACCAGCCGAACATCATGTTGTGGTCTTCATGCGCCAGGTTGTGACAGTGGGCGACGTAGTTGCCGGCAAAGGTCCGGAAGCGCCGGTAGAACTGGACCGACTCGCTGGGATCCAGCGCGACCACGTCTTCCTTGCCGATATCTTCAGGGTGCGCGTTGGTGCTGCCGGTACGCGCAAGCACGGTATGTTCCTCCTGGTGCATGTGCATCGGATGCACCCAGCCGCCACCTCCGTTTACGACCGTCCACAACTCGCCGTTGCCGCTGCGTTGCGGAAGCGCCAGGGGTGTAGTGGGGTTGAATTCCAGACCGTTGATGACCCACTGCGTCTCGCCACCGGCCGTTCCGCTGCGCTGCAGCGTGAACGTCCGCTGCGGCAGTGAAGTCTTGTTCTTTGGCAGCACCGGCATGGGACGCAGGTTGTTCGGGATCCGGCTCACGTCCGGCTCCGGCGGGTTGCCGCCGATGACGATCTTCATGATAGGCACCTTGTAAGTCAGTGCGGCGCCCGTAACATTGAAGTTGGGCTTGCGTCCGTCCGGCATCTCCAGAACATTCACCAGGTAGAGGACATCGCCCGGTGTTGTTGGAGTACCGTCAAGGAACCTGGTGAAATCCACCACCACTTCCCTGCGTTTGGCCGGCCAGATCTGAAACGAGTCTCTGGTAATCGGCTTCGGCAGCAAGCCGCCTTCCGCAGCGATCTGGCTGAACCGGAAGCACTGCTGTCCATCCGGCAGCTGATATTGCCCCTGTGTTCCCGGCGCTGCGGTCGGCGTGCCGCGCATGAGCATGAGTTCGTAAATGCGCGATACCGACGCGCCCAGGAAGCGCAGGCGGTACTTCCGCCGGAAGACGTTCAGTACCGGGAAGGCCGTACCGTTCACGGTGAAGATGTCTCCCACGAAGCCATGGTTCGGGAAATGACGGAAGTATGTTTTTCCCCACCACTCCGGATGAAGCTCTCCGAATCCGTTGTGAAAGTCCTGATGTTGCGTGACGCCGTCGTCGAGACAGCAATCGTAGAGCGCCATTGGAATGTCGTAATCGACGTTGAAAGTTGAGCCGGTTGGATCCGCAGGATCGATCCGCTTGCGCCCAGGCAGTCCCAGGCCCGTCTTGCTGGTTTCATCGCCGGGATCGAGGACCGGATCGTAGATCGGGTAGAGCCCGACCATGCCCTTGTAAACGTTCGCGCCAGTGTGATGCATGCGGTGATCGTGGAACCACAGGAACGACTGCATTTCGGCAGAATCATTACCCGCCGGGTAGTTGAGATACAGATCGTCCACCCATTGGCTCGGCGTATAGCCGCCTTTATTGTCGGTCATGTGATGAGGCTGGCCATCGCTCTCCGGAGCGGTGTGTCCGTTGTGCAGGTGGGTAAGAAACGCCCAGTCGGGCGCGCCGAAATCCTGGCGGTCGAGGCAGAGCGGGTTAGAATCCAGATCATTTTCAAAGCGCACCAGGTTGGCCCGCCCGTACATGGCGTTGATTCTCGGCCCGGGGAAAGTCCCGTTGAATCCGTAAATGGTGCTTTGTGGCAGAGCCTGCGGTCCGGCGATTCCCGTTGGCGGCACCACGGGCGTTCCGCCGCTGGCGATCGGCTGCACTAGAGACGAGGTAAAGGAGTGCTGCCTGACTTGCAATCTAATGTGATAGAGGATCGGGTCAGGCAGCGGGAAGCCGGGCACTCGAATGCCCTTGGTGGTTCCAGAAACGCCGCTGCCGTCGGTCCAGAGCTGGTGTGTGCCTGCGTCCGGAACTGCGGGGCCGGGCACCCCGGCGGTGCGAGGCCGCGCTCCGAGTGCGTCCTGGCGGCCGGCGAGGGGGCTCGGTGGAAGAACACGGTTGTTGCCGAAAGCTGATGTCCGCACCGTCCAGGCATCCGGCGCATTCGGCGTCAGCGTGCCGTCAGGCTGCCGGTACCCCGGAAGCATCGCGGCCGGAATCGGCAGCGGATCGGTAAAAGGACTGAGGATAAATGGACTGGTTGGAAAGACCTCGATCGGCGTGAGGCCGGTCACAATATCGATGTCTTGCGGCGTCTGGTCCACGAACCCTCCGCAGCTTTGGGCCCACGCGACCCTGGGAACAGAGACCGCAGCTCCGCACATCAGGCTCAGTTTGATGAGCTCTCTACGGCTCAATTTAGTGATATCCAGTTTGTTCATAATGCCCCCTGCTACATCTCCTTAAAAAATTTCAGCTTGTACCGCTAACTACTCCGTCGACCGACTTTCTCCTTACAAAGCAAATGGATTCAGGCTCAAGAAACGCTGAAGGGGCGTTAGAGAGCCCGCGGCGCCGACGGCCGGAATTTCGATCGTGTTGTCGGTGCCGATTGGGTTATCTCCGTTGGGAACAAACAACTGTGGGTGATCGAAGGGCGCCTGCTGCATGCGGACACGGTCGTCTGTGAGCGCAAGCAGGAAGGCCACCAGGCTCTTGTGCTGATCTGCAGTCAACTGCAGAGGCACGATGGCAGGAGCTTTCGTCGCATTGGTGGTGCGATTGAAGTCTCCGCCGTTGTCATAGAAATCCACCACCTGCGCCAGCGTGGACTTACCCCCGTTGTGGAAGTAGGGGGCGCTGAATTCCGTGTTGCGCAGGCTCGCGACTTTAAACGTTCCCGCCACATCTGTGTTCTCGCCCGCAAGCAATGGCCCTGAGAGCAGCGGGAACCCAAGCGGGTTCAATAACGTGTTGGGGAAGGTAGCGTTCCCGGCGCCGTTACAAGGCAGCCCATTGCCGGGGACTTTGACCAGGCCGGGCGATGTCGACTGGAACAGCTGCGTCCATGAGAGCGGGGTGTTAAACGGATCCAGGCCGCCGAGTCCAATGTCGTCCGCCGTCGGACGCACGCCCAGGTTGTACCAGCCTGCGTCGTAGGTCCCCACCGGCAGCGGGATGGCAGGTGAAATGGGCGTTGAGATGCCGCTCGGAAAAGGAATGATCTCGCTGATTACATTTACCGAGTAAACGCTTGGATCAAACGTGATTTTGTCCGTGCCCAGCGGTATAGGCGTTAAAGGTCCGGGCGGAGTCCAATCCAGCCTCAGGAACATGCGCTCCATGCGCAGATCGAAGCCCGCCAGCTTCAGCGCGGCATCGCCAACCTCAACACCGGGTCCGGTCAGATTTCTTACCGAGGCGCTGGTTGTTTCTGCTCCCACATGGCACCCAATGCATCCGGCGCCGAAGCCGGCAGGAACGGGGAAAGAGGGTGGCGGAGCAACCGGCCGTTCAAAGAGGGCAAGCCCGTTAAGAATGTCGGATCGGGAGATGATGATTCCATCGGCCGCCAGGCGGGTCACTGCGGCATCGAGAAGCGAAGGATTGTCAGAGACCAGCGCAGGCATGCCCGTAAGCGGATCAACGACCGCCGCGGTGAAGACTCTGGAGAGCAGGTACTGGTCCATGGGACTTGCGTCGGATGTCAGTGTCGCCTCGTAGAGCATGACGGAAAGCCCCCAGAAGAGAGAGAAGTTGGCTTCCATCATGGAATAGCTCTTGCCATTGACCGTGACACTCTTTTTGGAGTTCCACCATTTCGGCTGGAATGCCTTCTGGATCAAAGCCGTGTAAGTGGTGGCGAGACCTTTGCCGGCGCTGACGTCCGCGAGCGCACCCAGCACACTGTCAGTGGAATCGACTTTCTGCAGCCCCAGCGGCTTTACCAGGACCAACTTGTGGCCAAGATCAGGGAAGGTACGTCCGTTGGCCGACATCTCAACCGTGCTCAGCGCCGGGCCGACGGCCTGCGATGCCAGACTCGCATTCTGAATGTGAACATCCATCTGGATGGGAGCCCCGGTGCTGCCCAGGACCCACACTCGCGCGGTAACATCTCTGTTCCCAAACGGGTTTATGCCATTGAATTCAGGTTGGGCGCGTCCGTTCCAGAAATTGCGGTGATTAAAAACTGCATTGATGGTGGTAGGAGCATTCTTCCCGGTGACCTGCCGCACATTCACCCCACCCACGCTGAATATCGGGTCGGCGACAGATGAGGTCATCTCTGCGCCGGATTTACTGAATCCCGTGAACTTGCTGGAGCGCACTCCCTGTGAGCCCACGATATTGTCGACGTCTTTCGTGGGCAGGCTCGTCAGCGGGAAATCGATCGACTGCAGCATGTAGTTCGGGCCGTAACCGAAACCATCCCAACTTCCGTTAGCGCCGGGGTTCATTTGATTTCTGTCGCGGCCGTCAACTCCGGCTTTGAAATGGCACGTGGCGCAGGCCGTCTTGTTGTCACTGCCGGCCTGCATCTCCCAGAACAACGCTTTGCCCAGTTGAATGGCTGCTGGTTGATTGGCGATGAAATCTACGAGATCTTCTCTCACGATGCCTGTGGGCCCGTTCGGCAAGACTGGGTTGGCCACGCTCTTCAGCGATTGCATCAGCGTCGCGGGGAGCACGGGAGCAACAGCTACAGGACCGAAACCAGTCGTGCACTGGTAGGTCTGCGTCTGGGCGCTGGCGATCGCACACAACATCGCAAAACCAGCCAGCCCCATGGCCAGAAGAAATCTGGGAGAGGGATAAGACGAGGCGGCAGCTCTCTTCTTTCCGGGGAGGCGCACGGAGAACCGTGGTTTCCGAGATCCGGAAGATTGGCAGCGTTGGGGTCGCATAGACAGCCTCCTCCGCCACCGTGGGTATGGAACCTGGGACGTGCACTTGATCGCACACCCCGGATGTGGCGCAAGGCTCAAGTTAGCCTGATCGTAGGGACAGCACCATCCCGGCATTCCGGGAGTTTTGCGGGGATTAGGCATGACC
>DASTJB010000154.1:0-21040 GCA_035717005.1 Candidatus Angelobacter sp.
TAAGGCATTGCGTTTGTGAATCGAAAATCCTGCGGCCATCGCTAACCGATTCGGTGTTTGCGCTTACAAGCAGACCGGGGATTGAGAGCTTATGCGCGCTCCGCCTACGGCTGCGCGCGAGCCTACGGCAGTAAGGAGACAGTCGGGAGATCGGGACATCAGGACATCGGCGAGCAATTCAGAACAGCCAGCGTTGGCTGGTGAGAAAGAGCCAGGCTGTCCAGAGGAAAGACAAAAAAGAGAGGCCGCCTTGTTTTGCGGCCTCCTTTAATTCTTGCAAGCGTTGCATCTTCAGAACCTCAGTAACGGCGATTTTGTGTTTCGTCGCTCGTTACCTAATTACAGGCCTGAGGCGAGCCACCACTTAACGACTCGCAGAACTTGGCCATTGGCGCTCCACCGCCCGCGCCTGTGGCCGGGATGGTGATGGTTTGCTCCGTCAGCACGCCGTTAACGACCGTCGCGCCGTCAGGGATGGTAAGCGACGGGTGATCGAAGGGCGCGCTTTGACTGCGAACCCGCTCATCCGTCAGAGAACGAAGGAAGGCGACGACGGCCAGCTTGTCGAACAGGCCGAAGCTCGCGCGTTCCAGGTTGGGGTCCATGTCCGCCGAGGGGAAGTCCCCGCGGTGGCTGTAGAAGTCGACCACCTGCTCCAGCGTCGCCTGGCCGCCGTTCAGGAAGAACGGAGCGGTCAGCTCGATGTTGCGCAGGCTGGGCGTCTTGACGGCGCCGCGAACGCTTACGGCCGCGCCCTGCGGAACCGAAGTGCCGGTGACCTGTCCCAGGGCGGCAAGCTGGGCTACGGAGAGCGAAGCCAGGCCGGAGGGATCGGAAGCGGCGATGCCCATATCGTCAGTGGTGGGGCGCACGCCGATGTTGTGGAAGCCGATATCATGCCAGGCGCCGCCGGGAAGAACTTCAACCACCTGTCCGGCGTGACGCAGAACATTGGAGACGGTTGCGTCAGTGAGTTCAGCGCCGTTGTGGCAGTTGGTGCATCCGCCCTTGCCGCGGAAACGGTCCATGCCGATCTGCTCCAGGCCGGTCAGGGCCTGACGGTTGCCTTCCATGAACTGGTCAAAGCGCGAGTTGTCAGAGACCAGAGTGGATTCGTACATCTGGATGGCTACGCCCCAGAACATGGAGAAGTTGTATTCCATCTGCGAATATTCGTTCGTGTTCTGCGGCGTGCCGGTGTGGAGGAAGTTGCTGCCGGCGTCGACCACGGCGCCGGAGTTCCACCACTTGTCCTGGAACGCGGCCTTGATCATGGAAACATAGTCCTTGTTGAGGCCGTTGCCGGGAGCATTGCTGAGCGCGCCGAGAACGCTGTCATCGGCCGCGACCTGCTGCAGGGCGAGCGGAGTGAGGGTGAGCATCTTCTTGCCCATCTTCACGAACGGACGGCCTGCGGCGGACATTTCCACGTCGCTGCCCGGAGGTCCGACGGCCTGCGAAGCCAGCGACGAGTTGGAGAGCCGCAGCGTAACGTCGGCGACTCCGTTGGGCTGGCTGGCGTCGGTCTGAAGTAGATGCGCGTTAGGATCGCCGGCGCCGAAAGGATTTACGCCGTTGAAGGTGTTCTGCGCGCGGCCGTCCCAGAAATTGCGGTAGTTGAACACCGCGTTGATTACCGGAGGCGCGTTGCGCGGCGTGGAGCGGCGCACGTTGAGCGAGCCGCCTTGCCCGTCAGAGACGCTCCAGACGGGGTCGGCGACGCTGGTTTCGTTTTCTGCAGCCTGGCCGAGCACCACATCATTAAAGTTAAACCGGAACACACCCTGCGAACCCACGATGTTGTTGTTGTCGCGAGTGGAGGTGTGAAGAGGGAAGTCGCTGAGAGCCAGGGAGTGGTTGGGTCCGAAGCCGGCCTGGAAGGTCGTGGAGTCAGCAGCGGGGTTGCCGTTGCCGTCGACACGACGAAGGCCGGGGTCAGTCTGGTTGTTGGTGCGGCTGTCCGCACCCGCGTTGAAGTGGCAGGTAGCACAGGCAGTTTTGCCGTCGCTGCCGAACTGCATCTCCCAGAAGAAAGCTTTGCCCAGGGCGATTGCAGCGTTCTTGTCTTTCACCAGGTTGGCCAGTTCGGCTGACGTCGGGCCGGGAACTGTGATGGTTTTCAGCGAAGCCAGACCGCGCTCGCCGCCGTCATTGCCGCCTCGGCCACCACCGTTACCGCCTTTACCGCCATTGCCGCCTTTGCCGGAACCGCCGTTTCCACCCTTACCACTGCCGCCGTTCCCGCCACCACCGCCGCCGTTGTCACCGGCGCCGTTTCCGCCGCCGCCAACACCGCCTTTGCCTTTTTGGCCGCCTGTCTGGCCAAGGCCGTTGCCCTCACCGCCACCGTTTCCGCCTCTTCCCCCGCCCTTCGCGGAGAGGTAGGTGACGCTGAACAGGGTGATCGCGCAGACTGAGAGGAACAGCACGACCAGCTTTTTTAAATTGCTCTGGGAAAACATAGACGCGCTCCTGTTTTGCTAAAAACCAGGCAATGTCAGTGGTACACAGGTTGCTGCGACCTGCCGGCGCCCTTTGTTCGGAGCACAAGAAACCTGGGGGATGTATTTTCTCTGCGGGCCCATGACCCAGTGTTGCTTACGCGTTCTCGGAACATCGGCGCTTTCGCACCACGGCACATGCTAAGTTCAAATTTTTGTGGCTGCAGAGGGGCCCGCTGCGGAAGGACACGCTTCCTGTAGACGCCCCGGAGCATCCACCCGTCGATACCCCCTCAGGTTGCGCCCCGCAGCTTAGGAGATCATTAAGCGCCCATTAATTTCTTTAATGAGTCGCCCGCCGATATATTTTCACCCGCATGAACACACACTGAAAAACACTGCACACCCCGCCCCGCAAATATGCGCAATTGTTTTTCGATTTGTTGCCGATTTGCAGCGCCTCATCCGGTGATTCCCGGATCGCCGCTCAGGTCTTTTCCGATCAGCGACGCCCAGCCGCACTCAATTTCCGCCGCCAGCCCCGCCGTATCCACAATGAACCGCGCCCAGCTCCCGCCCGCGCCTTCCCGCGCCGCCCGCGATCATCCGCGGTCCGCATCCGCCGGCAGCGCCACGCCCGCGATCATCCGCGGTCCGCATCCGCCAGCAGCTTGCCCAGACCGGCCTTGTGCTTGTCTTTGTTGCGGCGCTTCTTGTTCTCCGCCCGCCGCACCGGCGGAGGCGTCCCCAGCACCGCCCGCGACGCCGCTTTCACCACGCTCGCTGCTTTGAACGTCTTCGGTTTCTTCTTCGCCATCGCACCATTTAAGCACAGAGCACCTGGCGATTAGCACTTAGCAATGAGTTCAGCCCAAGCAGATCTCCAGCCTGATACTCCGATGCCCGATGACCGGATGTCTCCGATTCCTCCGCGTCCTCTGTGTTCTCTGGTGGTAAGACGGTCTTGGTGTTGGTTTTGATCTTCAGATGACCCGATGTCCCGATCTCCCGATGCCCGATGCCCCGATTCTTCCCTGTCCCCTGTGCTGACTGTGGTTAAATAATGTTGATGGACGAAAAAGATTTCTTTGACGAGCGGGAATCCAGGAAGCCCCACAACCTCACCTGCCCGCACTGCCGCCAGTCGGCCGACTACGAACTCTCCTGGCTTGTCCGCACCAAGAAGCGCCAGCTCCCGCCCCGCGCCGACGAGCGTGACCGCGCCAAATTCGCCAAGGCCCAGAGCTACATGGTCCGCCGCGATGACATGGTCGCCTGCAAAAACATCCGCTGCCGCAAACGCTTTGAGGTCGCCGGCGTGCAGTCGGTCGCTTTTTTGGATTCAGCCGGCCAGTGAATCGGCTCCCTGGCTCGGCTCCTTATTTTCCCGAAACTGCAACCACTTCAATTGTCGACGAACCTTGGCATTCCGATCTTCCAATGCCCGGCGCCTCAGCGCCTTGTTGACCCCGGACTCTATCCCCTGCGTCAGGGCATTATGTCGTCCTGCGACTTAACATTGTTTTCCCCAATTGGAACGCGGCTTAAACACAGGTCAGTTTCAGAAATTCTAATGACCGCTTAATTGCTCTCTAATCCTCCTTCGTCAGAGTGGCTGCGCTCGACGCGTTGCTTCCGGAACATAACGGAGGCGTGGAATTCCGGCTCACGTCCTACCTGAATGGCTGCTCTGCCTCACTTTTCCCAAACGATTTAGGCACAAAGAGGACGAATGCACACCCGAACACTTCCCCTGCACAAATTGTGTCTCAGCACGCTGCTGCTGGTGGCGATGACTGGGATTTTGTCGTTGCATGCGCGAGCTCAGCGCGCGGTCAATGACGCAGACCGCGTTACCCTCCACGGCAACACTCACGCCCTGGCCCGCGCGGAATTTGATCGTGGCGCCGCTCCGGCCAGCCTGCCGATGAAAAACATGATCATGCTGCTTTCCGTCCGTCCGGACGCGCAGGCGCAACTGGACCAGTTGCTCTCCGGGCAACAGGATCCGAGCTCACCCAACTTTCACAAGTGGCTCACACCGGCTGAATTCGGCCTGCGCTTCGGGCCCACCGGCCAGGACATCGCCGACGCCACCAGCTGGCTGCGCAAATTTGGTTTTACCATCGAGCAGGTAGGCGCCGGCCGCCTGTGGATCAACTTCAGCGGCGACGTGCAGAAGGTGGAACGGGCGTTCCAGACCAACATCCGCCTGTTTGAAGTGAACGGCAAGATGCACCATGCCAACGCCACCGATCCCAGCATTCCCCGCGCCTTCACCGGCCTGGTGCGCGGCGTGGTTTCGATGAACGATTTTGAAAAGCATCCGAACAGCACGGTTACGCAGCTGCCTCCCGACTTCAACGCCGGCAGCGGACAGCACTTTCTTGCGCCAGGCGACTTCAGCATCATCTACAACGTTTTTCCTTTGTTTAACCAGGTCCCGGCCATCGACGGCACGGGCATGACCATCGCCATCGTCGGGCGTACCGACATCAATCTGGCCGACGTACAGTATTTCCGCAGCTTCTTCGGCCTGCCTCCGCACGATCCCACGTTCATTGTCAACGGGACCGATCCGGGGAACCTGGGCGGCAATGAAGAAACCGAGGCCGATCTTGACGTGGAGTGGTCCGGCGCGATCGCCAAAAACGCCCACATCATTCTTGTGACTTCGGCGACCACTGCCACCACCGACGGCGTGGACCTCTCCGCGCAGTACATCGTCAACAACAATCTGGCGCCGGTGATGAGCACCAGCTTTGGCGCGTGCGAATTCAACCTGCCGGCGGCGGAAAACGCGTTCTGGAATTCACTGTGGACGCAGGCAGCCACGCAGGGCATCACGGCGTTTGTTTCCGCCGGTGACAGCGGCGCAGCCGGGTGCGATCCTGCCGGCGCGGCCGTGGGGACGCAACAGGGCATCAACGGCCTGGCTTCCACGCCGAACAACATCGCCGTGGGCGGAACCGAGTTCAACGAAGGCGCCGGAAATTTCTGGAATGCCTCCAATTCTCCGGTCGACCAGTCTTCCGCGCTCGGCTACATTCCTGAGAACGTCTGGAATGAGAGCGGCAACGTTGCTGGAGGCTCGGGATTGTTCGCGACCGGCGGCGGCGCCAGCATTCTGTATGCGAAGCCTTCGTGGCAGTCCGGCCTCGGCGTTCCGGGCGACGGTCATCGCGATATTCCTGACGTCTCGCTCAGCGCAGCCGGGCACGATGCGTATCTGGTCATTCAGGGCCACACTGCGTTCAACAGCGGTCTGATCGCCGTGAGCGGAACATCAGCGTCATCGCCCTCGTTCGCCAGCATCATGGCATTGGTGGTGCAGAAGACCGGCTCCGCGCAGGGCAACGCCAATCCAATTCTCTATTCCATGGCGCGGAACCAATTGGCCGGTGGCATTGGCATTTATCACGACGTAACCAACGGCGACAACGGCGTTCCGGGCGTGCCCGGCTTCACCGCGCAAGTCGGTTACGATCAATCCTCGGGCTGGGGTTCGCCGGATGTCACGCAACTGGTGAACTTCTGGAACAACAACGCCGGCCACCCGGACTTCACAGTAAACATCTCTCCGGCGTCGCGGATCGTGGCGCAGAATTCTTCCACCACCTTCCTGTTCACGGTTACTGCCGTGAACGGCTACACGGGAACGCTCAGCTTCAACGTGACCGGACTGCCGGCGGGCGCAACTTTCAGCTTCTCGCCGTCAACGCTGACGAATCAGGGAACAACCACGCTGACCATAACCACCGCCGCGACGACTGCGCTGGGAAGCTATCCCATCCAGATCTTTGCCAGCGACGGGACAGTCGGCCACAGCGCCGCGGCAACCCTGACGGTGGCGAACCCGGATTTCACGATTGCTGCCACCCCGGCCTCGCAGACGATCATCCAGGGAAGCTCGACCAGCTATACGGTCACACAAAGCGCACTCAACAATTACGCAGCGACCGTGAGCTACAGCGTGAGCGGGCTGCCGGCGGGCGCAACTGCCACGTTCACGCCTCCCAGCGTGGCGGTTTCCGGGACGACAACGCTGGCGGTTTCGACCGCGGCGACTACGCCCGGCGGAAGTTACGCGCTGACCATCACCGGAACCGACGGCGTGATTACCCATACAGCGTCCGTGACCCTCGTGGTTCAAGCCATGGACTTTTCGGTGGCGGCCACGCCGTCATCGCAATCGGTGGTGCAGGGCAATTCCATCAGCTACACGGTCACGCAAACCGCCATCAACAACTACGCAGGCACGGTAACTTACAGTGTTCTCGGCCTGCCCGGCGGCGCTACGCCAACGTTTACTCCTGCGACCATCACCGGCTCAGGGACCGCAACGCTGTCCATTGCGGTTGCCACCACCACTCCTGCCGGCAGCTATCCGCTGACCATCAGCGGCACGGATGGGACTCTAACGCACACTGCGTCTGTAACGCTGGTTGTGTTGCAGCCTGATTTCTCGCTTGCGGCCAGTCCGGCGACGCAGTCCATCAACGTTGGCGGCTCCACCAGCTATACGATCACGCAATCGGCGCTCAACGGCTATACCGGCACGGTGAGCTTCAGCGTGACCGGATTGCCGGCGGGCGCAACTCCTGCGTTCACCCCGGCCAGCGTGACCGGCTCAGGAACAGCAACTTTGGGAATCTCAACCACGACGAGCGTCGCGCCAGGCACCTACGGCCTGACCATCACAGGAACGGATGGAACTCTCACCCATTCGGCTTCGGTGACGCTCATCATCTCAACTCCTGATTTCTCGATCTCGGCGGCGCCGTCGTCGCAGACGATCAATCAGGGCAGTCCCACCAGTTACACAGTGACGTTGAATCCGATTAGCGGATACTCCGGCACGGTGACCTTCAGCGCCAGCGGAATGCCCGCGGGTGTGAGCGCAAGCTTCACTCCCGTCAGCCTGACCGGGTCTGGATCTACTGCGCTCAACATTACGACGGCGTTCAGCACCACGCCCGGCACCTACCCGCTGACCATTACCGGGACTGATGGAACACTGACGCACGCAACCTCGGTCACGCTCGTCATCACTCCGGCCGGCGACTTCTCGATGAGCACGAACATCGCGTCGCAAACCGTGAATCCCGGCCAGAACACCGGCTACGGAATCACGATCACCAGTATCAACGGTTTCTCCGGAACGGTGAGTCTGAGCCTCAGCGGATTGCCGGCTGGAGCTACGGCAACCTTCAATCCATCTTCCATCACGGGCGCGGGAACATCGAGCCTGGCGATCACCACTTCCGTGGCGACGCCCGCGGGTGTTTACAACATGATAGTGACCGGGACCAGCGGCGCCATCACGCACACGGTGGGCGTGCAGCTCATCGTGAACCCGGCCACGCCCGGCGACTTCGCGCTCTCGGCGTCGCCGGCCAACATCACCATCAAGCGCCATAGCTCCGGATCGGTAACCATTACCGTCACGCCGAGCAATGGCTTCAACGGCAACGTGGCACTCGGCCTCAGTAATGTGCCGGCGCTCGTTACCGCATCGTTGAATCCGACCACCGTCAATGGCGGCTCGGGCAGTTCGGTGTTGAGCTTGACTGTCGCGAACAACGCCAGGCAGGGCACTTACCAGTTGTTGGTCACCGGGACCAGTGGAAGCCTGGTGCACACCATCGCTGTCAATCTGACCATTAACTAGCCCCGAGTGGGGTCTCAAACGGCGCCGTCCCGAAAATGGGCGGCGTTTTTTTTTGCAAGGCACAACATGACGCGCTTTGTATCTATGTGTTTTTTCCAGGACTTGGGGGCTGAAAAGGGACCGGAAGCCCAGAGTCTTCATCTTTAAGAAAAATTAATTCACACATAATCTGGGTCTAATCCCACCCTGGCAAGATGGCATCGTCACATTCTGCGTTGGACACTAACATCAGCAGAGCGACTCTTGGGAAATAACCGGGTGGAACTCATCGAGAGGGCAACCGCGCTGCCTTCCACAGAGAGAATGGATACACAAAAGTTCCAATCCGGAATTCGCACAGGCCGGGCGTCCAGCGCCCGGCTGTTTTTTTGAGGCGCGCGGAGATTAGAAACTTTAATCTTCGGCCAATCACACTCTAATCCAACCAGCTTAAAACCAATAAAGAAGAATTGGCGGACCTCTGCCAGTTTTGACTGACGACGCCCACCTTCCGGATTTCGGGCACTGCGTCGGTGGCTGAGGTCATCAGCAGGGCGCTGCTATCGAGGGATATCGGAGACAGCGGCCGCTGACCATGCCACGGATGAATGCCTTGCCTAATTGTTTCTAGGAGAAATTGATCCTGAAGGCTGAGCCTCAGGACGGGAAAGGCACAAAAATGAGATCCTCCACTCGGACCACAGCTTCCACAGCTGTGTGCGCGCAAGTTTTTTCACCCACTTCTGGGGCCCCCGTTTCCGCACCGGTTTTGCACGGGAATGGGATGAGAGTTTGGTTATGCTTCCTGCTTCTCGCGCTGGCTGCGGCAACTGCGAGCGCCCAAACAGACATTACAGCCACAACCAATAGCACGACCATCCAATACCTGGGAGTTCCCAACCCTCAGGGCACCACTAACAACGCAGTGACTGCGCCTCTGGGTGGAATCATCCTGAAGGGCACGGGGATCAGCCCGGTCACGGGCCAGCCTTTCCGGCATCTGTGGGTGGACGATGCGACCTCCGGCCTCTGCCGCGTCGACCCCGATCTCGACTCGCCCGGGCCGTACGCGATGACCCTGACCACCTGCCCGTTCAAGGTCAACGGCGCTTCGGTGACAGGCGGCCCGCTGGCCTTCGATCCCACGCGGAACTTCCTCTACTTTGCCGATGAACAGAGGGCCTCCCAGGGCATCATTCGAATTGGATTTATCCCCGGCGGCGACAATGGGCATGGATCGCTCGATTTCAACAGCGTATTCATCATGGGCGGCAACACAACCGGCGCCCGCTTTGGCGGCGGCGACACTGGTTGCCCGCTGATCGCCAGCGTTCCCAGCACCGGCCTTCTGCCGCATGCAGTGGCGCTCAGTCCGCAGGGAGATCTCTACGTAGGTTTCAAGAAAAACACGGCGATCGTGCGCTTCAACAGCCCCGGCACGGCGAGCTCTGACGGCTTCGGCACCTGCACCCAGTTCATTCAGCAGGTTGCCACGATCAGCAAGCTGACGAATGGCCTGGCCTGGATTGGACACGATCTGTGGGGCTCTGATGGCACCTCCCCCTTTGTGATTAAGAACGCTGACACCACGTGCCTTGTTCCTCCGCACGGGCAGTGTTCTGTTGCTTCGGGCGACGTGTTGAACGTTTTGACGGCCGCGCCGGTAGGGGCCGCCGTGACCTCAACCATGAGCGACCAGTACTATCCCGCGACGAATGGCAATAACGTGTATTTCACGCTTGCGCCCGCGGGCGGACCGGACAACCTGGCGTGGCTGGGTAATGCCTCGGCAGTTACGAACCCGGGCGGCGTTCCGGCCAGCTCATCGCTTGATACCGCGTTCTTCGGAGTCTTCAGCCCGGCGGCAGGCCCAGCGTTCACCATCACGAACCTGAACGGTCTGGCGATTGATCAGAGCGACCCGGCAAACATTGTTGTGTTCAGCGGCGACGACTACAGCGGCGCCGGCATCCTGGCCAAGGGCATGTGGTTCGAGAGCTGCCAGGGCGTTCCGCCGGTTCCCCAGCCTGGAGTCGGCGTTCCCTGGGTCAACAACTGCCCTACTCCTGCAGCGACAGCAGTTCCCGGAGTTCCGTTGGACGTGGTCGCGGTGGCCGGCAACAACCAGGTCACGTTGAGCTGGAGCCCGGCCCAGGTCAATCAGCCGGTCACCAGCTACACTGTACACAACAGCACCACAACCGGCGCAGTAATTCCTGACTTCATCGTCAGCCCGGTGGCCGGCTCGGCATTCCCGCCGACCTCGGTGGTCATCCCCGCTGTAAACGGCACCACGTATGGGTTCCAGGTTCTGGCAACCAATGCAGTGGGATCGAGCGGCTTCTCCCAGGAGAGCAATCACGTAACTCCTCCGGGAACTCAGGTTCCGAATCCTCCCACCGCTTGCCCGGTTGCGCCTTGCGCCACGGCGGGTGACACGCAGGCGTTCGTGACCTGGACGGTCTCTGTTCCCAACGGCACACCGGTGCTCAGCTACACGGTAACTGCCTACATCGGCGGAGTCGCTACTGGAATCACGGTTACCGTTCCTGCGCCTGCTTCGGGAAATACCGGCAGCGCAGTGATCGGCGGCCTGACCAATGGAACCACTTACACATTCACCGTGCACGCAAATAACGTTGCCGGAAGCAGCGCTGAAGGGCCGTTCACGAATTCCGTGACGCCTTCGGCCGCGAACCTGCCGACGCTGGCCATCTCAATGACCGGCCCGACCTCCGTCACCGCGACGCCCGTGCAGATCACTTACGGCGTGACTGTGCAGAACACCTCTAACTACCCGGCAACCAACGTGTCGATGACCCACACGCTGACCACGGTAGCGGCGACCATTGCGGCGGGCGGCGCTGTGCGTGATGCCAGCGGCAACGTAACCATCACCACCACCAGCGCCCACTTCCTGAGCATTGGCCAGTCGGTGACCATCGCGGGCGTGGCTGATCCTACGTTCAACGGGACGTTTACCATCAGCAACGTGCTTACCCCGACGACGTTCAACTTCACCCAGGCAGGCCAGCTCGCCAGCAACAGCGGCGGCGGCTCAGCCACCGGATTGCCGACGGCGAACATCCTGCTGGCGCAACCCGGCCAGGGAAGCTGCACGTCCGGCGGTACGGGCATCATCAGCGTGACCTGCACGCTGGGCAATCTGGATCCTGGCGCTTCCACCACGATCAATGTGATCGTGCAGATGCAGAGCCAGGCCATTACCAACTCGGCGACAGCCGCCGGATTCGATACGGCGGGAACGGCGCTGCTGAACGTCAGCACCAGCAAGACAACCAGCCCGCCTCAGCCGGTTTCGCAGAACCTCTCGGCTGCGGTTTCCATCACCGGCAATGCGCAGGTGCCGAATCCCAACGTGGGCCAGGCCGGCAACATCGTCTGGACCATCAGCAACACCACCACGACTCCGGCCCCGAACGTGGTGGTCACTCTGTTCACTCCGAACGGGTTGACCATCAACGCTCCGAATCCGCCGAGCGTCAGTGTGAACAACGGCGGCGCAGGGTCCTGCGCGGCCGGCACGGCGGTGGTCGTCAACGGGATCGCGGGCACGCAATACGTCTGCTCGGTGACAGCAACGGCCAGCAATCCCAGCGCGGCCCTTGGCGGTTCAAACAAGAACGGCGCCAAACCGCCTTCGACAATGATCATCACGCAGAACGTGACGGCAACCGTATCCAAGGCAGTCTATAAGCCTACTGCCACGGTGACCTTCGGGCCCGGCGGCACGGATACGCTGCCGAACTCGGCCACGGTGACGATCACGGTGCGTTAAGCGACACGGCTGGACGCGGCGTGCGGGCGCTGCGTCCAGCAAGAACTAAATTCAGAAATTCAGTCAGATCGTCCGTGAGCGGCGGGCTTGTGAATCTGCGAGTCCGCCATTTTTCTGTCCGACGAATGGCGCCGCGGAAGAGAAGGAGCGTGAGGATATATTTCTGTTGATAGTTCTCGACTCTTTAGTGTTTACCGGGCTGACCGGCAAGAGAGTTCATAGAGACAAACGCTCCAGGCGTTTTGGATGCGAATAAGGCGATCGAAGTGAAGATTGGCACGGTCGCCCCCGATAAGCAGCACTTCCGGCTGTACCCAATGCTGCCAGGCTGTCGATAAGCTACTGGATGATGCCTTCTATACATTCTGAACTATTCCCGGGCAGTAAACCCTGGAAAAGGAAGGCGCCACTTGAGCTCCCTAATGACCAACTCTGTTCGAATTGGCATGGGAGTGCGCGGCAAGTTGTTGCGCGCTCTCACATGCATGATTTTTTTGTTCGGCTTCGCAGCGCGGATTCTGAGCGCTCAAACCACGGTTAATCCAACCACCACCACCGTACAGTTTGCGGGAACGCCCAACCCGCAGAGCTCCATCACTGCGCCCAGCGGCGGTGTGGTGCTCTATGGAACGGCGACTAGTCCGGTCACCGGCCAGCCGGTGCGCCATTTATGGGTAGCGGACGCGACAGCAGGTGTTTGCCGCGTTGACCCGGACCTGGACAGCCCCGGGCCTTATGCCATCAACCCAGCGATGTGCCCATTCAGCCTCACCAAAGTCACGGGTGGCGCGATGGCGTTTGATAGCACGCGCAACTTTCTCTATTTCGTGGACAGCAAATCGAATACCCGCGGCGTGTTCCGGATCAGCTATGTTCCGGGCGCCGATAACGGCAATGGCGCGCTCGACTTCGGCACCACATTTAGCATGGGCGGCAACACGAGTACAGACAAATTCCCCAGCCAGACCGGGTGTCTGCTCCCGAACAATCCCAGCCTCCCCAACTCGGCGGCGCTGGATCCGGCCGGCAATTTGTGGGTCGGATTTCTCCGCAGCGGAGAAATTCTGCGTTTCAACAATCCCGGCTCCGCGACGGCAGCGGGGTTCGGTACGTGCGCGCAGTTCATTCAGGTTGTCGCAGCCACGCCGGACGGCCATATGACTACCGGCCTGGCGTGGATGGGACACGATCTTTGGGGCGCGGACGGAAAGTCACCGTTCTTCATCCGCAACGCCGATATCGCTTGCCTGGTTGGCCCCAACCCGACATGCACCAACAGGGCAGATACCAGTGTTCTGGCAACGGTGGGCGCCACCACGGTAATCAGCGGCGATCAGGTCTACCCCGCGACCAATGGAAACAACCTCTATATCGGGCAATCCGTCACCAACAGCCTGATCTGGATAGGGAACGTGGCGGGCGGAACAACGGGACAGACTCTGAGTCTCAATTACATTGCTCCCACGCAAGCATCGCTCAAGAATATCGGCGCCCTGGTCCTCGATAGCACGGACCCCGCCAACCTGGTGCTCTACGCCGGCGACGATCCGAGCGGACTCGGCACACCCGGAGCCGGCCGCTGGTTCCAGACAACACAAATCTCTGCTGCGCCTGCCGTGCCGGGCGCGCCGCTTGATGTCGTGGCAGTTGAATCCGGCACCAATGCCATCCTGAGCTGGAGCCCGGCTCAGATTGCTCAGCAGGTGAGCAGCTACACGGTACACAATAACGTGGCGGGAAATGGGATTTTTCTGCCGGATGTGACCGTCGTGCCGGCAGGCGGAAGCCTGTATCCACCAACTTCAGTGACAATCCCAGGCCTGACCGCGGGAATTGTTTATCAGTTCCAGGTGCTTGCCGGCAACGCGCAGGGCGCGAGTGCGCTCTCTGCGCCGAGTAACACGATTCCGGTGGGCGTGAGCCTGCCAGGTACGCCGAGCGCAGTGACGGCAACCGCCGGAGACACACAGGCCTATGTGAGCTGGACGCTGCCGCAGATCGTAAACGGCATTAGCAGCTACACGGTGACGGCGCTCGCCAACGGAGCACCGACAGGAATTACCGCAACCGTGCCCGCGCCGCCCGCGGGAAGCAGTTCGGCCAACGCGATCGTATCCGGCTTGACAGATGGAACGGCGTACACGTTCACGGTGCATGCCACCAGCTCCGCCGGCAACGGCGCTGAGTCAGCGCCATCGCTCGCGGTTACTCCTCTGATCACCAACGTGCCCAACACGACCATCGTCGTGCTGGGTCCGGCCGGCGTGGCCAGCACGCCGACGCAGGTGACCTATTCGGTTGTGGTGCAGAATGCGTCGTTGTTCCCCATTCAGAACGTTGCGGTGAACAACATCCTGAGCACGACGGACGGCGCGTTCCTTGTCTCCGCCGTACCGGACCAGGGAAGCTGCACGGCCGTCGGGAGTGGCGTGACCCAGACCATCTGCAGCGTTGCCGCAATGGCGCCGGGACAAACCCTCAACATCACGGTTGTGGCGCAAATGAACGCTGCGACCATCACTCTTACTTCGAAAGTCACCGCTTTCGATGTGAACGGCGTCTCAACCACCTTTAGCCAGGCGTTCAGGACGACGCAACCGTCGCTGCCGCCGCCGCCGCCAACAACCAAAATCAATGTGTCAGTCCAGGCGAATGCGATCCCCACAGACGTGCATCCGCTCAGCCAGGGAACCATTCTCTGGACCATCACCGATAACACCGCGCAGGCAGCGACCAACGTCGCGTTCACGATCACGATGGATCCGTTGCTGGCGATCAACTCTGTAACCGTAACCCCCAACTCGGGCTCTGACCCCGCGGCTTGTGCGCCGCCGGTGCCAGGGCTGGGCGGCAATCAGGTGGTATGCACCATCGCCAGCCTCGGCGGGCCAACCGTTAACAACGTTGCCCCGGTGCAGCAGATGAAAATCACGGTCATCTACACTGCGCCGAACCAGATCGGGTTGCAGTTCACACCGAGCGGGACGGTCACGTTCGCTAACGGTATCGACGGCTCTAACCCGACTGCCGGCGTGGTGATTCGAGTGAAATAGAGCGCAGGCAAGTCTGGCTGACGGTAGCTTTTCCGGCAGCTTTGATGGCAGTGACAGCTCGAACCCGGTGTCGACAGGGCAGGCCCGGGTGAAGTAGAAGCAGAAAAGCTGCCGCGATTGGGGGATCGCGGCAGCCTGCTTGCTCTATCCTTACATTATTTCGGAGGCGTCTGGGCGCCTGGATTGGTCTGTGCGGCCGATCCAGGGGCGTTCTGCGGCGGGCCTTCAATGGTCACGTGCGGCGCGGGACGCATGGTGGGCGCCATGGGGCCCGCCACGTGCGGCTTGAAATACTTATCGTTGAAGTCGGAACGCACCTGGCTGTTGGCTGCTTTCATGGCCGCTTCCATGTTCTTCTGGTAGAGCTCGCGGGTGACTTCCGGCTTCACCAACTCCAGCGGGATCGCTTCCCGGGTACGAACTTTGTAAAAGCTGAAGCCAGAAAGATCCGTTTCCACCTTCGTGACCTCAGCCGGCTTGAGCGAGAAGATATCTTTTTCCAGGGCCGGCGGATAGTTGCCTTTGCGCTTTGGCCCCTGGTCGGCTTTGGGCGGCAAGCTCAGCCCCAGCGTTTTGTACCCTTCTTCCTGAAGTGCGCCCATGTCCTCGCCCTTGCCGGCGCGCTCGCGGAGCTCTTCGGCAAGCCGGCGGGCCTTTTTTTCAAACACGGCGCGTTCCTGCGGTTTCTTGGGATCGGCCAGCGGAATGAAAACGCGGTCGATCTTCAGTTGCTCGTACTTTTGGATGTTGTCCTTGTAATAGGACTCCAGCGTCTCGGCCGCGGGCGCGCTGAATTTTTCGTCGAGCGTCTGCCGGTACAGCTCGGCCATGGTGCGCACGCGGGCGATGCTCATCATCTCCTGGAACCGCGGATCTTTTTCGAGACCGGCTTTCTCTCCGGCGTCGGCCAGCACCAGCAGGTGCACGTAACTCTCCGCGATGCCCTTAAGCGCCGCGGGGGAGTAATTCTGGTTGGTGACATTCATCACCTTCAGCATGGTCTCAAACTGCTGCCGGGTCAGCGTCGTGGTGCATGAGTCGGCGTTGGCTGCCGCCTTGCCCGGCGGACAAAGGCCGTGGACAGAAACTATGACGGCATCGAACGGGACCTCTTCCGTTGAAGCCTGGGCTGCCTGCGGCGGAGCGGCAGGAGGTTTTTGCCCCGGGGGGCCGGGATACTGCGCAAACGCCAGTGACGCGGAGATTAGAACAACAGCGCTCCTGAAAACGGCTCGAATCATAGCGAAAAAGACCTTCCTGAGTATGCGATCGATCAAAAGTGGGTGGGGATGACCGTCATGCTAGCACAGGTCCGTTCGCGATTGGTAGGTCTCTGCCGGGCATTGAAATTGCTTCCGTTGGCCCGGAACTGTGGTACAAACAGTCAGATACTCAAGAGGCAGTCACATCATCCATGAAACGTCTTCTTTTTCTTGTTCTCTCAACCTCAGTTGTCTTTTTGTCCCAACCGGCTTCATCACAGCAGACCGTGCACACCATTTTCCTCGTCCGCCATGCGGAAACCGGCGCCGGACCGCAAGCGGACGAGCTAAGCCCTGCCGGAGCGGCACGGGCCACTTGCCTGAGCAAGATGCTCAAGGACGCGGGTATTAAGCAGATCTATGTAAGTGACGCCAAACGGACGCAGCAGACTGCGGTCCCGCTGGCCCGGGCGCTGAAACTTACCCCCACGATCATTCCCGCCAAGGACCCGAACACGCTGATCAGGAATCTCTTGTACGCGCCCGGTGGCGGCATTCTGGTGGTCGGGAATAGTGATGCGCTGCCTTTTGTGCTGGCGCGCCTCAAGGCGGGGACGGTGGCTCCCATCGCGGAGAACGAATATGACCGCATGTTCGCGGTAACGGTCACAGAGGGTGCGGCGGGTCCGATTACGACCCTGCGCTACTGCGACTGCGGCGGCGCTCCGGCGCCGGCGGCGCAGCCCACACCGAAACCGAAAAAGACTGTGCCGAAGAAACGGTAAAGGGCCAGAGGGAAACCGCGTCTCAGCGTTTTTCACCCCCCAGGAATCAGGGTGATCATGTATCTTTTTTCCACACGTATATCAGGACATACCCCGACCTACCCTTACGTACAGAGGTCCGTGAAAGATTAGAACATCTCATAAATGGCCCATTGGTACTAGTTCTCTCGTGTTTCCCACAGCGTAAAAGCGGCTGCCCCGCGCAAGCAAACTCTCTTGCTTGCAACAACTTCCCCCGAAAATGTCGCATCCCGACCCGAAATTAAAAGGTTTAATAAGCGATTAATGATGGTCTAATCGCCCCCCGCAAAAATCGCCACTTGCCGACTGACCACGCAGAATACTGCGAACACCGCAGCCACTGCAGACACTAAGGATCAGCCCCGGCGAAGGCGATTTAGGAGAACACCATGACACGGTCTTCCGGGATACGGATTGCCCTACGTGTGTTTGCGGGTATCCTCGTAACAGTAGTCGCGCTCGGTTATTACAGCCATGTGCGCGCCCAGAGCGGAGTTGGTTCAGTACGTGTTCCTTTACGGCCTCTTGCCCCACTCTCCAGTGTACCGATCCCCCCGGTGTTCGGAATTGAAGGCATTGTCAACGACAAAACTGCGGCCATCCAGTTGGGAAAGGCCCTTTTCTGGGACATGCAGGCTGGAAGCGATGACATCCAGGCCTGCGCAACCTGCCATTACAACGCCGGCGCTGACAGCCGCGCAACCAATGACGTAAACCCCGGCCAGGCCGGCGGCGACAACTCTTTCCAGATCGGCGTTCCCTTCAACGGAGGCGCCGGACCGAACTACCACTACAACGCAGGTTCTTCTGACGCCGGTTTTGGCGGCTATCACGACGGCGACTTTCCGTTCCGCAAGCTGGCTGACATCAACGACCGCTTCAGCGTTATCTCGGACATGAACGACGTTTCCGGGTCGCAGGGCGTGTTCGCAACCAAGATGGGCCAGGTGGACGTTGGCCGGCCGAACTTCAATGGCGGCGTTACTCCGATCGTGTCGTTGGGAGATAACAACGGGGGCAGTGACGGCGACGGCGTGGGACTGAATTTTGGGCCGGGCACCGCCAACCGCCCCGGAGTCCATAACCCGCGTGGCAGGAGCGGGCGGACTTCGAGTGGCAACGCATCCGGCGCAACGCACTCCAATGACGTGCTGGTGCCCGGCGTCAACGTAGCCAGTGTTGAAACCGGAACGTCAGTTCCTGATCCGGTCTTCTCCTATCCCGATCCGGATGCTGCAGGACAGCTGGTCAACACGCGCAAGACCACCGGCCGCAACACTCCAAGCGCGGTCAACGCAGTTTTCAACTTCCGCAATTTCTGGGATGGGCGCGCGCAGAACGTTTGCAACGGCGCCAACCCGTTCGGCAATCGCGACAGGACTTCGCACCTGCTGGTCAAGGAGCCTGATGGCAGCCTGGGCGCTGCGATGATCAACATGCAGAACTCGGCTTTGTGCTCGCAGTCACTCGGTCCGATTCTGAGCTCCACGGAAATGTCGGCGGACGGACGGAACTTCCATGACGTCGGCAGAAAGCTGCTGGTGAGGAAGCCGCTGGCCCGGCAAAACGTCGATCCCACGGACAGCGTTCTGGGAATTCTTTCCGATTCTCCCAACCGCGGCCTGAAGACCGATTACGCCACGCTGATCAAGAAGGCGTTCCAGTCCGAGTGGTGGGATGACGATCTCCACATCTGCGCCGGCCCCGATGGCAGCGCGCAGGCGACCATCAATCCCCAGCAGGCGCAGACCTGCCCCTCAGGGACGCAGGAATACACGCTGATGGAGTTCAACTTCTCGCTGTTCTGGGGAGTTTCCATCCAGATGTATGAGAGCACTCTGGTGGCTGACCAGACCCCGCTGGATAAGTACCTGGAGCAGCAACAGAGCTACACGCTGATCGGCGACAACGTCAAGAACCAGTACACCATTCAGCTCCAGCCGGGAATCACGCCGAACACGCTTTCGATCATCGGATTGAACCCGACTCTGGACGCCAGCGATCAGGACATGTACGCATTCGACGACGGCTTCGGCAACATCCGCGGAGTCGGCGTGACTGATGGAAGCATTAACTACGCGAGCGGCACCCTGACAGTGTTCTTCGGTGAGCCGCCGGTTTCGCAGGTTCCGGTGCGCATTAACTACTCGGTTGGCGCTGTGCCGCTTACGCCGGGGCAGCTCCGCGGACTGACTCTTTTCCAGACCAAGGCCGGCTGCATTGTCTGCCACGGCGGACCGGAGCTCTCGAACGCTGCTGTGGGCACCGTGACCGATGTTCCGGTGGAGCGCATGATCATGGAAGACGATCACGCTCGCGTTTACGACACCGGCTTCTATCACATCGGAGTCCGCGCCACGGCTGAAGACGGCGGGCTTGCCGGCAGCGATCCGATTGTGGGACTTCCGCTGTCGCAAGCCGAATACCTCCGCGAGAACGTCTGCAAGGGCGGATTTGAAACCGTGATCGTGCCCGGACGCCGCGGTGACGGCATCGCGCCCGCGCCGATGAACTGCTCGGACGACATCGCACGCGGCGGCTTCTTCAAGGCCCCGATGCTGCGCAACGTCGCGCTGACCGCCCCGTATTTTCATAACGGAAGCCAGTTGACGCTGGAGCAGGTGGTGGAGTTCTACAACCGCGGTGGCGATTTCAACACCGTGGAAGAAGTCCAGTACATGGATCCGGATATCGAGCTGCTGGGACTGACGCTGCAGGAGAAGACAGACCTGGTCGACTTCCTGCGCAATGCTTTGACTGATCCACGCACCGTGGCCCAGGCAGCGCCCTTCGATCATCCGCAGCTGTTCACACCCAACGGTCATCCGCAGGGCGCGAATGGTTATCCGGTGGACAAGGACCCGGCGCATCCTGGACAAGCCAAGAACAACTTCGTGGAAGTAGCAGCAACCGGAGCGCAGGGCGGCAAGCCTTTGCCCACGTTCCTTGAGAACATGCTGAACCCACCAGCGCCTTCTAATCCGCCGCCCCCGGCGTTTGGCGCCGGAAGCAACACCCCAACCGGCGGCGGAAACACGGGCGGAAGCGGCGGCTCGGGCGGATCTGGCGGCAGCGGTGGCTCAGGCGGCAGCGGCGGATCAGGCGGCAGCGGCGGATCCGACGGAAATGGCGGCGGGAACAATCAGCCTGCTATCCCGGCCGACAACGGAAATAACGGCCAGGGCAGCCTGCCCAGGTTGCCGAGGTAGGCGCTTATGAAGATCAGGAAAAAAGCAAGCTCATTCACAGACAGGGCAGTAGCCGATCGACGGAAGGAGTTCCAAACAATGAGGGGATTTGAACAACTAACGAAGAGTTTCACAGTAGCGCGGTTGCTGTTCCTGCTGCTGCTTGTGGTGACGCTGGGAGGTCCGGCCTCAGCCCAGAGTCTTAACCCGATTCCGTGGCCCACGCCGGCTGCGATTCCGGCGCCCACGCCGATCGTTCCGGACCGGAATGGAAACCCCACGGGCTTCGATTTCACGGGCTTTCTGCAGTACGCATCTCTGGATGCGACGCCCGGCCTGTGCAACAAGGACGATAATCCAGCGCCCACGCCCGCAAACCCCCCATTGCCGGCGCAGTGCAAGATCACCGGTGGATGGATTGAAACAAACAACACCATGATTCGCGTTCCCCAGAACGTAGTCGCTATCGGTCCCAACGTTCTGATCACGTGGGAAGAATTGTTCGAGCTGAATCCGAACACGCATCAGACCGATGCGGTTTTCCAGACCGGCATGGCCATGTCAGACACGGTGCGCTTCCCGGGAACGTACCAGATCCACGTTCACGGCAACATCGTCAACGGACAGTACATCGCGGGCCTGGTTTTCTTCTTCCAGGACCCCGCGAACTTCACGCAGGGCTTCATCGAGAAGATCGACTACGCCAACGGCATTCTGTGGGTGAACGGCCAGAGGATCCAGATCAACGATCCTCCGATCACCTTCACCGTGCCGAATCCGGACGGCACGCCGCAGCTTGACGCGCTCGGCAATCCGGTGGTCCTGACCAAGGGCCGTTACAGCGCAGGGCAATCGCCTGATCCGCGCTTTGCGGTCGACCAGAACAACCCGACCATAGCTG
>DASTJB010000155.1:0-25320 GCA_035717005.1 Candidatus Angelobacter sp.
GGTCCCGCGCTCTCGATCACCGGCGGCCACTGCGACCAGAACCTGCTGCCTTACGAATGGCACGCCAAGGGCGACGGCACCGCCGATGGCATTGAGCACGTGCAGCAGAAAGTCCGCGAGATCATCAAGTACGGCGCGGACGTGATCAAGGTTTGCGCTACGGGCGGCGTGCTCTCCAAGGGCGACGACCCGCGCGCCTCGCAGTACACGCTGGAAGAAATGAAGGCCATCGTCGCCGACGCTCACCGCCTCGGCCGCAAGGTCGCAGCGCATGCCCACGGCGCGCAGGGAATTGCCTGGGCCGCCGAAGCGGGCGTCGACTCCATTGAACACGGCTCTTACATTGACGACGCCGCCATCAAGGTGATGAAGGAGCACGGCACTTATCTTGTGCCGACGATGTACCTGGCAGACTGGATGCGGGAGAACGCAGCAAAAATCGGCTTGCCGGCGATGTACGCGGAAAAAATGAAATCGGTGACTGCTGCCAGCCGCCAGAACCTGCGGCATGCTTTTGAGTCGGGGATCAAGGTCGCTTTTGGCACCGACGCCGCCGTCTATCCACACGGTCTCAACGCGCATGAGTTCGCCGTTTACGTTCAGCAGGGGATGACTCCAATCCAGGCGATCCAGACCGCCACCGTGAACGCCGCTGATCTGCTGGGCTGGTCCGACCGCATCGGCACGCTGGACCAGGGAAAGTTCGCCGACATGATCGCCGTGAACGGTGATCCGGCCAAAGACGTTACGCTGTTGCAAAACCCCAGCTTCGTGATGAAGGGCGGCGTGGTGTACAAGCAGAAGTGACGTGAGGCAAGGATTTGCCCATAGGTGAGCTGCTAAAATCTGCATCTTACATAGAGCTCGTTCAGGAAATTAACCATGAAGATGAAGGTTCGCAAGGCCGTTTTCCCCGCCGCCGGGCTGGGAACGCGTTTTCTTCCCGCCACCAAAGCGCAGCCCAAAGAAATGCTGCCGCTGGTCGATAAGCCGATCATCCAGTACGGCGTGGAAGAGGCGCTGGCAGCCGGCTGCGACCAGATCATCATTGTCACCGGGCGCGGCAAAACGTCGATTGAAGACCATTTCGACGTCAGCTACGAATTGGAACGAATGCTCGAAGATCGCGGCAAGACCGATCTGCTGGCGATCGTGCGCCAGATTTCTGACATGATTCACGTCGCCTATGTCCGCCAGAAAGAAGCGCTGGGGTTGGGCCACGCGGTGCTGATGGCGCGTGAGCTGGTCGGGAATGAGCCGTTCGCTGTCCTGCTGGCGGATGACGTAATCGACGCGCAAAAGCCCTGCCTCAAACAGATGATGGAGGTCTTTGAAGAATCGCAGTGTTCGATCATCGCCACCCAGGAAGTCAACGGACCTGCAATCTCCTCATACGGCGTGCTGGACGCGCAGCGGATCGAGGGCAAGTACAATGGCCGTGCCTACAATGTTCGCAACCTGGTGGAGAAGCCGAAGCCCGAAGAGGCGCCTTCCAACCTCGCCATTATCGGCCGCTACATTCTTACACCCACGATCTTTGAAACGCTGGAGCGCACGCCTTTGGGCGCCGGCGGCGAGTTGCAGCTTACCGATGGACTTCGCGGCCTGCTCAGCGCCGGTGAAAACATTTTTGGCTATACCTTTGAAGGTAAACGTCACGACACCGGCGACAAACTCGGCTTTCTGAAAGCGACGGTTGAGTTTGCTCTGAAGCGTTCTGATTTGGGACCGGCTTTTGCCGATTACCTGCGCACATTGAACATTGAAGAGCAGGCGCGGAAATCCGAGGCAGCGTGATTAGCGCCCAATCGGGAGGAGAATGTCCTGACAGGACTCCTCAGCTCGGTTCACCGAAATCTTCATCCTGGAAAATGTAGGGCGCAGTGCGGATCAAACGGAAGCGCACCCGCTGATTGCATGTATCGCAGGGAGGAAAGGCATCCCCGTTCAGCATCACCACCTCGTGCGCAATGCGGTGTGCCCCGTCATGAATCACTTCATAGATCCCAGTTTCGCGCACGGTCTCTCCCGTGCTGAACAAGCGTGTGTGAGGATCGGGACGCCTCGAATGCTGGCGCGATTTCCCGCCGCCTTTGGCCCGCGGACTTTCAGATCGGATATGAGCCGGCGAAGACACGAGAGTTTTTCTGTTAGTCTGCATGGCAGTTGGTCAGAAAATTTATATACTCAAACCTAAGCTGGCAACAACTGTTTTTTTAGCCGAGCCGCTGATCTGCTTCATAAACAGCTACCAACCTTGCGGTCGCCGCCGGTGGCGGCATTTGCCGCAACCTTCATCGTTCCCTGAAGTCAAAATCCTCTGCAATCGAGGCCGCCGGACGGGCCAGCACGAATCGCACCTGTGCTCCACATTGGACGCAGGAAGGAAAACGCTCCCCCTTGAAAATCGTGGCAGCGTGATTGGGGCGATGGACCGCATGAATCACCGTATACACGCCTGATTCCGGGGCTTCATCACCCGCTTTGAAAATCTGTTCCGCCTTGGACGGACCCTGCATTTTCCACTCAGCACGAACGAGCACTCAGTGTACTAAAGCGGCGGGTGAATCTGCATTCTGTTCTTCTGCTTTTTACGAGTGTATTCCCTCCGATCAGACCGCCGGCTTACCGGGAATACTGGCCTGGTCCACCAGAAGCACAGGAATGCCATCGCGTATTGGATAGATTCGATGACAGCCGGTGCATTGAAGGTAGCTCTCGTCGGCGGCCAGGATGAACGGCTTGCGGCATTCCGGCACGGGGCAAACCAGCGCGTCGAGCAATTTCTTCAGGATCATGCGTCTATTCTAAAGAAGTTTGCGGCAACCGGGAGAAAACAACCCGTCACTTGCTAGGGCGAACAGGTGCACGTTGGTTTGCTTTGCGTTTAAGATATCTGTTCTCCTTAAAACACAATGGCAACCATACTGGATGGCAACAAAATCGCCGCGCAAATTCGGGCCGAAGTTGCGGAGCAAGTCCGCAAGCTGAAAGAGACCGGCGTTCAACCTGGACTGGCCGTGATCCTGGCGGGGCACAATCCCGCATCGGAAATCTATGTTCGCAACAAAGTGAAAGCTTCCGAGCAGGTGGGCGTGCACGGTGAAACGCTCACACCCCCGGATTCCGTGAGTACGGAAGAATTGCTGCAGATGGTGGATCGATTGAACCGGCGCCCGGAGATCGACGGCATCCTGGTGCAGCTTCCTTTACCGGCGCAAGTGGATTCCAAGAAGGTCCTGCTCGCGGTCTCACCGGAAAAAGATGTCGATGGCTTTCATCCGGTGAACGTCGGCAATCTCTCCACCCAGCGGCCCGGCCTTGTGCCGTGCACGCCGGCGGGCGTGATTGAAATTCTCCGCCGGAGCAACATTCCCATCGAAGGCCGTCATGCCGTCGTCATCGGACGCAGTGACATCGTGGGCAAGCCGGTAGCCATGCTTCTACTCAACAACAACGCCACCGTTACAGTATGTCACTCTAAAACCAAAGACCTGCCCCAGGTCGCGCGCCAGGCAGACATCCTGGTGGCAGCCATCGGAAAGGCTGGCTTCGTGACTGCGGACTTCGTAAAGCCCGGCGCCACGGTGATCGACGTTGGGATCAATAAGATTACCGATCGCAAGGAGTTTGAGAAATTTTTTGCCGGCGATCCCGCGCGCGAGAAGACGTTTTCAGAAAAAGGTTCAACGCTTGTTGGCGACGTGGATCCGCACGCTGCCGCCGTTGCCGGCGCGATCACTCCAGTGCCTGGCGGCGTGGGCCCGCTGACCATCGCCATGCTCCTGATGAACACCGTCAAGGCCTGCCGCATGCGCCGGGCGCGGAGCTGACAGTGCTTCGTGTAGGCCTGACCGGCGGAATCGCGTGCGGGAAATCCACCGTCGCCGGAATTTTCGCCGAGCTTGGGGCCAGGGTTGTGGATGCGGACGCGATCGTGCATGAACTCTACCGTCCCGGTGAAGAAGTCTATCAAGAGCTGATCAACTGCTTTGGCCAGGAGATCCTCAAGCCGAACGGCGAAATAGACCGTGCCAGGCTGGCTACTGTGGCATTTGATGGCGGTCGCGTCGCGGAACTAAACAAAATTGTTCACCCAGCCGTATTTCGCAGGCAGGAACAATGGATACAGGCCACCGTTGCGCAGGATCCGAACGCCCTGGTGATCGTGGAAGCCACGTTGATTCTCGAGGCCGGCGGACGCGACCGATTCGATAAAATCGTAGTCGTGACCTGCAAGCCCGGGCAAAAGGTCCAGCGCCTGGCCCGGCGCACCGGGCTGAGTGAAGCAGCAGCCGGGGTGGAAGTCGAGCGCCGCACCAAGGCCCAGCTCCCCGATGAAGAAAAGGCGCGCCGCGCCGATTTCGTCATCGATAACTCGGGCCCGCTCGAGGCGACGCGCCGCCAGGTGCAGGATGTTTTCGCAAAGTTGAAGGCGCTCGCAAACGGTTGATCTTCTTAACAGGTGTCAAAATGAAGTTCCTTCGTCCAATCTTTTTCGCGGTCATTCTTGTGGCTGTTTTCTTTCTCGTGACCAACCGCATGAGCGGCCCTCTGGCGCCCAGTTGGGTGACTCGGCCAACCCATGTGGAGTTGACTGCAGCCGCCGCGCCGGGCGGCTATGACGCGGAAGAGCAGAACAACATCGCCGTTTACAAGAAAGCGTTGCCTGCGGTGGTGAATATCACCTCGACCGCCGTGACCTTCGACTTCTTCTACGGCGCAGTGCCGCAGCAAGGCATGGGATCGGGATTTGTGATCGATGGCGAAGGCCACATCCTCACGAATTTTCACGTTGTGGAAGGCGCACGGCAGCTGGAGGTCACCACCAGCGACAAAAAGAAGTACAAAGCTCAGATTGTAGGCACCGATCCGGTTCATGACCTTGCGGTCATCCAGATTCCCACCAAAGCCATCCCGCAGGCGGAGATTGGCGACTCCAAGGACCTGGTGGTAGGCCAGAAAGTGTATGCCATCGGCAATCCGTTTGGCCTTAGCGGGACCATGACGCGGGGGATCATCAGCTCCATTCGCTCTTTGAAGGGCGAGCGCGGCTATATTGACGAAGCGATTCAAACCGACGCGGCCATCAATCCCGGCAATTCCGGCGGGCCGCTCCTGAATGCTCATGGGCAGGTAATCGGGATCAACACCATGATTCTCACCGGAGGTGTGGAGCAGAGCGCGGGCATCGGCTTTGCCATTCCCATCAACACGGCCAAGGCGGTGCTCGACGACCTGGTGCATCTCGGTCGCGTGCGGCGGCCCGAACTGGGCGTTCGCACCATTCCCATCGGTCCTGAATTGGCCGGCGAAATGGGGCTGGCGGCCGATTCAGGCCTGCTGGTGGTCCAGGTGGTGCCCGGCAGCGCCGCCGAGCGGGCGGGAATTCGTGCCGGCACGGAGCGTGCCTACCTCCGCGACATTCCCATCACATTGGGCGGTGACTTGATCATCGCCGTCGATGGCCAGCCGATCGAAGAACAGCAGGACCTTTCCCACGTCATGCAGAACCACCGCTCGGGAGATACCGTCACAGTTACGGTGTATCGGGGCAAGCGCCGCATGGACATCAAAGTGGTGCTGGGCGAGGCGCGCGGGACCTGAAACCGCATTTTCTGCGAAAATGGCCGAAAATCTGTAATTAAGCAATAACTTTTCTTCCTTTCTGAAGGAAGTCAGGCTAAGCTGTACCGCTACAAAAAAAGCTCTTCGAGACTTCCGGAAAAAAGGAGAAAAGATTTATGGCTTTTTGTGCGCAATGCGGTAGCCAGTTGAGTCCGGGCGCGGCGGCATGTTCAGCTTGTGGAGCGGCAACAGGCGCAGGAGCGCCGGCGGCAGCCGCGGCTCCAGCCCCGGCGCGGTACGTGCCTCCCGTGAATGCCCAGGAAGCGGCCAGCTTCTTCAATTCACTCTTCGATCTCTCGTTTACCAAACTCATTACGCCGAACATCATCAAGGTGCTGTTCGTGATCACGATTGTTTTGGCGGCGCTAGGCTCACTCGGGCTCATTGCAACCGCGTTCATGGCAAATGCGTTGTATGGAGTTCTGATGCTGCTGATCATCGCTCCACTCTTCTTCCTTTTTGAGGTTGTCTACACCCGCGTGATTCTGGAAGTGTTGATCGTCATTCATCGCGGGGGAGACCATCTCGCCGAGATCGCCAGGCAGGGCCGCCGCTAGACAGCCTTCAGACGCGATAGAATTGCCAGGGGCCGCCGTCAGCGGCCCTTGTGTCATTCTTGTACAGCGGAGTAGTCGAGAAATGAGATATTGCCGCTTTGTCGCTGCTGAAGGACCGCAGTATGGTCTGATTGAAAATATCGGTGGTTCTGAATCCATCACCCAAATCGCCCCCGATGGCGCGGTGCCGGTCTTCTCAGGCAAGCAGAAGCTTCCGTTCATTCCTTTTGCTTCCGTCAAGCTGCTCGAGCCGGGGCGGCCGTCGAAGATCGTCTGCGTGGGTCGCAATTACAGCGAGCACGCAAAAGAATTGGGCAATGAAGTCCCGTCCGAGCCGTTGATTTTCTTGAAGCCGCCCTCCAGCATCATCGGTCCCGGAGAGAAAATTGTCCGTCCCAGGCACCTTTCTGAACGCGTCGACTTTGAGGGCGAGCTGACTGTCGTCATCGGTAAACTGTGCCGCGGTCTGCGTCCGGGAGACGATGTCCGCCCTTACATTCTGGGCTATACCTGCGCCAATGACGTAACCGCGCGCGATCTCCAGAAGAAAGACGGTCAGTGGACTCGCGCCAAGGGTTTTGATACGTTCTGCCCGTTTGGGCCTGTGGTGACGGATGAAATCGATCCCTGGAAGGGCGTGCGTGTGGAAACCCGCGTGAATGGCCAAGTCAAGCAGTCAGAGAGCACCACGGCTTTTATCTTCCCGGTCGATGTGGTCGTTCGCTTTGTTTCCCAGGTGATGACTTTGCTGCCTGGCGACCTCATCTTGACCGGCACACCCGCCGGAATCGGACCTCTGCTCGCGGGCGACCAGGTGACCGTATCGATCGAGGGTATTGGAATGCTTACCAACCCCGTGGTCGATGGCCCGTAATTCTGAATGCTTACACTCTGGCCGCCGCTACCCTAATCAGGGTTAAGGACTTACCTGTCGCGCCAGGTGAGAAACTATGGTCATCTTGCACAGAGCCGACTCTTACGGCGATGCTGGCTCCAGAATCAAAACACAAATCAGGCGCTCTGCGAGAGCAGCTAGGGCTTCCTGCGGATTTTCAGCCGCAACCGAGTTGGATTAAACTCATCTATTGATTGGGCGAACGTCTTTGCCGTCGGGAGACGTTGATTTATGAACGGTGATCTTCGTCTATATTCGCTGTTTGCGATAACCGCCACGGGCTTCCTGCTCGCCGGAGTAGCCTGGGCGCGCAAGCACCGCAAAACCCCCGAACAACTGGAGCAGGAACGCCGCATGCACATCAGCGAGGTTGGCCGCATCACTGATGGAACTGTGATCGACGTGAATGAGATGCAGACCAACAGTGCCGGCGAGCTGCAGCTGCTGATTTATCAGTACGACGTCGCGGGCGTGAGCTATGAGGCCTCACAAGACGTGAGCACTCTCCGCCACATGGTGGACCTGCACTCCTGCCGCTCCGGCCTGATGACCTCCATCAAATACGATCCCAGCAATCCCGGCAATTCCATTGTGATTGCGGAAAACTGGTCCGGCCTGCGCCACTAGCTTTTTATCGCGAGCGCAGAGAGGGATCCCTGTCAACCCCAAAAATCTCTTTTAGAAATGTATTGCTTTTCGGCCGTTTTATGCCTGGTAAAGGACGAGCACGCCGATTGAGGGTAGGGTTCCCTCGCTGCGCTCGGGATGTAAAAAACAAAACTATATCGATGCTTATCGATATAGTTTCACTGCGCTCCCAGCGCTTCCAGGATGCGGTCAAAATCCTCGAGTGAGCCGTATTTCAGAATGATCTTTCCCTTGCCCTTCCGGTCCTGGATCTCGACTTTGACGCCGAGCGAACGCTCGAGCGTGCGCTGCGCTTCCCGGACATTGGGGTCAACAGGCGCTTCGGGCTTCTCGGATTTTTCCGCCGGAACCTCCGGGTTCAGCAGCCTGCCTGCCAGCTCTTCTGTCTGCCGGACCGATAGCTGCTTTTCGATGACTTCGCGCGCCACCCGATCAAGTTGTTCAGGAAACCCAATCAGCCCGAGGAGCACTTTCCCGTGCCCGAAGCTGATCACGCCGGTCTCAAGCGCGTCCTGCAAACCGTCAGGAAGCTTGAGCAGACGAATGAAATTGGCGATGCTGGCGCGGTCTTTTCCCGTCCGCCCTGCAATTTGCTCCTGCGTCAAACCGAATTCCCGGCTCAGCCGCTCGAACGCGCGCGCCTGCTCCATCGGGTTCAGATCTTCCCGCTGAAGGTTTTCGATGATCGTAATCTCCATGGCCTGTTCATTGGAGATCTGGCGGACCACGGCTGGAACGGTCAGTTTTCCCGCGCGCTTTGAAGCGAGCCAGCGGCGCTCGCCGGCCACAAGCTGGTAGCGGCCGTTGTTGGATGGACGCAGCACAACCGGCTGAACTACGCCGGTAGCACGGACGGATTCAGTCAGCTCCGCCAACGCGGTTTCATTGATCTGGCGCCGGGTCTGGTACGGATTGGGATCGATCAGATCAACAGAAACTTCCTGTGAGCCTGCTGGAGCCGGAGCCGGCATAGCGATCGGTGCGGCAGCGGGTCTGCCGGGAAGAAGAGAATCCAGCCCGCGGCCCAGGCCTTTGCGCTTGTCATTCATCATGATTCGTTTACCCTCTTCAACTCGGTTGTGGCTGCGAATTCAGCAGGCGGTTCTTCGATTGGCTGAATTCGACGTCGCTCCATCAGCTCTTTGGCCAGCTTGATGTAGCTCTCCGCTCCTCGCGACCGGACATCGTAGAGCAGCACCGGCTTGCCATAGCTGGGAGCTTCAGCCAGGCGGATGTTACGGGGAATGATGGTATTCAGGAGTTTGTCACCGAAATGCTTCTTCAGCTCCTCAGTAACCTGCTGCGCCAGGATGGTGCGGTCGTCATACATGGTCAGCACTACGCCCTCAATCTCCAGATTGGGATTGAGGTTCTGACGCAGGCGCTCAATCGTATCCAGCAGCTCGCTGATTCCCTCAAGGGCAAAGTATTCCGCCTGCATGGGAATCAGGACCGAATCGGCCGCAACCAGGGCGTTCAGGGTCAAGAGGTCGAGGGCCGGCGGGCAATCAAGCACGACAAAATCGAACTGGTCTCGAATAGTGCGAATCGCGTTCCGCAGACGGAACTCGCGCTCTTCGGCCGCAACCAGCTCGATATTGGCTCCAATCAGGTTCTTATGCGACGGAATCAGGCTCAGGCCCTCGAGTTCGGTGGGGCGGAGCGCATCCTGCGCGGCGGCCTCTCCCAACAGCAGGTGGTAGGTGCTGCGGCGTTCAGGATCTCGGGCAAAACCCAGTCCGCCGGTGGAGTTCGCCTGGGGGTCGCAATCGATCAGGAGCGACTTGACTTCAGCAGCAGCAAAAGAGGCGGCAAGGTTGATGGCGGTGGTGGTCTTGCCGACCCCGCCCTTCTGGTTGGCAACAGCGATTACGCGTCCCATGGGGAGTTTGGTTTGGAAGAAGCGCCGAAATTGAATGTAGCGGAGGGGGAATGAAATCGCAATGCCGGAAATTGGTGCATGTTCCACGTGGAACAGTGGATATTGTTGAAAACTCGTTTTGTTCCACGTGGAACAGTTAGTTTGCAACAGAGGTTACAGCCGACTGATATCCCACCTTAGGCCAGCTCCTGCCGATAAATTCAGCCTATCGCACCAGAATAGCGACTCTATTACGTACAATTGTCCCACTATAACCAGATTGGTTCTAGGTGTTTCAGACTTAGACAAAATTCGGCAACAGCACAGGTCAGTCCATTAACCAAGTTGATTCCCGCGTCAACAATTCCACAACCAGGCGAAAAAACCTCAGCTCCAGGCTGGAATGGACTCCAGAACACACGCTCTCCCGCCAGTTTATTCCACTTTTGCATCTTTGATTCCTACCAACAAGGTTCTGGAATGCCCTCCCGGAATGCTGATCGCGTCGGCCCAAGCCATGTCCTTGCCTGTAGCCCTTGCTTGGGCGATCTGGGCCGCACCGATCATCAGCGCCACCCGGCCACCCGTTTCAGCGAGTGCGATGGCGGTCGGCAGCGCCCGCTCAAACCGCTCCACCGCGCGCATCGTCACCAAACCAGCGCGCGCGCCATACTCCTCGCCACGGCCGGCAAAGATCGAGACATTCTTCAATCCCAGGGCCGAGGTCACTTCGCGCAGGAAAGTCGATTTCTTGTGGTTTGACTCGATCAGCGTTACGCGTGCCTCCGGCATTGAGACCGCCAGGGGAATTCCCGGGAACCCCGCGCCGGAGCCCAGGTCAATCGCTGTCTCCGGTGCGCCCCGCGACCGCAAAAACTCCGCCGCAAAAAATGATTCCCCGAAATGCCGCGTTACCATCTCGTCCGGCGCGCGCACGGCGGTCAGGTTGATGCGCGCGTTCCACTTGAGAAGTATATCGATATATATCGATGTGAGCCGCAGCCGCTGTTCATCGAGCTTTGCGAAGGGAGCAAGCAGGCGCGCAATGGTTTCGATGTTCATCGCCATCAGCCCTGCTCGTATCTGCGCACCGCGCCGGCGCCGGCGGGCAACTGTGACAGCAGCTCGCGTACCGTGCGCTTCAGCACAGGATGACGCGCCTCCGGCGCGATCTCTGCCAGCGGGGCCAGGACAAACCGCCGGCGCTGCATTTCAGAGTGGGGAATGGTCAGATCGGGCGTGTCAACAACGCTGTTACCGAAGAGAATGATGTCAATGTCAATGGTCCGCGGGCTGCGGCCTTGGGTCCGGCGCCGGCCCATCGACTTTTCCAACGCCAGAGTACGGGCAAGAAGCTGCTCGGGCATGAACTCAGTTTCAAGTGCCAGCGCACAATTTAAAAACCATGGCTGCGCAGACGTAACTTCAACGGGCTCAGTCTCATAGAAGCTTGAGACAGCTTTTATCTCCCCTAGCTCACCCAGGCTGGTAATCGCGGCGCCCAGGTTGGCCGCGCGATCGCCCAGATTCGACCCTAGCGAGAGATAAACGGTCGTCTTCATGGTTGCTTCAGTCCCAAGGCCCCCTCTTGATCGAAGGTGCCGTCACCTGTCCCGTCCGGGTGCCGTTACGTTGGTTATGTGGCCTTCCGGCTACAGTTTGGATAAGTTTGAGCCATGGCCCTGCAAGCTCTTCTCCTCAGCCGCGACCCTGAAGTCCATCGTACGATACGCCGGGTTTTTGACGCAGCCAATATCGATTTAGACCTCTCGAATAATGCCGACCAGGCACGCCACGTCCTCACGCGCCGCAAGTATGACGCAGTGCTGGTGGACTGCGACGACACCACCAACGGTCCGGTGGTGCTGCGCGAACTCCGCCAGGGGAAGTCGAACAAGAGCTGCATTGCCTTTGCCCTGGTGAACGGCAAGACCACGATCCAGCAGGCGTTCGAGATGGGGGCCAATTTCGTCCTGGATAAGCCCGTCTCCATCGATCGCGCAACCCGCAGCGTCCGTGCGGCGCAGGGGCTGATCATGCGGGAGCGCCGCCGTTATCACCGGCATCTGGTCAAGGCCACCGGCGCCATTCTGGTGGATTCAGGAGCAGAACTTCCGCTGAACATCACCAACATCAGCCAGGGCGGAATCTCCATTGAGTGCTCGCGCAAGCTGGATGAAGGCGGCGCGGCGCGCGTGCGATTGAACCTGCCTGGCAACAAGCGCGCGCTCGATATCAAAGGCGAGATCGTGTGGTCGACGGCCGAAGGCCGCGCAGGAATACGATTTCAGGTGCTCTCGGCTGAAGCCCGGAAAGACCTCGATGCCTGGCTGGAGAAGCGGGCCTTGCCGCTGGGCGGCGGGGCGATGTTCATTAACGCAACGGTATAACGGATCTCAGACTTCGCTGACGCTGGGAGCAACTTCCGCGGCGATTCTTTCCGGCTGTTCCTCTGCTTCCTGAACTTCTGTAGTCTCTTCCCACAAAGAACGGTCGCGCAGTAAGCGCGAGACCAGCGCCGTGTGCATGGCGTGCCCGGCACGGTCGGCCACAATGTGTCCGATGATCTGCTTGCCCAGGAGCGCCAGGTCGCCGATGAGATCCAGCACCTTGTGACGAACAAATTCGTCGGGGAAGCGCAGCGGGCCGTTTTTCACCCCGGTTGCGGTAAGCACAATCACATTTTCTTCTGAGGCGCCGCGGATGAGGCCCATATTCTTGAGCGCCTTCTCTTCACTTAAGAATCCGAACGTTCGCGCGGCAGCCAACTCTTTGCGATAGAGGTCCCGTGACAGATCGATTGCGAAGGACTGCTCTCCTATAGGCGGCGCAAAATTGATTTTGTAGGCGACGGTGTAGCCGCTTGCCGGATGAGCGGAGATGAGCTTGTTGCCCTCACGCACCTCCACTTCCCGCAGAATCCGCAAATAGGTGCGCTTCCTGCGCTGCTTTCTGAGGCCCGCGCCGAGCACCATGTCAATGAACGGCTTGGCGCTGCCATCAAGAATGGGCACCTCCAGATTGTCCAGCTCGATGATGGCGTTATCCAGACCGATACCAATGAAGGCGGAAAGCAGGTGCTCTGTGGTTGAGATCAGCACGCCCTTCTTCTGCAGGCTGGTGGCATAACTTACGCGAGCTACGTTGCGGCCTATGGCTTCTATCTCAAAGCCATCGAGATCAACCCGGCGAAAGACGATTCCGGTGCCGGCTGGGGCAGGAAGGATTCGGAGCGTTACAGGTGCGCCACTGTGTAACCCGACTCCCCGGCATTCAACGGGGGTACGAACTGTCTGTTCGAATGGCAAGTGATTCCTGCTCAACAGATTACACTGCCAGCAGAATGCTACTATGTTGTTTTTTTGCCACAGATCGTGGCTTTGTCGCCTGGCCGGCCTTCAGTTGGCTTTGACTGGATTGATTTTCGCCACCGAGGGATCAAACAAAGCCTGCGCTGGATGCGTGTTGTACGTGATGTTGAGAATAATTTCCTGATTAGTCGTCGCTCCGTTTCGCCGGGTCAACGTGATTCGCGGCGTGTTGATTCCCTGGATTACCTTCCAGTTCCCATAAATCGTGACCTCTTCATCCCGGTCACGATAGCGAGGATCGCGCGTGCTGAATCGCTTCTCCATGGGAAGATGCGTTTCCGGCGACACCAGGATCGTTACGGACTCGTTCTTGGAGTTGATGATGGTGATCTTCTCTGCCATCTGGCCTTCGGAAATACTGGGGCCTTCGTCAAGCAGCAGCACGCCCGGCTCACTGACCCATTCGCGTAACACGTTTTCCAGCGAATAATAGCGGCGCACCAATGCTTGTTTTACGCGGTCGTCCTTCTCGGGATTAAGGATCTGAATTCCCTTGTAAGTGATCTCGTAGGCCTGATCGGCCAGGTAGAGGCGCACAATGTCGCGCTGCTTGGTGAGCTCAGTGCGCTCCTGGTTCGGCCATTTCCAGAAGCGATAAAACAAACTCCAGCCTTCCAGCGTCTCGTTATGAAAGCTTCCTAAACGTCCTTCCGCGTAATAATCCTGCACGTTCAAATACGCCTGGCCGCCCAAAGCCTGGATCATCTGGTCAACAATTTCCCGGGCCTTTTGCTGGTTGGTCTGCGGCGGCGCGGCCGGCTTGGCAGCGGGATTTTCCTGGGCAGCAACACCACCCAGGCAAAGGCACAGAAGGATGACAATTCTCATGGAATATTCCTAAGATGCTCAAAAATAGCAGAACGGCTGCCTGACTAGCCCACCAGGACCGCGCCGCCGTTGACGTTCAGGACCTCGCCGGTGATGAACCCGGCCTGGGGCGTGCACAAAAATAATACCGCTGCAGCGATTTCTTCGGGCTTTCCCGCGCGGCCCAGCGGAATGGTGGAAAAAACGCGCTTGCTGATTTCCGGATCGTGCAGCGCAGGAGCAGCCATGTCGGTTTCGACCCAACCCGGCGCCACACAATTCACATAAATGCCATGCCTGGCCAATTCGGTTGAAAGGCCCTTGACCATGCTGATGATCGCGCCTTTGCTGGCAGCATAGTCGCAGTGGTAGGCTTCGCCCCGCTGACCCGCCGTCGAACTGATCAGGACCACGTGACCTCCGGAGCTCTGCTTCTTCATTTGGGCCACGCCGTACTTCACCAGGCCGAAAAGACTTTCCACGTTGATGGCCTGTGTGGAACGCCATTGCTCATCGCTCATCTGGTCGATGGGCACATCATGCGGCGGCCACACACCGTGGTTGCCGACAACTATATCCAGCCGCCCGAAGTGCTTGGTGGCAGCGTCAATCAACGTCTTCGCGGCGCTGCTGGAAGAAAGCTCAGCCTGCACGGCAATGCAACGCGCTCTACCGCCACATTCAGTCGCAAGCCTCTCGGCTTCGGCCGCGGCTTTTTGATAGTTGAAGACGACACGGGCGCCCGCCTGGGCAAAGAGCCGCACAATGGCGGCCCCGATGCCCCGCGATCCTCCGGTGACCACCGCAACCCGGCCTTCCAGCGACAGCACGACCCCACTCTCCGGCATGGAAAGTACGATACGGAACAACTGCCACCGCGTGCAAGCCTCGTCCTAAGCGCCGCCCGCAGACTTTCTCTTTCGTCTTTTTGTGGCTTTGGCCTTTTGTGCCCGGCCCAAGCCTCCCTCATCGTCCAGTCGAGTGGCCGTCTGAGACAAGGCAAAGCTCACACTGTCTCCGCACTTATGGCAACTGGGGAACTTGTCGCCTTCGGTAGCGAGAACCTCATGTGACCCTCTGTGTTGCCCATGCCTTGCCGTATAGACGCCCGTGACCGGTACACGATCTCCTGGTCTGAACCTCCCATTCGGCATAACCAACGCGTCCCGGGGAACAGAAATCTGTTTCTGGCGGGGAACGAAGCCATTTTAGGAAGAGACGTGAGCACAATCAATGCTGCTGCTGAACACACTCAGGCGGGATACGGCAGGAGAAAAAAGGCGAGGCAGTTATGCGTTTTTGTTGTTCCAGTCCGAGGCTGCGTTCACAAATGAGCGGAACAGATCTGCGGAAACAGCATCGTGCTCAAAACCGCGCTCAGGATGCCACTGTACGGCCAGCACATAATGTTCGGGCAGCGTGCCCTCAATTGCCTCGATGACTCCGTCATTCGGGCAGCGCGCGGTAACGCGCAGGCCGTCGCCTACAATCTCGGCCGCCTGGTGATGGCTTGAATTTACCGGAAGTGAGTGGCTCTTTGCGCCGGTGATCCGTTGCAGCTGTGAATCCGGTTCAACCTGGACGTTGTGCGCCACCTGTATCTTCGCGCCGGCAGAATGGTTGATGGCGGAATGAATGTGTTGCACCAGCGTTCCGCTACGCCAGACGTTCAGCGATTGCAGTCCGTAGCAAATGCCGAATACCGGCTTGCGCAGGTTGTATGCGTCCTGGAGAAGAAGCTCGTCAGCGGCGTCGCGCAAAGAGTCTGCGGCATTCGTTTCCGGTTGTTTCGGTGCATTATATTTTTGCGGATCCAGATCGGCCTTGCTCCCCGGCAACAGCACGGCAGAGCAACCGGTAACCAGTCTGGCAATATCTTCCGGCGAGCTGGCAAGCGGGACCACGACCGGTTCGCCGCCGGCTGCCTCAAGCGCGCTCAAGTAAGCAGGAAGAGCACGATTGCTGTATTCCGGATCGTAGGAGCATGGTTCTGGGACCGCGATACGCGGCCTTTGGCCACCGCTGCCGGGATTTGCGTCCTTTTTCATCCGATTATCATCTCTGCCGGAGGGTTCTGGCCCACTTTTACTGCTGTGGTTCGTGCCTCACAAGCTTCTCTCCACGCAGATCAGGGACCACCGAGTGCGAATAGTAGAGCCTTGCAATCTCATCCTGCGCCTTCTGGCTCACCTTCTCCAGATCACGGGTGGTCAGGCCCACGGTGGAGATGGGCTCGCCAACCAGCAGATAAATGGGTCCCGGCTTGATGTGCCAGGTATTCATCTTCAACATCTCGTAAGTTCCCACCAGCGCCATGGGCACCACATCCACCTGTGCTCGAAGCGCGGCGAAGAATGCGCCACCCATGAAAGGTTGCAGCTGGCCATCGGGCGAGCGCCCGCCTTCAGGAAAAATCACCAGCGATTTTCCTTCCTTCAGCGCCGCCACGGCGCGAGTGAGACTGCGCACCGACGCCTTGGGATTTTCAAGCACCACCGGAATCTGTCCTGAGCGGCTGAGATGCCAGCCCATAAAGGGATAGCGAAATAATTCCTTCTTAGCCAGGATCCTGAACTGAAAAGGCAGATACGCAAACAGCACCGGGATATCGAGGGCGGAGAGATGATTGACGACGTAGACCTGCGCCTTCGAGATATCGATCTTCTCCAGGCCTACCACCTGCGGCCTGGCGCCAATCGTTCCCAGGATCGCGTTCGACCACGCGCGTGCAAACCCGTGCTGAATTCGCCCTGACCTATCGAAAAACGAACACAGCAGAGACAGGGCTCCAAGAACGATGGTATAGAGCCAGATCAGCGGGTCCCAGAGGAAATAGGAGCGCAGGCGGGAAAGCCAGAAAGGCAATCCGCGGAGTTCCTGAGCCGTTTGAGCCTGGAGTTCGATCACACGCTCTGCCGCACCGGGCGCGCTGCAAGAATCCCGAGCGCCTCTCCTACAATGTAAATCGAGCCGGTGATCACGACCACTCTTTTGTTCCCGGCAAGGATGCGGGCGCGCTTCAGGGCGGCACGCACGGTAGTCTCCTGGAGGATCTCCGCATGCGTGTGCGCTGCCGCCGTCGCGATTTCCTGGGGCGTGGCGGCGCGCGGATTATCGGCATGGGTGGCGATCACATGTTCGGCCAGTGGAAACAGGATTCCGGCGATTTCCGTAATCGCTTTGTCGCGCATGGCGCCGAAAACGCAGACCAAAGGACGGTCTTGATAATAAGTCGAGAGCGCTGAACGCAATGCCCACGCGCCGGCGGGGTTGTGGGCAACATCGAGCACGGTTTCCGGGAAATCATCACTGCCTGGGATGACCTGAAAACGCGCAGGCCAGCGCGTATCGCGAATGCCTTGCGCTACGCTTCGGGGCGAAATGCGAAAACCGCATTGGTTCAGCTCTTCGGCGGCAGTGATCGCCAGCGCGAGATTGCGCAGCTGATGGCGGCCGGGCAGAGGAGAATCCACCAGGATCTCCTCATCCATGATGGAAAGCGTAAAGCGATTGCGCGGAGTTGCATCAGCAAGCGCGAAATCGTCAGCTCCCGGAACCAGCGGCGGCATATGCTTCACCGCGCTGATCGCGCGCGCATTGCGTTCCATGATGGCCTTCCCCAACGTGTCATTCACTTGTGGGTGCTGCGGCAGCAGGATGACCGCGCCGTTCGGCCGCAAAATGCCGGCCTTTTCCCGGGCGATCTCCGGCAATGTGTTGCCCAGGAATTTCTGGTGATCGAAGTCAATATCGGTTATGACGGAGAGGCACGGATCCACAATATTGGTGGCGTCCAGCCGGCCGCCCATGCCCACTTCAAGCACCGCCAATTCCACCCCGGCGCTGGCAAAATACTCAAACGCCATGGCGGTAAGCATCTCAAAGAAGCTTGGATGCCACGGTAGTTCGCCGGCGGCGACCAGCGCTTTGGCAGCAGCTTGAACGCGGTCATAGATGAGAGCAAACTCGGCGTCGCTGATGGGCTCGCCATTGATCTGCATGCGCTCATTTACGCACAGCAGGTGAGGTGAGGTGTAAAGAGCAGTGCGATATCCAGCCGCCTGAACAATGCTGGCCAGGGTGGCGGCGGTGGAGCCCTTGCCGTTGGTTCCGGCAATCAGCACGCTCGGAAACCGCCGCTGCGGATTTCCCAACGCTCCGGCAAGAGTGCGCATGTGCGCGAGATCAAATTTGCGGCTTGAGGTAAGCTCGTGGCCGAGCGCCAGCAGGTCGGCTACGGCCGATTCATAGGAGACAGCCACGCTCAGGCGGCCTTCGGCGCCATGAAGTCAAGAGCGCGAGAAATGTAGGTCTTCATCTCCTTGCGATGGACCACAGCATCGAGCATGCCGTGCTGGAGAAGGAATTCGCTGGTCTGGAAGCCTTCAGGAAGTTTCTGGCGGATGGTCTGTTCGATCACGCGCGGCCCGGCAAAGCCAATCAGCGCACCCGGCTCGGCGATATTGAGGTCGCCGAGCATGGCGTAGGAAGCCGTAACGCCGCCGGTGGTCGGGTCAGTCAGCACGGAGATATACGGCACGCGCGCAGAATCCAGCCGCGCCAACGCCGCCGAAATCTTGGCCATCTGCATCAGGCTGACCACGCCCTCCATCATGCGGGCCCCGCCGGAGGCTGAAACCACGATGAGCGGCTTGCGGTCGTGAATCGAGCGTTCAATGGCGCGGGTAATCGCCTCACCAACCACGGCGCCCATGCTGCCGCCGATGAAGGAGTACTCCATGGCGCTCACAATCACCGGCCGGCCGTGCATGGTGCCATTGGCATTGATGATGGCGTCTTTGAGACCGGTTGTGGCTTTGCTCTTTTCCAGCCGGGATTTGTAGGGGCGGGTATCGGAAAAATTCAGCGGGTCGGTAGATTCCAGGTTTTCATCGTGCGTTTCGATGCTGTTTTCGTCCAGCAGCAGCATCACGCGCTGCGCGGCGTCGATACGGAAGTGGTAATCGCACTTGGTGCAGACGTTGAGATTGTCCTCCAGCTCCTTCTTCCAGATGATCTGCCGGCAGCCTTCACACTTGACCCAGAGGCCTTCTGTGCGCACGCGCTTTTCGTCTGTTGTCTGGATCTCGCTGGATTCCCGTTTAAACCACGCCAAAGTCTTGACTCAACTTTCCGGATCGACGCTATTACCTAATCCTATGATTTTCAGATGTGGGTTCCCCGGCGTCAAGCTCCGGACGGGGCTCGGGCGGGTTTATGCTTTAGATTCTTGTACTTAGGTATGCAGGCTAATGGCCGGTATGGTAGGGGTGTCCGCGGAGAATCGTGAATGCCCGGTAGATCTGTTCCAGCAGGACCACGCGGGCAAGTTCGTGCGCCAGGGTCATTTTGCCGAAGGAGAGAATCAGGTCAGCGGAGTGGCGCGCCTTGTCACTGAAGCCGTCAGCCGGGCCAATGGCGAAAAAGAGGTTCTGCGTGCCGCGGTCCTGCTGGTCGCGAAGGAGCTCGGCAAACTCCTCTGAGGTGAACTGGCGGCCGCGGGCATCGAGCAGGATGAGCACCGGCGCCGTGCGCCCGCTGGTTCCGGCTGCCAGGTCGAGCAAGGCCTGCTCACTCTGCATTTCATGCGATTCAGCGCCCAAAAAGCGCGAGATGCGCTTCAGGTACTCATCAGTAAGCGCGCGGATTGCAGCTTCCTTCGTCTTGCCGATCCAGGCGATCTGCAGTTTCACGCCGATTTCCGCGATTTCTTTTTGTTTCGTGCGTGGGCTTTGCTGCGAACGGCAGTCCGGCGCCGCGTCGATTTCTTTTTGGCTACGGCTTTTTTGGCTTTCTTTCTGGACGCCGGCTTCTTGGCCAGATCGGCGGGCGTCAGGCGGTGCGCCGACTTCCAGAGGCGCTCAAGATCGTAGAAGTGGCGCGCGCGCTCGGAAAAGATATGCAGTACAAAGTGAACGTAATCCAGCAGGACCCATTCCGCCTGGTTGTAGCCTTCCACGCTGTTGGGGCGCTGGCTGGCCTCGGCGAGCTGCTTCTGCACATCATCGGCAATGGCCTGGATCTGGCGCGGGTTAGTGCCGGAGCAGAGGATAAAATAATCAGTAAAAGCGCCGCTCGAGCGGTCCATTTCCAGAATGGCTACGTTTTCGCCTTTTTTGCCTTCAATGGCCTTGACCGCGAGCGCAACCTGCTGCCTGATCTCGAGACTCATCCGTTCTTATGACTCCTGCCCGCATGAGGGTGGCGGGGCTCTTCAAAAGATAGCACTTTTTTCTTGTCGCTTCGCTCCAAACCGCCCGCGATCGTCGACCGCTTCAAATTTTTCGTGCTCCTGATGCACGCACTTTCCACCCCAGCACGCGCAAAACCGGCGCGCGCTGGGGACCCCGGGCTTCGGCGCGTGGGCGGTCTCAGCGCGGAATGCCCGCTGGATTTGTTGCTGTCGCTTCGCTCCACACCGCTTTGCAATTTCATCTTCGCGACCAGCGGCTGACGCTGCTGTAGCACGCCGCTTGTCAGCCCAGAGCGCGCAGCCGCGGGATCGATGTAGAGACGCTCTTTCTTTATATATTCGGCAACCAGCCGCGGGACGAAGCGGCTGAGTTGCGTGACGGATTTGTGGGCGGCGGCGCGTATGTGCGTAGAGGAGGCCCTTTCATGCACTTCGCCGAGCAGGTGAATGGTGGCGCCGGGCACAGCTATGGTGCCTTGGGCGCGCTGGTGACGGACGGCACGCAGCGTCGCTTCATTGGGACGCAGAGACCCGGGCAATGCCTTGCCGATATCGGCCAGGGAAGATCCAGGCCGGCTGACAACAATGAATTCGACTTCAGCAAGCAGCTCGACCGGCTTGTACCAGGAGGCGATGTCCTTGAAGGCATCCATGCCGATCAGGAAATACAGCTTGTCACTCTTCCTGAGCGTGGCTTTCAGGCGGCGCACCGTGTCGATCGAGTAATTGGGCTGGCCGGTGTGGGAATCAAGCAGTGACGGCACAAAACGCGGATCGTCGGCCGTGGCCAGAGCCAGCATGGCAAAGCGGTGCTGGAAGTTTGTGAGCGGACGCTTCTGCTTGTGCGGCGGCAGATCGGCAGGAACGAAGTAAACGCGGCCGAGATCGAAGTGATCGGCTGCCGCGCGCGCCACGGCCAAGTGCCCGAGATGCACAGGATCGAAGGTACCGCCAAACAAAGCTGTCTTCATTTTTGTCGCTTCGCTCCAAACCGCTTACGAGCTTCGCACCTGCAAACTGCTCTTTTGCTCCTAAAGCAGGCGGCTCGGCGCCACTCGGGCCTCGCCGCTTCCTTTTTGTCCCCTTCGCTCCAAACCGCTTGAGCGTCTCTCTATCTGCTCTGCCTCTTTTTGAAGGCCGCGCGCTTGGAAATGCGCTTCACGCCTGCAGCTTTCTTTTTGGCCTTGCGCGCGGCAGCTGCTTTTCTCGCTTTCGGCGCAGCGGGCGCGTAGGTGCCGGCGCGGATCTCAGCTATGCGCCGGCCCAGCGCATATTTCAGCTCAGGAATACCTTTGCCGGTCACGGCGGATATCTCGTAAAGATCGAGCCTCAGCTTCTTTGCATGCCTGCGCAGCGTGGCGATCTTCTCCGGATTGGCGACGTCCATCTTGGAGGCCACCAGGACCATCGGTTTCTTCTCCAGGCCGGCGCCAAAGCTTTCCAGCTCACCCATGATGACGTTGTAGTCGGCGACTGGATCAGGGCGGCCGCTGGCATCAGAGACATCGACCACGTGCGCCAGGACGCGCGTGCGCTCAATGTGACGCAGGAACTGCGTACCGAGCCCGGTGCCGAGGTGCGCGCCTTCGATCAACCCGGGAATGTCGGCCACAACGTAGCTATCTTCGTGCGGCATCTCGCCGATGGTCACCACGCCGAGATTCGGTTGGAGGGTAGTGAAGGGATAATCTGCGATCTTGGGCTTGGCGGCTGAGATGCGCGAGACCAGCGTCGACTTGCCGACGTTGGGGTAACCGACCAGGCCGACATCGGCCAGCAGCTTCAACTCGAGGCGCAGAGTTCTTTCTTCTCCCGGGAAGCCCTGCTCATGCTCGCGCGGCGCCTGGTGCGTGCTGGTGGCAAAATGCTGGTTGCCGCGTCCGCCGCGCCCGCCGTGCGCGACCACGATGCGCTCATCGGGCAGGGAAAAATCGTGAATGCGCTCGCCGGTCTCTTTGTCATAAAGAATCGTTCCCACGGGAACTTTCAGGATGACGCTGTCGCCATCGCGACCGGTGCAGTTGGAGCCCTCGCCGTGGCGTCCGCGCTCCGCCTTGTATTCGGGATTGAAGCGGAAGTGGACCAGCGTATTGTGGCGCTCGCTCGATTCCATGACAACGTCGCCGCCGCGGCCGCCGTCGCCGCCGGAGGGGCCGCCGCGCGGGACAAACTTCTCCCGGCGAAAGGCCATGCATCCGTTGCCTCCGTCGCCGGCCTTCACGCGAATCACTGCTTCATCAATGAACATGCCTATTATTTGATTGTACAGGCCGGTTCGCCGATTCGCGCGACGCAACCAGCTCCGGCGAGAGCGCGGGGCCTGACGGCGCCGCAGCGAAAATCAAATCATTTCTTCGCGGCCACTGCCATTCTTCGCTGCATTTCCTCGGGCGACACGTCCTCGATATGGCAAGCCACAGTCCACTTGTGTCCAAACGGGTCTTCGATGGTGCCGGTGCGGTCGCCATAAAACTGGTCGGCCACGGGCTTGATGATGGCGCTGCCGAGAGCCAGCGCGCGTTCGACCGTCTTGTCCACGTCGTCGACGTACAGCAGCAGGCCGACCGAGCTGTTGCCGAGCGTTTTAGGACCCACGACGTTCATCTGGGGAAATTCGTCGGCCAGCATCACGTGCGAGTCGCCGAATTTGAGCTCAGCATGGCCGATACGTCCGTCCGGCTGCGGCATGCGCATGACCTCAACCGCGCCGAAAGCCTGCTTATAGAAATCAATCGCAGCAGCAGCGCCTTTGATGATCAGATAAGGGGTGACGTGGTGGTAACCCGCGGGGATTGGTTTTGCCTTATTTGCCATGAAACGTTCTCCTTCGATTCAGAATCGTGCGCTCACACCCGCGTCAGTCGAACAACGGCTCCCCATGGCCGCGAGCCCTGGCGTCCGTTCGATTCCGGCAATAACGCCACCAGGCGCAGCCCAAACGGCAGCCGCTTGATTTTGGCGGCGGTCTTCAGCATGGAATAAACTTCAACGGCTTTCCAGCCCGCCGGCAGAAAGAACGCGGGACCTTCTTCAGGGCCGAATTTGAGCGGCGAGCCGGCTTTTTCCAGAGCGCCCAGGTTTTTCTGCAGCATTTTGAGCAGCCCGGGGGAGCACAGATCGATGGCCCACTCGCGGAAGCTGGGCTGCGCCGCCAGATCCTCGGCCAGCGCTGTGTTTTCGTCGCGGGTAAGGTAGACCAGCAGGCCCTCCGTTACGATCAGCACTCTCTTTGCGCTGCTGCCCAGCCGTTGAAACAACGCGCGGCGCGCCGCGACATCAGAAAGGTCGAGCCGCACGCGCTCCAGCGCGCAACGCGGCTTCTCGGCGGCAAGCACCTCTTCTTTGTAGTCGATCATCGGCGGCAGATCGACTTCGATCCATCTGAGCGAAGCCGGCAGATCCATGCGGTAAGGCCGCGTGTCGAGCCCGGCGGCGAGGTTGATGACCATGTCCGCACCCTGCTGCACCTGCTGGGAGATAATCTGGTCAAAGCGCCACGTGCGCGACACATAGGGCCATTCATAGCGCTGCGACTTCTCCAGCTCCTGAGCGATCTTCTCTCCGCGCGCTCCGGCCAGCCTGCGCGCAAAGGGATCATGGAAGAGCGCGTCCGTACGCTCGCTTTCGCGCGCGCGATAGATCGCAACCCATAATGCGGTGTCAGAGATGTTACGCAGTGACTGCTCAGGCTGATTCGCCATGCAAATGCCTTTCCCGCCGGCCCATAAATTCTCAATGTTACCCATTGGCCTGAACTCCTGCAAAAACCTGTAATGATTTGCGCGGGCCACGCACTATGAGACAAACGCCTGGCATCCGGCATTTGCCATCGCGCCATGGAACGGCTGCCGGAACTCCCTGATTGTGACCGGGTAAGTGTGGACGGCCACTCCACTCACGCGCGGCCATACACAAAAACAGATCATCGAAAGACCTTTTGTGTCTGAAGGAGAAGTGTGTGATGAAGTTGTTCAGAATCCTCTTGTATGTGGGGCCCTTTTGCCTGTGGTTGCAGTTGACGACTCCGGCCGTCGCGCAGTTTGAGGTCAACCCCGATCATTTCGATAACCAGCCTCAAGCCGCCGCGAAAAAGCCAGTCGTGGTGAGCAAGAAAAAGAGCCCGGCTGCACAATCTACGAACCAGGCTGGCGTGAAATCGTCGTCCGCAAGAACGGCAGGAACTGTGAGCAGCACCACGAACACGCGGCGCCGGCACGCAGGCAAGCCATCACCCCGCACTCTGGTCGCGGTGAAGACGAACAAGAAAGCAAGCAGCGGCAAAGGCCATCTGAAGTCGGCTGCAGCCAGCAATGCGAAGGAGCCTGCGGCCACGGTAGCTCGAAGGTGAGCTGCCCGCACCCCAGCACAAACCGCTGGGGACCCCCTGACGCTGCAAGCCCCGCTGCTGGAGCGGGGCTTGTAGTTTTGAACTCGTAAATCGAAACTTACGCTTTCGCCGTTTCAGCCGGCTCAATCAGGACGAAGCGTCCGCCGGAGCCCTTATCAACGAACTTGATGGTGCCGCTCACCTTGGCGAAAAGAGTATCGTCCTTGCCGCGGCCCACGTTGGCGCCGGGTTTGATGCGCGTGCCACGCTGGCGCACGATGATGGTGCCGCCGGGAACTAACTGTCCGCCGAACGCCTTTACTCCCAGCCGCTGCGCATTGGAGTCGCGCCCGTTTCTTGAACTGCCTAAACCTTTTTTGTGTGCCATGACTTAATTCCTTGTTGTGATCTCTCGCTTATTTCTTTTTGCCCTTGCCGCTTTTCTTTGCCGCAGTCTTTTTCGCAGCCTTGGGCTTGTTCTTCGTGCGGCCCTTGGCGGCCTTGGTAGCTGCCGACTCATCACCTTCGGCTGCGGCCTGCTTTTTGGCCTTCTTCGGCCTCGCCGCCGGCAGGTCAGGCGCGGTAAAGCGCTCGCCATCGAAGGCAATTTCGGTGATCCGCACGGAGGTAAACGGCTGGCGATGACCGTAAATCTTCTTGTACTGTTTTTTGCGCTTGAAGTGGAAGACCAGAATCTTGTCGGCGCGGCCGGACTCCATCACCTGTCCGCTGACCACGGCGCCTGCGCCGGGTCCAATGGTGCCTTCCTGGCTGGAAACGGCCAGAACGTCATTGAACTCGATGGTGTCACCATCGCCGGCAGGCAGCTTCTCAATGTTGACAACGTCTCCGGGCGAAACGCGATATTGCTTTCCTCCGGCGCGAATGACGGCGTACATAACTCTCTCCATTTCCGTTCCAGGTGCTTGCCCGGAAAGGACTTATATGACTTGTAAGATTGCTCTCTCTTGAACCCTTGCGCAAAAGGCAGGAATTTCCACCAGTGGCAAACCTTGTAATTTTAACGTGATAG
>DASTJB010000156.1:0-13599 GCA_035717005.1 Candidatus Angelobacter sp.
GGCGGATTCCGATCACAACGTGATCTACGTCGGCTCGGGCGAGGGCTGCATTCGTGGCAACAACTCCTACGGCAACGGAGTGTACAAATCGGTGGACGGCGGGAAGACGTGGAAGAACGTGGGCCTGAAAGACTCACAGCATATTGGCGCGGTGCTTGTCGATCCGAAGAACCCGAACATCGCCTTTGTGGCGGCGCTGGGGCATGCCTACGGGCCGAATGAAGAACGCGGTCTTTTCCGCACCACGGATGGCGGCGCCACGTGGAAGAAGGTGCTGTACAAGGACGCGAAGACCGGCGCTATCGACGTGGTGTTTGATCCCAGGAACTCCAACACGCTTTTTGCCTCGCTGTGGGAGGTCTATCGGACGCCGTGGAGCCTGAACAGCGGCGGGCCGGGCAGCGGTCTTTACAAATCGACTGACGGCGGCGCCACCTGGACGCACCTGGAAGGTCACGGTCTGCCTGCGGGGATTTTGGGGCGCATCGGCGTGAGCGTCTCCGGCGCGGACTCGAACAAAGTTTATGCGATGGTCGAAGCGAAGGAAGGCGGGCTGTACCGCTCCGACGACGGCGGGGAAAACTGGATTCGTATGAATGAAGACGGGCGCCTGCGGCAGCGCGCCTGGTACTTCAGCCACATTTTTGCCGATCCCAAAGCGGCGGACACCGTGTACGTCCTCAACACGGGGCTGTTCCGCTCAACGGATGGCGGCCGCAGCTTCAACCTGCTGCCGGCGCCGCACGGCGATCATCACGGGCTGTGGATCGATCCTGACTATCCCGAGCGGCTGATCAATGGCAATGACGGCGGCGCGACCATCTCGATTGACGGCGGGCGCACGTGGTCAACGCAGTATAACCAGCCCACGGCGCAGTTTTACCACGTGATCACCGATAATCGCTGGCCTTACTACATCTACGGCGCGCAGCAGGACAACTCAACCATCGCGATCAAGAGCTACGACGATGACGGGGTGATCGGACGGCAGGATTGGTACGCGGTGGGCGGCGGAGAGAGCGGCTACATCGCGCCGTATCCGCCCGATCCCAACATTGTGTTTGCGAACGCTGAGGCGTTTACGTCGCGCTTTGACAAGCGCACGGAACAGGTGGTGGACATATCCGTGTGGCCGGTCGATTACTCCGGTTATGGCGCGGAGAAGCTGCCGCACCGCTTTAACTGGACCTCACCCCTGTTCATCTCTCCGCACGATCCCAACACGATGTACACGGCCCAGGAGTCGGTCTTCAAATCGAGCAACGGCGGGCAGAGCTGGACGGCGATCAGCGGCGACCTGACGCGCAATGACAAGTCCAAGCAGAAGCCCTCGGGCGGGCCGATTACGCTGGACATCACCAGCGTCGAGTATTACGACACGATTTTTGCGTTGGCGGAGTCGCCGGTGGAGCGCGGCATGCTCTGGGCCGGAACCGATGATGGCCTGGTCCATGTGAGCAAAGACGACGGCGCGCACTGGACGAACGTGACGCCCAAAGAACTGCCCGAATGGAGCATGGTGAGCATTGTTGAAGCCTCACATCATGATGCCAATACGGCTTACATTGCCGTTGACCGCCACAAGCTGGATGACCTCCGCCCGTATATCTACCGCACGCGCGATGCAGGGAAGAACTGGATCCTGATCGCCAATGGAATTCCGGAAGGCGCTTACGTGCGCTCAGTGCGCGAAGACCCCAAACGCAAAGGGTTCCTGTTTGCCGGGACGGAAACCGGCGTGTACTTCTCGATCGACGATGGCGGGCACTGGCAGCCGCTGAAGCTGAACCTGCCCACCGTTCCGATTCACGATTTAGAAGTCCACGGTGATGATCTGGTGGTGGCGACGCACGGCCGCTCTTTCTGGGTGCTGGATGACATTACCGCTCTGCGTCAGGTGGATGCGGTGCCAGGGAACGCGGAAATGTATCTCTACAAGCCGCAGACCGCGTTGCGGCTGCACTTGCCGACCGATATCGACCGGCGCGGGCCGGTGGGTGATAATCCGCCGCCGGGAGCGATCTTCGACTACTACTTTAAGACTGCGCCCAAAGATGAAGTAAAGCTTGAGATCCTGGATGCCGGCGGGAAAGTGGTGCGCTCGCTTTCGAGCAAAGAGAAAAAAGGTGAAGAGCAGCCTCCGGAGTGGCCGGACCAGGTGAAAGAGATCACCACAATTCCGGCTTCGGCCGGGATGAACCGCTACGCGTGGAACCTGCGCTGGGAGCATCCGGTAAAAATTCCGGGCGCGTTTTACAGCGGAATCGGGCCGCAGGGTCCGCTGGTGCAGCCGGGCAAGTACACGGTCAAGCTGACGGCCGGCGGACAGAGCCAGACACAGCCGCTGGAGATCGTGTTGGATCCGCGGATGAAAAACGTGAAGGCGGAAGATCTGCAAAAGCAATTTGAACTCGCGGTGCAGGTGAATGATGCGAACAACGACCTGCACAAAGCAGTCAATCAGGTCCGCACGATGCGCGCGGAACTGAAGGCTTTGCAGCAGCGGTTTGACGACGATCCCAAGATGAAGCCGCTGATCGAGCGGGCGGCGGCGCTCGACAAGAAGATGGCCCCGGTGGAAGAGCAGCTGATCCAGGTCAACATGAAGGGTTCAGAGGCCAACCTGGCTTTCCCGAACATGCTGAATGAGCAGTTTGACACCTTCAGCGCGCTGGTGCAGGCCGGCGACAGCGCACCCACCCAGCAGCAATATGAGGCGTTCAAGGGCCTGCGCGGACAGCTGGATCAGCAACTTGCGGCCTGGAAACAGATTATGGCAACGGACGTGCCGGCCTTCAATGACTTCATGAAAGGCATTAACATTCCGGCGTTGTATTTACCGCCACAAGGGGAGTAAACTCATGGCCCTCAGGAGCTTGTAAAGTAAGGTAAGACGAGATTTTTACAGAAATATGAACTTCCATAGGCATCTTTTCTGGCCTATGATGAAACAAAGAAGTGAGGCTGCAGCGTGAGCCTGTGGCCGCCCTGTCCTGTTAAACGATCCAACTCCGGTCCTGTTAGGGAGGCATTTCATGCGAGCAATCCTCTTCGTCGATGACCATGAAGTACTGGCAAGACTGAGCTGCGAGATTCTGGAGATGCAGGGTTATCGAGCAGTGAGCGCTTACAGCGGCGCGGATGCGCTCAAGAAATTCGACGAAGACGATTTTGACATCCTGGTGACCGACTTCCGCATGGACGGCATGAACGGCGTGGAGCTGGCCCGCAAGGTCCATGAGAAGAACCCCGACGTGCCGGTGATCATCGTAACCGGTTATGGCCCGATCGACGGCGGCAAGGACGTTTCCGCCTGCCTGGCGAAAGAGGACCTCTTCCCGGCGCTGCTGGACAAGATCAAGATGTTCCTGGGCGAACGCGAACCGCAGCCCGCGGCCAAGACCGCCTGACCTAACCACAAAGGACACGAAGGGACACAAAGGTTGGCTCGTGTCTCCATGCAGACCGTGCCGCTTTTCCAAACAGAGAGAGCCACCATCCGTAAGGCTTTGCTTTTCCCTTTGTGGTCCTTCGTGTCCTTTGTGGTTAGCGGTTTGTTAGACTCACGAGGTGCGCCGCCTCATCATCAATGCTGACGATTTTGGCCTCACCTCAGGGGTGAACCGCGCCATTGCAGAAGCCAATCACTCCGGCGTGCTTACCTCGGCGACAATGATGGCGAATGCGCGGGCCTTCAGTGAAGCGGCGGCGATGGCCAACGCCCGGCCCGGGTTAAAGACCGGGTGCCACGTTGTTCTTATCGACGGCGAGCCAGTGTCGGCCGGTCTGGCTTCGCTTACGAACGGTTCATCCCGATTTCACACCAGTCTGAAGGAATTTGCGGTGGCGGCGGTGCGGCGGCAGCTTTCCGCCGAAGAGATCCAGCGCGAAGCCGAGGCGCAGATCGGCAAAATCCAGGCGCTTGGCCTTACCCTCACTCACATCGACAGCCACAAGCACACGCACATGTTCCCGCAGGTGCTGCGTCCGGTGCTGCGCGCGGCGCGGGCCTGCGGCATCCGCGCGGTAAGGAACCCATTTGAGCCGCTGCGCACCTGGCCGCGCGGAGCATTGCTTGCCGCGCCCGGGCTGTGGCTGCGTTGCGCCGGCGTGATGACCTTCCAGATGTTCGCCGCGGAGTTTCGGCGGGCGCTGAGAGAAGAAGGAATGGTTTCGACGGATGGGACGGTCGGCATTGCCGCAACCGGTAAGCTGGACCAGAAGATGCTGGCGGCGATCCTCAAAGGCCTGCCTGAGGGCACGTGGGAGCTGGTCTGCCATCCGGGGTATTCCGATGCGGATTTGAAAAATGCCGGCACACGGTTGACGACGTCGCGGGAAATCGAGCTGGGCGCGCTGACTTCGACGGAGACGAAAGAGGCATTGGCCCGTCAAAAGATAGAGCTGATTTCGTATGCGGAGCTTTAAGGATTAATGAATCCCCTAATCACGGGCTGAATCAAACAAGTCGGCAAAATCGAATGAAAATCGGCATTACCTGTTATCCCACCTACGGCGGCAGTGGAGTTGTCGGCACCGAGCTTGGCATTGAGCTGGCGGCGCGCGGCCACGAAGTGCATTTCATCGCCTACCAGCAGCCGATCCGGCTGAACACCGCGCAGCCGCAGATTTTTTTTCACGAAGTCACCGTCTCGCAGTATCCACTGTTTGAGTATCCGCCGTACGACCTGGCGCTGGCGACGCGCATGGCCGAGGTGGCCGAAATCTACGATCTTGACATCCTGCACGTGCACTACGCGATTCCGCACTCGGTAAGCGCGCTGCTGGCGCGGCAGATGCTGGCCGCGCAGAATAACGGCAAGAGCCGCCGGCTGCCGTTTGTGACCACGCTGCACGGGACGGACATCACCATTGTCGGTGCTGACCGTTCCTATCTGCCGGTGACGCGCTATGCGATCGAGCAGAGCGACGGCGTGACGGCGATCTCCGAATACCTCAAGCAGCGGACGGTGCAGGAGTTTGAGATTCGCAACCCGATTGAAGTCATCTACAACTTTGTCAATTGCGACGTTTACAGGCGCGATCCCAAGGCGGCAGAGCACCGCTCAGAATTCGCCAAGCCGGATGAGCGCATCCTGGCGCACGTCTCTAACTTCCGCCCGGTGAAGCGGCTGTGCGATGTGATCGAAATCTTCGATCGCGTGCAGAAAAAAGTCCCTTCGCGCCTGCTGCTGATGGGCGATGGTCCCGACCGTTCCCGCGCCGAGTGGCTGGTGAACCAGAAAGGGCTGCGCAAGAAAGTGGAGTTTCTGGGCAAGGTCGATCGCGTGTACGAAAAGCTTTCTGTCGCCGACCTGCTGCTGGTGCCGAGTGAGCTGGAGTCATTCGGCCTGGCTGCGCTTGAAGGCATGGCCTGCGAAGTGCCTGCGGTGGCGACGGCTGTGGGCGGCGTTCCCGAGGTGATCGAGCACGGCCGCAGCGGTTTTCTGGCGCAGGTGGGCGACGTGGAAACAATGGCCCGCTGTGCAATCGAGATTCTTTCCGACGAGCACCGCCTGCGCGAGATGGGGAAAGCCGCCCGCTGGGAAGCGCAGACGCGCTTCTGCTCAAGCCGGATCATTCCTGAATACGAGAGATTCTACGAGCGCGTGCTGGAGCGCGCGGCGTAAACCGGCGAAATAACGCCATCGTCAGCGTCCTGCTGCAACACGGGAAATTCCAGGACCACCAGCGTGCCCTGGCCGTCGCGGCTCTGGACGGTCATGCGGCCTTCATCGCCGAAGAGCACATGCAGGCGCTCGGCGACGTTCACCATGCCGATGCCGCGTCCGGAGCCCATCTGCTCGGCGACCACGGCGGGCGGGGCGCTCATGCCCACGCCATCGTCTTCCACCTGGATAATGAGCTTGCCGTTCTGAATACGGCTGCGCACCGTGATGCTGCCGCCATCGATCTTGGGGGCCAGCCCGTGCTTGATCGAGTTTTCCACCAGCGGCTGGAGCAGGATCGCCGGGACCACGATGTCCAGCGTTTCGGGATCAAGGTGCTTGTAGACACGCAGCTTGTCGCGGCCAAAGCGCACGACTTCAATATCCAGATAATCGTCGACGAATTCGATCTCTTCGCGCAACTGCACGAACTCGTCATGCTTCCCGAGCAGGCGGCGCAGGATTTTTGAGAGCTTTACGATCAGCTCGCGGGCGCGGTCAGGATCAAAGCGGACCAGCGACGACACGGAGTTCAGCGTATTGAACAGGAAATGCGGGTTGATCTGGCTTTGCAGCGCGTCAAGCCGGGCCTTCAGCAGCAGGCGTTCCTGCTCTTCCAGCTTCATCTCAATGCGGGTGAGGTTCCAGATCTTGATGGGGATGGCGATGGTCGCGACCACGGTGGCAAAGACCGCCAGCAGCGCGACGGGCGTTGGCAGGTAGAGCGCCCAGAGCCAGCCTTTGGGCGCGGCATAAACCAGCTCAAGCCGCGCGGCTTGGAGCGCGATGATCATCAGGAAAAACGCGGTCTGCCAGTCGATGCGCGGATGGCGCAGGTTGCGCTTCACCCAGCGGTAGACGCTGAGGTCGATGAACGGCGAGAAGGTCCAGATCTCTTCTTCATTGCGGCAGAAATGGCGGAGTGAACCGGCCAGAAATCCGGCGCCGGCGTTGACTGGCAGAGTGAGCCACTCGCCATAGAACAGGGCAGGAAGGGACATGATGGCGCCGCCGAGCGTGCCCGCGACGCGTCCGCCGAGCACTCCGACCAGAATGGCGGCTTCAAAGCCGAGATCGGCGCACTGGAAGTTTTTGACGCGAAAGCGGAAGTAGACGCCGAGCGCGAAGGGAATGCAGGTAAAAAGGACGAAGAGAATGTTCTTTTCCCGCGAGCGCCGGGTGGCGAACAGGAGCTTCTTGAATTCGAGGGAGCGCCCCAGAGCGCTGGCCACAGCCGTGGCTACGCCCATCTTGAGCAGCAGCTGTATGAGCAGAAACTCCAGGTCCACGAGGTCTATTTTTTCATGATTCGCGGCCGAGTGCCGCAGTTTTTGAGCAAAAACGATTGCTTTGGACCGTGAGCTTAGGCTTTTGCCGCGGCGAAACGCGAGGGCGCAAAGGCGCTGACGTCGAGCGCCGGCGTTTTTGCGGTCAACACATCTGCCATGATCTTCGCCGTCACCGGAGCCAGCAGGATGCCATTGCGGAAATGGCCGCCGGCGATGAAGAGCCCGGGCGTCTCGGCCGGGCCAAGGATGGGAAGGTCGTCGGGTGTGCCGGGGCGCAGGCCAGCCCAGCTTTCGACAACAGGGGCGGAGGCAAGCTCGGGCAGGTAGCGGATGGCCGCGCTGCGCAGGACTTCGATGGCGGAAGGTACGACGGTCTTGTCAAAGCCGGTGTCTTCGAGGGTGGCGCCGAGCAGGATTTTTCCCGAGCTGCGCGGAACAATGTACACTTCAGGCGCGTGCACTACATGCTTGAGCAGGCTGTGGCGCGCGGGCTGAAGATACAGCATCTGTCCTTTGCGCGGTCTTACCGGAGCGCCGGACCAAGCACCCATGCAGTTGACCGCCTGAGCAGCTGTGAGCGTGCCCGAGTTGGTTACGGCTTCGAGGACGTTGCCGGCTGCGCGAAAGTTTTTTACTTCAGTATCGCCGCGGATTTCAACGCCGGCTTTCTGCGCCGCGGCCAGCGCCGCTTTCGTCAACAACCGTGGGTCGACGCTATCTTCCTGGACAAAAAACACGGACTGGCCGAGGCTCTGCAGGAACGGTTCGCGATTTCGCAGCTCTTCGGCGGAGAGCTGAGTCGATTCGGGCGGTGCAGCATGCTCGCCGAAGACGATGGTGCCGTGGCGGCGGAAATCGGGCTGGATTCCGGAGAGCTCTCCCAGCCTTCGTACGTATTCCGGAAACAGGCGCGCGCTTTCAAGCGCCAGAGGCCGCAGAGCAGCAGGAGTTTCAAAACCTCCGGCTGCGAGCATGCCGGCCGCGGCAGAAGAGGCTTCCTGGCCGGGCTGGGCGCGGTCGAGCACCAGAACTGTCATGCCGCGCTCGCGCAGCTCGAGCGCGAGTGAGAGGCCGATAATCCCGGCGCCGGCGATGATTACGTCAACGGAGTCCACAACAGTATTGTAAGAGTGGAACGCGGCTTCGGCACAATGAGAGAGGGCTAGTGCGTGCCGGCGGTCTGGGCCAGGCCGTACTGGCTGCTATCGATCAGCCGGGAAAACACAACGAGGCGCTTGGGCGCGGGGCCAATGTAGTAGACGGGATAGCAGGTGATCAGCGTGAGTTGCGGATCGGGCGTCTGGCGGATCACGCTGATATCATCCGGCATGACAATTTTTTTGCCGGTCACTTCATAGGTGAAGACGCGGCCGCTGCGGCGGACCTGAATGCGGTCGCCTTTTACGAGCTCATAGATATGGCGGAAAAAGGTGTCACGGTGGGCGGTGATCACGGCATTGCCGGGCTGGCCTGGCATGGCGGTCTCTTTCATGTGGCCCGGGCCTTCTGAAAGCTCTTTGCGTGAGGCGCCTTCAACCACGATTGCGTCCAGGCCAATCTTGGGGACCACGACGCGGGTGAGCATCTGCTCCGGCGGGATCACGGCCTGTCCGGGCGTAGTTGCGGCCGCGGCCTGGCGCTCCCATTCGGCTTCAAGCTGCTGCTGGCTGCGGTACATGCCCCAATATTCGCTGGCAACATAGCCGAGCAGCGCCACCCCAACCAGGATCAGGAGCAGAGACACCGATCTTCGAGAGAAATACGGCCGGATTTTGGCACCCAGAGCCTTCGCCCGTTCGAGGCGTGGCCGCTTGAGGAATTCCATAACCGGTTAGATGCAGAATGAGAGCTGGAGAGCCATGGACGCGGGCGGATCCCGCGCGGCTGAGAGTCGATGCCTGACGATCAGCTACACTGGCTAGTTCATGGCCAACTCACAGGCGCGCACATTCACACGCGGCCAGCTGCTCGGATACCTCTCGCTCTGCCTGATCTGGGGAAGCACGTGGCTGGCGATCCGCGTGGTGGTGCACGATGTGCCGCCGTTCAAGGCGGCGGCGCTGCGGTTTGTGGCGGCGGCGGTGCTGCTGCTGGTTGCGGCGCTCGCGCAGAAGCGGCGCTGGCCGCAGGATGGCCGCGAATGGGCGGCGGTTCTGGTGCTGAGCTTCACCATGATGGCTGTTCCCTATGGATTGCTTTTCTGGGCGGAGCAGCACGTGATGTCCTCAATGACCGCGATTTTCTACTCTGCCATGCCACTTACGGTGGCGTTGCTCACGCCGGCGATGATGCATCGCAAGGTGCCGCGGACGGCGGTTTACGCGATGGTCATCGCGTTTGGAGCGCTGCTGAGCTTGTTCATCACCGAGTTGAGCGCAAGCCGCAGATCGATTATCGGGGGAGTGCTGGTGGTGGTCTCCATGGCATTGAGTTCATGGTCAGCGGTGTATGCCAAGATACGGTTGCGCAACATCGACCCGGTGGTGGCCACGGGTTTGCAATTAATGTTCGGCTCGGTTGTGCTGCTGTGGGCGGCCTGGGTGTTCGAGGCGCACCGTCCCGCCGTGTGGAGCAGGACGGCGGTGATCGCGATGGCGTTTTTAACGCTGTTCGGGTCGGCGGCGGCATTCGTCATTTATTATTGGCTGCTCAAAAGGCTGCAGCCTTACCAGCTTTCCACCATCAGCCTGATCACGCCGGTGATTGCGCTGCTGGAAGGCTGGCTCTGGGGTGAGCCGGTACGCGTGATGATGGTGGTGGCAATTGTGGTGGTGCTGGGTTCGGTGCGCGTGGTGTTGCGCGCGGAAGCGGAATTGAAACGTGAGGATGACAACATTCTGATGTTGCGAGACGGCGCACAGTGACGGCGGCGGCGATGCTTCTGCTGGCGCTGATCGGCCTGGGCGCGGGACTGTTCGGCGCGCTGGCCGGCGTGGGCGGCGGCATCATCGTAACTCCGCTGCTGGCCATTTATTTCGGATTGCCGATGCACCAGGCCATCGGCGTAACGCTGTTGTGCGTGATCGCCACGTCGACTGCAACCTCTTCGCAGTACGTCGAGCGCCACGTCACCGACGTCCGGCTGGGGATGACGCTGGAGCTGGCAACGACAGCCGGAGCGCTCGCCGCCGCGCTGGTGTCGCGCCGCATCAATCGCCGGACGCTGGCTGTTCTGTTTGCCTGTTTCCTGCTCTACAGCTCGGGATCCATGGTGAGGAAGGCGTGGACCTCACGCAAGGCGAAGCGGGAAGAATCGATTCCGGACTACACGCCGCACAATTATCCGCTGGGGCTGGCGGCGTCACTCATCGCCGGAGGCTTCTCCGGACTGCTGGGAATCGGCGGCGGGCCGATCAAGGTCCCGGTGATGTTACTGTTCATGAAGATTCCGCTGCGGGTGGCCGCGGCGACCAGCAACTTCATGATCGGAGTGACCGCCGCGACCAGCGCTTATATCTACTGGGGACGCGGGGACGTGCGCATGGACATTGCGGCGCCGCTGGTGGCGGGCGTGTTTACCGGATCGCTGCTGGGCGCCAGGATTTCACCCAAGGTGCGCTCGTTTTACATCCTCCTGCTGCTGGTTGGGATCACCGGCTGGCTGGCGGCGGAGATGATCTACAAATTGCTTACGGGAGGCCTTCAATGAACCGCCAGGACCTGGCCGCCGACCGCGTACTCTCGCTCACGCTGAAAGCCGGCGCGTATACGGCGTTTGCCCTGACGGTGGCCGGGCTGCTGCTGCAGTGGGCCACGCCCTGGGGGAGCAAGATGGTGACGGCCGGACTGCTGGTCCTGCTGGCTACGCCCGCGCTGCGCATTGTTGTGGCCGGGATCCAGTTTTTACGCGAGCGCGATTTCAAGTATGCTCTGGTGTCGCTTGCGGTGCTGGCCATTGTGGTCCTGGCGTATTGCCTGGGAATTCAGATGTAGGAAATCGCCGCGATCGCACGTGATCCCACCCCAGCCCGCGCAAAACCGGCGCGGTCTGGGGGCCCCGTTCGCACGTGATCGCCGTCATCGGAAACAGCAGGGGCAGCAAGTGAATGCACGTTGGGGCTGGCCGGCGCCGATTTGCATGTGCTTTTTGAATAGACGAACTTCAGAACATGATGAGATGTGAGGAACGGTTCATGAAAACAAGACTCTTGTTGTACGTCGCCGTTTGGGCGTCGATTCTTATCTGCTTCAGCGCCGCTGTGGCGCAGACGAAGCTTCCGCCGGTTTCGACGTTTTCAATCGTTGCCATTGATCCGCAAACCGGCGAGATGGGAGTGGCTGTGGCGTCGCGCTATTTTTCTGTCGGCTCGGTGGTGCCGTGGGCGATGGCAGATGTGGGCGCCGTGGCGACGCAGGCGAATGTAAACGTCGGCTATGGACAGCAGGCGCTCGATCTGCTGCGCCAGGGGCTGACAGCGCCGGAAGTGCTGAAAAAGATCCTTGCTGACGACAAGTTCGAAGGCAAAGACGGGCGCCAGGTGGCGATTGTGGATGCAAAAGGGAACGTAGCGGCGTACACCGGGCCGAAGGCACCGACGTGGGCCGGCGACCGGCAGGGCAAGACGTGGTCGGCGCAGGGGAACATTCTGGTGGGGGCGCAGGTGCCGGAAGCGATGGGCAAAGCGTTCGAAGCCACGCAGGGCGAGCTGGCGGAGAAGCTGTACGCGGCGCTAAAAGCCGGAGACACCGCCGGCGGCGATTCTCGCGGACGCCAATCGGCTTCCATGCTGGTGGTGAAAAAACAGGGCGGCCGCAACATCAATAATGACCGGTACATTTATATCAACGTGGACGATAATCCCGATCCGTTTACCGAATTGCGGCGGCTGCTGGACCTGAATCTGTCGTACAACTACGGCGACCGCATGTACAAGGCGTTTGAGGCGAAGGATTTCGCCGGGGCAAAAGCGTCAGCGCAAAAGATGATTCACTACCGTCCGAATGGCGCGAACGGTTACATGCAACTCGGATTTCTGGATTACGCGACCGGAGACAAGCAGGGCGCGCTGGATGAGTTCAACAAGGCCCGGAGTCTGAGCAAAGACTTCGATCACCAGTGGAAGGAAGAGGCGAACTCGCCGGAGTTCAAGAAGATGCTGGACGACAAGGAGTTTCTGCAGAAGCTGTTTCCGAATGGCGTGCCGCAGTAGGGCAGTATTGAGTAGTTAGTATTTAGCAGTTAGCAAAAGCAAAACCACCGCGGCGTTCGAAGCTCAGGAAGTGCAAATTCCTGTGGCATTGTGGCGAGTACTTTGCTATGGTGTTTGCAGGCACAGCTAAGAGCTGTTGTGCCACATGAGAATGCAGCACGGGCAGGAGTGCCTGTGCCACAAAAGATTCAACCCGGCTTAATGCCGGGTTTTCCCATTTTGGGGTTGTGACCCTCAGCATGATCTCTCAGCATGCCACCCCAGCCAGCGCAAAAGCAGCGCTGTCCGGGGGCTCCAGCATTGGGTCACTTTGGGTCACCTTGGGTCGAATTGGGTCGAACCAGGGGGGTAGGGGTGGGGCATCGGGAGATCGGGTGATCTGGTGATCGGGTGATCTGAAAACCAAGGACTTAAGGCATCCAGATGCTCTGGAAGATGACAAAAAATCGGTGGAATTGGGACCGAAAATGGCGCGATTCCGCTCAGATTCTGCAGAAAAGCAGAGGGGCCAAAGAGCCATTGGGTGATCGGGTGATCTGGTGATCGGAAAAGCAAGACCCCAGCGGCTTGAGTGACGTATTCGCATGTCTCAGGCAGCATGATCGAGGACCGATCATTCTCGAGGACCGCAATGCAGAGACGTAGCATGCTGCGTCTCTACGGCCAGGATTATCCTGCAAACGAGTGCGGGCCCGATCGGACGTGAGTGGGAAATCGCAGAGGCGAAGAATAGAATTTTAGCTGGTGTAACAACAGGTTTGAGCCATGACCAAGACACTCGCGCATGAAGATGTGATCGCAAAAGCCGGGCCTTTGAATGAGCAGGAGCTGCAGGCGATAAATGCCTACTGGCGCGCCGCGAACTACCTTTCGGTCGGACAGATTTACCTGCGCAACAATCCGCTGCTGCGCGAGCCGCTCAAGCTTGAGCACACCAAGCCGAGGCTGCTCGGGCATTTTGGCACCACGCCGGGTCTGAACTTCATTTACGTGCACATGAACCGGGTGATCAGGAAGAACGGCCTCAACGCAATCTACGTGACCGGGCCGGGGCACGGCGGGCCGGGGATCGTGGCCAACACGTATCTGGAGGGCACATACAGCGAGCTGTATCCGAAGATCACGCAGGACGCGGCGGGGTTGCAGCGGCTGTTTCAGCAGTTTTCCTGGCCGAACGGCATTCCCAGCCACGCTTCGCCCGACACGCCGGGCTCGATCAACGAAGGCGGCGAGCTGGGATACTCGCTGCTGCATGCCTATGGCGCGGCCTTTGATAATCCGGATTTGTTTGTCTGTTGCGTGGTGGGCGACGGCGAAGCGGAAACCGGTGCGCTGGCCACGAGCTGGCACTCCAACAAATTCCTCAATCCCGAGCGCGACGGCGCTGTGCTGCCGGTTCTTCACCTCAACGGATACAAGATTGCCGGGCCGACGGTGCTGGCCAGGATTTCGCGCCAGGAGCTTACGGATCTTTTTGCGGGCTACGGCTAC
>DASTJB010000157.1:0-11304 GCA_035717005.1 Candidatus Angelobacter sp.
TTTCATGCTTTGCTGACCGAACCTTCCGGCGCCACTGCGGCCTGCGGTTCGCCGTTGGTGGCTGCTTCGACAAGCGGGAAACGCAAGTAAAACGTGGTGCCATGATCGACGATGGAGGTAAATTCCAGCGATCCATGGTGAAGCTGCACCACGCGGTACGCCATGGCCAGGCCGATCCCGCTGCCGCCCGATTTTGTGGTGAAGTATAGATTAAAAATCTTGTCGCGAATATTTTCCGGAATGCCAGCGCCCTGGTCGCGAACCATAATCGTGGCCACATCGCCTTCGCGTTTGCTGGCAAGACGCAGGGTGCCGCCCTCCGGCATGGCCTGCACGCCGTTGAGCACGATGTTGAGGATCGCCTGTTTGACCAGGTCAGAGTCGATCCGCACCTGCAACGCCTCCTGGCTGGGGTCGCGCTCAATGGACACCCTGTGCCGCTCCGCGGCGGGCGAGGCCAGCATGACGACGTCTTCCACCACTTTGCGCAGGTCCATGTCGCTCAGGCGAAGCTCGACCGGCCGGGTGAAGTCCACCAGGGTCTGCACCACGCGGTCGAGGCGCTGAATTTCGCTTCCGATCACGTCCACATGGCGCTTTGTATCGGGATCGAGTTCCTTCATCTTCTGCCGCAATACTTCCAGGTGCACGACAATGGCATTGATCGGATTCTTGACCTCGTGCGCCACGCCCGAGGTAAGGCGGCCGATCGCGGCCAGCCGGCGCGAGAGCTCGATTTCGTCTTCAATGCGATGGACGGATTCGGCGTCTCGCAGATTGAGCAGCGCGCCGATGCGCTCCCCGCTCTCCTCGATGAAATCGAGCGACACCTGCACGTGTCTTCCCTGGTCATTCTCAATCTCAGCGCCTACCAGAGGAGTTCGCGTCTCAAACGCCTCCAGTACCGCGCGGCCCAGGCGTGACTCGCGGGAAAAAATCTCCTGTGGATGCCGGCCGAGCATTTCAGCTCGAGGCTTGCCCAGGAAGCGCTCCACGGAGGCGCTGACCAGCACGACATTGAAGTCGCTGGTGAACAGCATGACTCCGTCCTGAAGGTTGGCCATCATCTGGTCCAGATTTTCCTTCAAGGCGGAGAAGACCTCTCTGGCGTCGCGCATCTGCCGGCCCAGTCGTTCGATTTTGGTGGAAACCGTGCCAAATTCGTCCGCGCGTTTGGCCTCGTCCTCCGCGGGTTCCACTTTGCCGGCAGTAATCAAATCGAGGCGGCGGTTGATGGCCGCAAGCGGGCGCAATGCCAGGTTTGAAACGCCGGCAGCCAGGATCAGGCTGAGGATGATCGCCGCCCCGGAATAAATGAGCGCGTGCTGGATCTGCGGCTTGAGCGTGTTCTTTAGCAGGATAGTGCTCACGCCTACGCGCACCTCGCCAAACGGCTTGCCGGAGCGGACCAGCGGAAGCCGCACATCGTAGGTTTGCGGCGAGCCGTAAATTACCTTCAACTGCTGGCGCAAGCCTGCGTTTTGCAGCGTGGAAAACTCCGGGCGCGGTGAAATGATCGTGCCCTGCAATACCGGATTAGTATGCAGGAGCGCCAGCCCGTCGGCATCGACAATGGAGGCATCAAGAATATTCGGTTCGCTGGTCACTGAATCCAGCAGCGAACCGATGCCCGTATCCGATTGGAGCAACTCCTCAATGGCATTTTCTACCTGTTTGGGATCGTTGACGTCGAGCTTGGAACTGCTCAGGTCGACATCGAAAGTAGGTTTTGAAACCGCGAATATCTGATCGCGGAGGACTTCAGCAACGGTATACACCTGCTGCACGCGCTGGTGGACAACCTCAGAGATGTAGAGCGTGGCGAGCGCGGCCACAATCGCCACCACCATTCCGGTAATGGCGATCACCAGCTTGGTTTTCAGGCGCAGGGTGGGCATGAATCACTTCTGGACCGCGCGGTGCGCGGTCCTTTTACAATCTTGGGCCATTCAAAGAGCAAAAGCAAAGCCGAAATTCAGTTGGTTGCCTCGCTGGCTACCGCCGCGGTGCTGCCGTATTCCTTCAGCTTGTTGTGCAAGGTCTTCAGGCTGATGCCGAGGACCTCAGCCGCCCGAGTCTTATTGTTGTTGCTCGCGGCCAGCGTCTTCAGGATGAGCAGCTTCTCCGCCTGCTCCACGGTTGTTCCGACATCCAGGTGAATGCCTTCGCCCTCGTGGGCCGCCGGCCTTACCCCCATGCTGCCGAAATTTGGCGGCAGGTGGCGTACTTCCACCATAGGACTGTCGCAGACGATCACGGCGCGCTCCATGGTGTTGCGCAGCTCGCGAACATTCCCCGGCCAGTTGTGGCCCTGCAACATCTGCAGCACCGGTTCGCTGACCGCGGCCACATCGCGCCCGTGCTTCGCATTCATGTCGGCCAGCAGCGCATCGACAAGTTGCGGGATATCTTCTTTGTGTTCGCGGAGCGGCGGCAGATGAATGTTGAAAACGTTCAGCCGATAGTAAAGGTCCCCGCGCAGCTCGCCCTTGGCAACAGCTTCTTCCGGAATTTTGTTGGTGGCGGCCAGAACGCGCACATCGACCGGCGTTTCCACTTTGCTACCCAGCCGGCGCAACTTGTGGTCTTCCAGCACGCGCAGCAGCTTGGCCTGCGTGGCCGCAGGCATCTCGCCGATCTCATCCAGCAGCAGCGTGCCTTCTTCCGCCAGCTCAAAGCAGCCGGCGCGGCGCTCCATGGCGCCGGTGAACGCGCCTTTTTCGTGGCCAAAGATTTCGCTTTCGATCAGCGTCTCCGGGATGGCCGAGCAGTTGATGGCGACAAACGGCTTTGACTTTCGGGGACTCATGTCGTGAATGGTGCGCGCCACCATCTCTTTTCCCGTTCCGCTTTCTCCGGTAATGAGCACGGATGCGGTGCTGGGCGCCACCATCTCGACCAGATGAAAGACTTCCTGCATCGCCCGCGATGCGCCCACCATCTGGCCGAAGAGGCCGGTATCGCGCAGCTTGCGCTTGGTGGCTTCCAGTTCGATGGCCGTGCCGCGCTGCCGCGCCGCGTTCTGCAGGATCTGCTTCAGCCGCGTCGTATCCACAGGCTTCTGGATAAAGTCATAGGCGCCGGATTTCATGGCGTCGACGGCGACGTCAATGCTGCCCTGCGCCGTCAGCAGCACCACGGCGATCTGCTGCGGCTGGTCAGCCAGGCGCTGCAGCAATTCCAGGCCATCCATGCGGGGCATGCGGAAGTCAGTGATCACGATGCCCGGCGACCAGGCCGCAACTTTCTCCAGTCCTTCCAGCCCATCCTTCGCAGTTTCGGTGCGATAGCCCCAGGCGGAGACCAGGTCAGCCAGTCCTGAGCGTTCGTTCTCTTCGTCTTCCACAATGAGGACTTTTTCCTGTACGCTCAACCTTATTTCCTTTCTTTTGAGAGCTTACACCAAGGGATAATTGCTGAACCGGGAGCAACTCTGGTTTAGATGTAAAACCGTGTAAAAAAGTCTATATGATATATAAAATGCTCAATCGAAGGGACTTACATCCAGAGTAGACGTTTTCCGGGGAAATTGCATCTGAATCCACCACAAGGCCACTTTGCATTCCCCGGTATTGAGAACATTCAGAATTAAGGAGTGAAAGGACAAGCGATGACGATTAAGAAGTATTGGATAGCCGCAATTGCAGCGGGCATTTTAACGGCGGGCGCCATGGCGCAGACCTCCGCCAGCGGCTCCGCGTCGGGAAACGCTTCCGTGACCCCAGGTCAGGCGGGCGCGGGAGCCAGCACCAGCCAGAGCGCACAGACCTCCGGCGCTTCAGCCAATGTGGACGCGAACGCCAACGCGCAGGCGTCGCACGAAAAAGACAGCAAGAATACTAAAGACCAGCATGCCAATTCAGGCGCATCGGCCGGCGGCAACGCGGCGGGCGCAGCCTCAGCCGGCGCGGGGAATCTTTCCGCGGACCTGGCCAGCGGAACCGCATTGCAGGCGGAATTGACGAAAGGTGTCGACGCCAAAAAGGCCAAATCGGGTGACGAGGTCACCGCTAAGCTGACCCAGGATGTGAAATCGAACGGCAAGGTCGTCCTGCATAGAGGATCGAAGCTGGTGGGCCACGTGACTGAGGCGCAGGCCAAGAGCAAAGAGAACGCCGAGTCCAAGCTGGGAATCGTATTCGACAAGGCGATTGTAAAAGGCGGAGAAGAGGTTTCTTTCAACAGCGTGATCCAGGCCGTGGCGCCTCCGGTGCAGGCAACTAGCTCTTTGGCAGGCGATGAGAGCGGCGCTCTGAGCGGAGGCATGGGCGGCGGCGGAGGCATGGGCCGCAGCAATCCCGGGGGCGGTAGTCCTCTGGGCGGAGCCGTGGGCGGCGTAACGAACACAGCGGGCTCAGCCGTTGGCGGGGTCAGCAATACCGCAGGCAACGTCGCTGGTTCAACTACCGGCGCCGTCAATGGTTCAGTGAACAACACAGTTGGCGCAGCGGCAAATGGGACGTTGAGCACCGCGAGCCGAGGCGTGATCGGGATGCAGGGGGTGGCGCTGAATACGGCGGCTGCCGGCAGCGCGCAGGGTTCGGTGATCAGCTCGACCAGCCGCAACGTCAAGCTCGATACCGGGACGCAAATGGTGTTGCAGGTTACCGGCGCGGCCGCGGCGAAGTAAGCGAAACCAGGCGCTTTCCTGCGGCCAGGATCCAGGGTCCTGGCCGCTTTCGCTTTTCGCCTTATGCCGGAAACTGGCGAGAGTTGTTTCCGGCGACAACCTCTGCCGGCCCAAGTTCCATCTGCTTTATTTGTGTTTATCTTTCGCGCGGGTTGATGCACAATGGAGTCCTTACCAACGGGCTCCCGGTGCTTCTTTCACGAGGTGCAGCATGAAAAGCTACTGGATTGCAGCCGTAGTTCTCGTAAGCGCGTGGCCGGCAAGTTCGCAAGCGTATGCAGCCGGCATCGGCCAGATGGCTGCCGATGAAAAGCCGGCACAGCAAGCTCCATCCCCCAACCCTGCCTTAACATCGAACAGTTCAACCCCGAACCAACCCGCCGCTGCTCCGCAGAACAAAAGCGGTTCCTATCTGCTGGTGGAATTGAGCAGGCCGTTGAAAGCGAGCAAGCTCAAGCCGGGCGACAAGATCAAGGCTGAGGTCAGCCAGGACGTGATCTCGCACGGCAAGCTGATTATTCCCGCGGAAACGCAGATCATTGGGCACGTAACCGAGGTCAACGCGCGCGATGCCAGCAACAACGAATCGCGGCTGGGCATTGTTTTTGACCGCATTGTGCTGAAGCACTTCCAGGATGTGAACTTCCAGGCGGTCGTGCAGACGGTGAGGCCTCCGGTCACGAGACACTCACGCGTCGACGAGCCTTCGCAGATGCTGCCGCCCTCCATGATCATGGGAGACCTGCGTGGGCCCAGCCCCAACAGTCAATCGCGGTCCAGCGGACCAAACGCCGGCCGCGCGTCAACGACCGCGCCCTCGCAATCGACGGCCATGTCCGAAGCGAACGCCGGCACTGCGTTGCAGGCGCCGCTCAAAGTCAAACAGTCGCCCAGCACCCACACCGCTACCGGGAGTTCTGCCGCGTCACTGGAAACAACCAGCGGCGGTACCCCCATGAGCGTGGGCATGCCACAGGGAGTCTTTGGTCTGAAAGGGCTGAGCCTGACGCCGGGCGCCACCGCCACCACACCCGGGCCTGTGATCGTGTCAAACACTCAGAATGTAAAGCTGGACTCGGGCACCCAGATTCTGCTGCATGTTTTGAGTGTGGAAACGCCGCAGCAAGCTAAGAAGTAGAGTTCAAGCAAAATCAATCCAGAAAGCACGGCCCGCGCGGCCGTGCTTTTGCTTTCAGGCGGCCCGGCTTTTGCCAGGATTAGCGACCAAAATGTCCTTCGGTAACTTGTTGAAAATAGATGGACGTGGCAAGCTGGTGTCTCTCCAGGTGACACATTTTTACCGATGCGAATGGCGCGAACCATTCCGGCAATCTTGACGGCGTTGCTGATCTCGAACCTGGCGTGTGCGCAGCAGGCGTGGCAGCCTCTCGGGCCGGACGGTGGCACGGCGCGCAGTCTTGCCTTCGATCCGAAAGACCCTGACCACATATTTCTCGGCACCAGCGCCGGCAATCTTTATGTCTCGAACAACAACGGCAAAACGTGGTCGCGTTTTGCCCATCTGGGCAGTTCCGCGGAGATGGTGCTGGATCACATCGTGATCGATCCGGCAGAACCGAAGCACATGTTCGTGGCGGCATGGAACGCCCAGTTGCCCGCAAGTGACGGCGATCTTTTCCGCAGTAAGGACGGGGGCAGGAACTGGGAGATGATCGCCGATCTGCATGGCAAATCACTGCGCGCACTGGGCCTTGCACCGAGCGATCCGCAGGTCCTGGTGGCGGGCGCGCTTGATGGGATTTATCGCAGCCGCGACGGCGGCGGCACGTGGGAGCGCATCTCGCCGCCGGACCACGCCGAAATCAAGAACGTTGAATCGATCGCCATCGACCCTGTGAATCCTGAGGTGATTTACGCCGGGACCTGGCATTTGCCGTGGAAGACCGAGGATGGCGGCAAGAGCTGGCACAGCATCAGGAAGGGCGTGATCGACGACTCCGATGTGTTTTCCATCATCGTCGATCCGGCGCAACCGGCCAATCTCTTCATCAGCGCCTGCTCAGGAATTTATCGCAGCGAATCTGCGGGCGAACTGTTCCGCAAGATTCAGGGCATTCCTTACTCCGCGCGGCGCACGCGCATGCTGCAGATGGACCCAGCCGAGCACAACGTGATCTACGCGGGCACCACGGAAGGGTTATGGAAGACCATTGATTCGGGTGCGGCATGGAAGCGCATGACCGGGGCCAACGTTGTTATCAATGACGTGCTGGTGGACCCGCGGCGGCCTTCGCGCGTCCTGCTGGCGACCGACCGAGGCGGGGTTCTGGCCAGCGATGACGGCGGCTCGACCTTCACGCCGTCAAATCGCGGATTTACTCATCGCCAGACCGCAGCGTTGCTGGTGGACCGCAGAGACAGTTCGCTCATCTACGCCGGGTTGCTCAGCGACAAGGAATTTGGCGGCGTCTTCGTTTCGCGCGATGCCGGCCAGAGCTGGCGACAACTGAGCAATGGCCTGGACGGACGCGACGTCTTCGTTCTTCGCCAGACTCCAGATGAATCCATTCTGGCAGGAACGGACCACGGCATCTTCCAGCTCAAGCCGGGCGCATCGGCGTGGATCGCACGGACGGCGCTCCCGGGCAGGAACAGCGCGACCGGAAACAGGGCGGCTGCCCGCAACGCCATGGCTTCAGAGTTGAACACGCGAATCCTGGCACTCGACAGCAGCGCAGAACGATGGTTTGCGGCTACCGCCAATGGCTTCTTTACAAGCTCTGACGCCGGTGAAACATGGCACAAAGAAGCGCTGCCCGGTGTGAGTTCTCCTGCGAACATCAGTGTTTCCGGAAAGATGGTCGCCGTCGCGGGGCGGAACACGATTGCTGTCTCCGTCAATGGCGGCGAAATCTGGCTGCCATGCCGTCCCTTCGAACCCGACTTCCTCATCAACTCAGTCTCGGTAAGCTCCACCGGAGATATCTGGCTGGCGGCGCGAAGCGGTCTTTATCGCAGCACCGATGCCGGAGAATCCTGGAAGCGAATCACTACTCTGCGTGTGGCTGACGTTCTCGCTGTGCAGTTCGATGACGAAAACCGGCGCATTGTGGCGCTGAGCGGAGGGTCGACGAGCGTCTTTGGATCGAGCGACAACGGGCGCACCTGGAGCGCGATCAGCACAGGATGGTCATTGCGCAAACTGGGACTGGCGCAGGGCCGGCTCCTGGGCGCCACCGCATTTGACGGAATTGTCATCCAGCCCACCTCCGTAGCCTCAATTGAGGCGATGACCGGCAACGGCGCCCGATAAGAAACAGGTACTCGGGACGCGGTAAAAACTACACGCCTTAACTCTCTGTGGATCCTCTAAGCCATTGAAAATTATAGGAGTTTGTTGGCAGCTGCCTTGCAGTTACCTTAGCGGCGGTGCCCCCCACATCGCCTGGGGTTCTGAAATGAAAGGCTTTTCGAAACACATCACGATATGTAGTTTGCTGGTTCTGGCGCTGGTGACGGCGGGTTGCAATGCCGGCGCCAAGACAGCGCCCACGTCGGCTGCAACGGATGATCACGCGCAGTCTCAACAGTTGCCATTCACTGAAGCCAGGCCGTTGGTAGTGCCCGCGAACACTGCCATCTACGTGCGGCTGCAACAGTCGATCTCAAGTTCAACTGCCCAGCCGGGGCAGCAGTTCTCCGCTGTGCTGGATGAGCCTTTGGTCGTCGATGGGCAAACGCTCGCGCCGCAAGGAACTGCGGTGACAGGCAAAGTGGTTTCGGCGCGCGAGTCCGGACATCTCCATAATGCCGGTTATCTTCGCATCACGCTCGCGGCTATGACCGTGAACGGAAAGACGGTGCCGCTTCAGACCAACAGCGTTTTCGTAAGCGGCGGCAGCTACAAGAAGCGCAATCTGGCCTTCATCGGCGGAGGCGCCGGCGGTGGCGCGCTGCTGGGCGCCCTGGTCGGAGGCGGTAAAGGCGCGGTGATCGGGTCGGCAGTAGGCGCCGCTGGAGGGACAACTGCCGCCTACGCGACGGGCAAAAAAGAAGTCGGTTTTGTGGCCGAGCGCAGACTCGGCTTCCGGCTGACGCAACCGCTCAACATCAGCTAATTTCTCCATTGGGTCACGGTAAGGGACCGCGCCCAGCGGTCCCTGTTGTATTGAGTGATCGGCGAACATCGGTACGATCAATCCGCAATTGCTTACCGGACCGTTTGATGTTATTTTGAAGAAGACAATTAGTATGGGCCGTTTCCCCAATGGCCTTTGCTCACACTCCTCAGTAGCTCAATGGCAGAGCATCCGGCTGTTAACCGGAGGGTTGTAGGTTCGAGTCCTACCTGAGGAGCCAATTCTTTTCAGTCATTTAGCGCGGGATCGCAGCGTCAGCTATTTGCTGCGCAGTCCCATGTCCCGGAGCTTCCGCGACCACAGCAGTTGGGAGAACTTCGCCTTGCGCCTTCTCTCGTATGCGGTGATCTCACGATCAAAAATGCGCTGCGCCTCAGCGCGATCGTTGTTCCCAATCAATGTGCCTCTTCCCGTGACTTCCTGAATCTCAGCGTGGGTGTCGGATGCCAAAGCATGGATCTGCGGGTCTTGCGTGTGGTCCTGCACCCAAATCAAGATGCGGACATTCCGATTTTCGCCCATCACAGTTGCGGCGGCGAAGCCGTGCTGACGCAGCCGGCGCAGTGCATCGCCCGGCTGCTGGGAAGGGACGGTCAGAATCCACAGCCGGTCGGTTCCGTTTGTCGCCGGAGAAAAAACCAGCACGGACTTTTGGTGCGCGTAACGGCCGAGCAACTCAGCAAGATACGTGGCGCTTTGCTGGACGCAACCGGTGATAAGGACGCTGTTTTCCGCGCCGGGGCCGTCGAGCCCTTCGCTCTGCTGGACTTTCGGTTTGGCGCAGATGCGTGCGCCCAGGTATTGCGAAACTGCGACAAAGTTTTTCTCTTCGAAAGAGCCTAGGGAAGCGAGCGCGTCCTCGTCGGTCATGTGCTCGCGGGTGTTGGGACTGGCGAAGATAAACGACTGCGCCGGGAGGGCCGGAAAAGATGCCGCAATGATGAACCAGACCAGCGGGCGCGTAATTCCACGTAATATCACCGCACGAGTATCTTACGAGGCGGTCTGCTTGTGCATCTCCCATTTTCTGAATAGCATCTAAACCGTAATCGACTCAAGGCTCAGGGAGTTCCGCTTCGTCAAGTTTCATGTGGTGAGGATTCGTATGTACAGACAAAACTTTTCCGCTCGCGCGCTGGCGCTCCTGCTGGCGCTGGTGATCGCGCAGCCGTTTGCGCTGGCGCAGAGCTCGCAGCCGGTGTTGCCAGATCCGGGATCTCCGGGCATCAACAAGCAACAGCAGGAGAAGCTGGGCCTGCAGGCGATGGGCGAGGTCTACAAGCAGATGCCAGTCCTGCCCGACTCCAGCCGCGAGACGCAGTATATCCGGCAGGTGGCCGGCAAGCTCCAGGCGACGATCCCGGCGGACAAGAACTGGCCGTACCAGTTTCACGTGATCCAGGCCTCAGACATTAACGCGTTTGCGCTGCCCGGCGGGCCGATCTTTGTGAACGTGGGAACGATTACCGCAGCCGACAACGAGGCGCAGCTTGCCGGCGTGCTGGCGCACGAGATGTCGCACGTGTACATGCAGCACTCGGCCAAGCAGGCGCCCAAGGCCGGGATCGCCGAAATCCTTGCCGGCGTGGCCGGCGCGGTGCTGCCGCAGAGCGGGGTCGGCAACCTGGGACGGCTGGGAATCCAGCTGGGCGCAGGCACCATGCTGATGAAGTATTCGCGCAAGGATGAAGCCCAGGCCGATGCCGTGGGCGCGATCATCATGTATAAGGCAGGTTACAATCCGCAGGCGATGGCCGACTTCTTCGAGACGCTGCAAAAGAAATATGGCAACGGCGGGCTGCAGATCCTGAGCGATCACCCGAACCCGGGCAATCGCACGGCATCGGTGCAGAATGAGATCCGCAACTGGCCACGCAAGAGCTACGTCAATAACAGTCCGCAGTTCGCGCAGGTGAAGCAGGACGCCACGCACATAAAAGCCTATTCGGCGCAAGAGATCGCAAACGGCGCAAAGTCAGGGCTGTGGCTGCGTGAAAACCAGAAGAACGGCTCAATCCCGGCAAATGTCTCCACAACTTCATCTCCTTCGTCCAATGCGAACGGCAGCGACGCTTCGCCAAATGCGCAAGGCAGCGGCGCGCCCGCCCGCACCGATATTTCCTACAGCACCGTCAAACCGAGCGGCAATTTTGCCCAGCTGAACCAGGGCAATTTCACCATTGCGTATCCATCGAACTGGAAGACCGCGGGCGACCAGCAGACGGTGATGATCGTGCCGGAAGGCGGAGCGGCCGCGAATGGCATTTCTTACGGCGTGATGATCAGCAGCGCGCCGGGCGGCAACGGCGCCACTCTCGATGAAAGCACCCAGCAGCTGATCCAGAGCCTGCAACAGGACAACCCCGGGATGAAAGTTTCAGGCGACCTGCAACGCGTGGACATCAATGGCGTGCAGGGCCGCTCGGCGCTTTTGGCCGGAAACTCGCCGCTCCAGCTCAATGGCCAGCCCCTGCCCGAACGCGACTGGCTGGTGACGCTGCCGCGCCCGGACGGCAACGTGATGTACCTGGTCTTCATCTCGCCGGAGCGCGACTTCAACCAGCTCCATCCGAC
>DASTJB010000158.1:0-12962 GCA_035717005.1 Candidatus Angelobacter sp.
CGCGCAGGCTATTTGCTTGCCGCTGGTTACTAACTGCTGAAAGGGCGAGGCCGACCACGCGCCGAGCCCGCAGCAACAGGAGCATCAACGAAGCCTAGCCCGAGCGTGGTTCTGTAGCGGTTTGGAGCGCAGCGACATAAATAATGAAAAGTGGAATCATCGGCCTGCCGCAGGTGGGCAAGACATCACTGTTTAAAATTCTCACCAAGGTCGACGTCGCCGCCCGCGGCCACGCCAACCCGCGCGAGGCCCATCTCGGCATCGCCAAAGTACCCGACGACCGTCTCGATCGCCTGGCCGCGCAGTACAACCCCAAAAAGCTGACGCATGCCAGCGTCGAGTATGCTGACGTCGCTGCCATCGGCCAGGAGGCGCTCAAGGAGACCGCCTTTCTCGCCAACCTGCGCACCGTCGACGCGCTGGCCCACGTGCTGCGCGCCTTCGACGATCCCGCCATCCCGCACGTGGGCGACGTCAATCCGCTGCGCGACGCCAAAACAGTAGACTTCGACCTGATCGTCAGCGACCTGGGCCAGGTGGAGAAGCGGCTGGAGCGGCTGGAAAAAGATCTCAAGAAGATGAAGAATGCAGAACTCGAGCGCGAGAATGACCTGATCCTGCGCGCCAAAGCGCACCTGGAAAAAGAGCTGCCGCTGCGCGAGATGGAAATCTCCGCCGAAGACGAAAAACGCATCCGCGGCTTCATGTTCCTGAGCCAGAAGCCCATCCTCTACGTGCTCAACGTGAATGAATCGACCAATCTGGGCGCCGACCTGGAGAATGCCGTCAGTAAGTACGGCCTTACGGAGATCGCCACGCGCAAGAACGCCGGCGCCACCGCCATCTGCGGCAAGGTTGAAGCCGAGCTCGCCGAGATGAGCGATGAAGAGGCGCAGGAATTCCTTTCCAGCTATGGCCTCAAAGAGAGCGGCCTGACGCGGCTGATCCGCAAGACCTACGAACTACTGGGCGTGATTTCCTTCTTCACCATCGGCGAAGATGAGTGCCGCGCCTGGACCGTGCCCAAGAATTCGCGCGCGCAGGCGGCCGCCGGCGCCATTCACTCCGATCTTGAAAAACATTTCATCCGTGCCGAGACCATCCACTGGGACACGCTGCTCGAGGCGGGCTCGGAAGCCAATGCTCGGGCCAAAGGGCAACTGCGGCTGGAAGGCAAGGACTATATCGTCCAGGATGGCGACGTGCTTCATATTCGGCACAGCGGGTAAAAAAAAAAGGCGCTCCGCAGCCATCAGGGTGGATCGCGCCTCGCACCATAATTAGTGGGGAAAAATAGACAGGGCTCCGGAAAAACCCGCAGTGACTTATCACGGTCGCACTGTGACATCTGCTCCGGTCTACTACGGAATTTCAGTATAGGATCAGACTAGACCATCCAGAATGAATCCAATCACTACAAGCATTCTGCTCGGTATCACCGCCGCCCTTGCCAACGGGCTGGGCGGCGCCGTGGTGGTGCAAAGAGACTGGGAGCGCCGCTACCTCCGTTATTTCGTCGCACTGGGCGCCGGCTTCATGCTCGGGACCTCGCTGCTGGAGATGCTGCCGGAAAGCCTTCAGCTTGCCGGGCCCCGCGCGCCCCTGTTGCTGCTGGCCGGATACTTCATCGTCCATTTCTTTGAGCACACACTCACCGGCCACTTCCATTTTGGCGAGGAGACGCACACCGAAGAGTTCGGCAGCCGTCACCGCAGTTATTCCGTGCTCTTTGGGCTGATCATCCACACGTTCTTTGACGGCATCGCCATCGCGTCAGGCTTCCTGGTATCAGGCTGGCTGGGCTGGATCATCTTCCTGGCGGTCATTCTGCACAAGGTGCCGGAAGGATTCACGGCATCATCGGTGATGCTGGCCGGCGGAAGCACGCGAAAAGTCGCCTGGCTGGCCTCAGCCGCGCTGGGCGTGGCGACTGTACTGGGTGTACTCACCATCACGGTATTCACGCGTTCCATCATCGCCGGATTGCCGCTGGCGGCGGGTGTAACCCTCTACGTTGCGGCCTCAGACCTGATCCCTGAGGTCAACAAAGAGCCCAGCGTGCGCACCGCTCTGGTAGTTTTTGTAGGAGTGGGGTTGTTCCTGGTCCTGCGGCATTACTTCCACTAGCCGTCCTACGATCTATGGCGGCGAATGGTCTCGCTAAGTGTTGCGCAGGAACAACGATCTCGTGCAATAATCCGCTCGTATGACCAGATGGTCACTCGCCGCACGCTCTCTCCCAATTCTTCTCATCAGTCTGGCTGGATGCTCGTTCCTGTTCTATCGACACCATGACGCTGCTTGTCGCCAGCGCGAGGCAGCGTACAACGCAAAGGCCCAGTCTCTGGAGCGCGCCGCCCAGGAAAAGCTAAAGATCGGCACCAGGAAAGAAGACGTGGAGCATTTCTTCGCGGAACATGGCCTTCCGTTGACGTTCACTCCTCACGAAGCGAGCGGAACCATCTATACAACAGGCTGCGCGCCCTCCGGATGCGGATCCGATGCCGCGATATTGGGAGTTCGCGTGGAGGTGGACAATACCGGGACCGTGGTGGGAAAGCCGGCGGTCGGCGGGATCTACACAAACTGTTTATAGAAGTGGCGTGAACACCAGCTCACGCCACTCTCAAAGAACTATTCCACCTGCTGCTTCGCCTTGTATCCTTCACGCGCGATGACCTGGTATTTCACGTCCTTGCCCTTCTGATCGCGCATCTTCAGCGGATGACCGGTCTCATCCACCAGCTCAACCTTGATCTTGCGATAGGAGCCGTCCTGGGCTGAGTTGGTCGGATGGTAGGCCAGGCTGTACTGGTTGCGTATGGTATTGCTGATGTCGATAAAGGCGTCGCGGAAGCTCGCCGTGAACAGCGGCTTATACAGCCGGCCACCGGTCATCTTGGCAATGGCGCCCATCTGATTGTCGGCCTGCAAAAAAGTCATGTTGCACTCAAATTCCGCAATCGAACACAGGTAGCGCATGAGGCCGTGCGATTCTGCGTAATTGCGCAGTGCCTGCCCGGTGCTGACCACGTAGATGGAGGTATCGCGCGACGCCTGCACCTTCTTGAGCGTCTGGTCCAGGGTATGCTTGCTGAAGCTGTCGCGTCCGCTGGCGATCAGGATGATGTATTTGCGCCCTTCCACGCCCTCCAGCCGGTCCAGCGTGTCATAAAGCGCGTCGAAAACGTTGGTCTCCTGGCTCATGGCCATGCCCGGTTGCAGGCTGCTAATCGCGCCCCGAATGGCGCCCTTGTCCTGGGTGAAGTCCTCCAGAATGTGCTCCTTCAGGTCGAAGCTGATCATGGCGATCCAGTCTTCTTTTTTCAGGGTCTGGGCAAACACTGCCGAGGCAACGATGGAGTCGACCTGGAAACTGTAGAAGTACTGGTTGTTGGAAAACTCCACCAGCATCACCGCGGTGATGGGCGCCTGGATCTGGCTGAACGAGGTGACGGTCTGGGGAACGCCGTCTTCGTAAACCTTGAAGAACTCCTTCTTCAGCCCGGGGATGAAGCTGCCGTCCTTGGCCAGCACGCCTACATCAAGCGTTACCAGCTGCGAGCGGACGCTGATGGAGAAGTTGTCCAGCCCCTCGACCTTCTTGGGCGTCGGCGCCGGCTCTTCTTTTTTGGGCGGCTCTTCCTTCTTCTTGGGCACCGCGATAGGTCCAATGTCGCCCGTGGGGCCGCCGGCCTCGGCGGGAGCATTTGCGCTGGGAGTGGGGGTAGGCGTGGCCTGATTCTGCGGGTTTTGCCCCTGTCCCGGCCGTGCTCCCAGGCACACCATCGCCGCCAGAAGCCACGCCGCCAGCCCGCGACGACAGGCGTTTCCCCTAGAAAATATTAGCGATAAAGCCTTTTGTATTAAGCACATTTCTGACTGCCTTTTTCTGAGTTTCTATCTTAGTATAGATGCACGAACTCAGCTTTTTAGTGGCATTTCCCCAGCACGAATGGAGCCGGTTCGTACGATTGTATTTTGAGCATTTGGTTTTCGCAGTATGAAAAAGGCCGTTTTCTTATCGATCGCTCTCTTTTTCCTTCTGGGGCTTTCTTACGCCCAGCCCGCCACGAGCCAGCCCACTCAACAGCAACAGCTGCAGACGCAGATCATGAAGGTCGATGATGTGCGTCCCGGCATGAAGGGCACTGGCTACACCGTATTTGAAGGCGCCAAGCCCGAACCCATGGGCGTTACCGTTCTGGGTGTTCTGCGCAATTTGAATGGCCCCAGGAGTGACGTGGTGCTGGTTCGCCTGGAAGGCGAGAAAGCTCAATTTACCGGCGTGGTTGCCGGCATGAGCGGCAGCCCGGTTTATATCGACGGCAAACTGCTCGGTGCAATCGCCTACCGCATCGGCCAGTTCTCCAAGGAACCGATCGCCGGCGTGACTCCCATCGAGCAGATGCTGGAGATCAATGAATTTGACGCCAGCATGCCTGCCGCCGGCGCGGCCACCTCAGCCAAGCCTTTCGGCGCCACCAGGACCAGCACGCCCGGAACCGAAGGCAATCCGATCCAGAGCTACGCGCAGTATCTTCAGCCTATCGACGCACCTTTTGTCTTCAACGGCTTCAATGAAGCCGCCGTCAAGCAGTTTGCGCCAGCATTCGCTGCCGCGGGAATTACACCGGTGATGGGCGTTGGCTCCGCCAGCAAGGAAAAGCAGCCTGAGCCCATACAGCCCGGCTCCGCCGTGAGCGCCATCATGGTCCGCGGTGACATGGACGTGGCCGCCACCTGCACCGTCACCTACATGGATGCGACCCATCTGCTGGCCTGCGGTCATCCTCTGACGCAATACGGCATGGTCGATATGCCCATGACCAAGGCAAATGTTGTGGCCACGCTGGCGTCGCCGCTGAACGCCTTCAAGATCGTCAACACTACCGAACCGGTGGGCGCTTTTGTTCAGGACCGCCACACGGGAATTCTGGGACGCTTCGGCCGCGAGCCGCAGATGATCCCGGTCACGCTGAGCATTCACGGCCCCAGCGGCCCGCGCGAGTATCACTACGAGGTCCTCAACAACGCCAAGCTCACGCCGTTGATGATGATGGCCACCGTTTACAACGCACTGATGGGCATGAACCAGTACGGAGAAGAGACGACCTACCGCATGAATGGCCGGATCCACGTGAACGGATTCTCTGACGTGCGCATGACCAACATGTTCTCTCCCGTCGATGCCACGCCTACGGCGTACGCCGTGGCCATGGCGCTGGGTGAGCATTTCGGCCGCATCTACGACAATCCTTTTGAGACTCCCAACGTCTCCGGCGTAAATCTGGAGTTCGATCTCGAGCGCGAGCGCCACTCCGCGGTGCTGGAAAATGCCCGCACTGACGTGACGGAAGCTCGTCCCGGTGACGAGATCACGATCGAAGCCGTTTTGCGTCCGTATCGTGGCGACCGCATCGTGCGCCGCATTCCGGTGCGCGTGCCGACCTCCGTTCCCAAGGGCACGCTGCGTATTCTGGTCAGCGACGCCGAAACCCTCGACCGCGCCCGCCGCGTGAATCCCGCCATGAGCCGGCGGCTTGACCTGAATTCCACCATCGAGATGCTCAACAAGGAACATCTCAATGACCATCTCTACGTCTCGCTGCTTGAGGCCAATCCGCAGGCGACCGTCGAAGACAAAGTCATGCCCGCTGTTCCGCTCTCCGTGATGAACGTGATGGAGGGCATGCGTGCCACGCAGGAGATGGTGGTATTCAACGAGTCGGCAGTGAACGAATCGTCCACGCCGGTCGGCTACGTGGTAAGCGGATCTCAGATCATCAGCCTGAGCATCAAGTAGTTTTTTCTGCAATCCCGGGCGTAGCGAGGGAGCCCTGTCGTTACGAAATCCTTGTTCAAAATACAAGGCACCCTTGGAAGGCCCGAATATAGATAAATGTCTTTTGTATTTAGCTATTTTTTATCGATGAGGTATTTCCTGCTGGTATACCTCCGCCGCTGCGTCTATCTGGCGCACAGAATGGCATCGCAGCAACCGGCCCGGCTAGTCCAGCTGAATATTGCTGAGCGGAGCGAAATCAGGCGGTAAGCGACAGCGGTTCCCTCGCTACGCTCGGGATTTCAGAAACTGTTAACCTTGAATGTGATGAGAAAAACGTTTTTCGCCTTAATTGTTCTTGCTTTTGCAAGTCTGGCCTTCGCGGAAGGCACGCGGCAATGGAAAGAAACCGGCTACGACGATTTTGAGCGCGGCACCGCGCGTGGCGTGGCCATCCGCAGCACCGGCCAGATCGAGCTCGCTCCGGCTTTCAAATCCGTCTACACCAGCCCTTCCACCTTCATCTGGGGCATCGCCGCCGACAAAGATGGCGTGGTCTACGCCGCCACCGGAGCGCCGGCGCGGGTCTACCGCATCACGCCTGACGGCAAAGCGGCCGTGATCTTTGAGCCCAAAGAACTGCAGGTGCAGTCCATCGCGCTCGGGCCTGATGGCGCGATCTATGCCGGCACCTCGCCGGATGGCAAGGTTTATCGCATCACGCGCAAAGCAGCCACTGCCGGAGCTACTGCGCCGGAATTTGCGTCCGAGAGTTTTTTTGATCCTAAAACCAAATACATCTGGGACATGGCATTCGACGCGCAAGGCCGGCTCTATGTCGCAACGGGCGACAACGGCACGATCTATCGCGTCGAGAAGAACGGCCAGGGCTCAGTGTTTTTCAAGTCTGACGAAGCGCACATTCGCGTGCTGGCCTTCGATCCTCGCGGCAACCTCATTGCCGGCTCGGATGGCAGCGGGCTGGTCTATCGCATCTCGCCCGCGGGCGATGGCTTTGTGTTGTACAGCGCGCCGCGCAAAGAAATCACGGCGCTCGCAATCGATGCGGCCGGAAACATCTACGCAGCAGGCACGGGTGAGAAACGCGCATTCCAGCCCGCTCCTACGGCGCCCGTCCCTGGCGCGGCCCAGCCCGCACCCCCTCCCGGCGCCCCGCTGCCTCTCAATGTGAACCTGGCCGGCTCGGACGTTTACAGCATCGCACCAGACGGCTCACCGAAGAGAATCTGGTCCTCGCGCGAAGACATCGTCTACGCGCTGGCCTTTGACGCCAGCGGACGGCTGGTGGCCGGCACCGGCAATAAGGGCCGCATCTACGCCATCGAAAAGAACGGCGACTACGTTGATCTGCGCAAAGCCAGCGCCAACCAGGTGACCGCCTTTGCCAAAGCGCCGGGCGGACTCTATTGCTCCAGCAGCAACCTGGGCAAGATCTTTCTGATGAGCAACAACACAGAGCCGGAGGGCACGTTTGAAAGCGACGTGCAGGATGCGCGCATCTTCTCGCGCTGGGGACGCGCCGAGGTCCGCGGCCGCGGCAACTTTGAGCTCTTCGCCCGCAGCGGCAACGTCGACAACCCGGACCGCAACTGGAGCTCGTGGTCGCGAATCGATCTGGCGAAAGACGCGCGGACTGACGTTCCCCCGGCGCGTTTCATCCAGTGGCGCGCGGTGCTCAAGCCGGCGAATCCATCGACGCAGATCGATGAAGTGGCGATCAACTATCTCTCCAAGAATGTCGCGCCGGTGGTGGATGAAGTTGTGGTGCAGGTGGGCGCGCGCTTTCCGCCGCAGCCGCACATCTCGGGGCCGGAGACCGTAGCCGTGAACCTGGGCGCACCCGCGCAATTCCCCAACCCGCGGATTGAAAATGCGCCCACGGCAAACAAGGACCGCGGCTCCGTCGCGGTGCGCTGGGCCGCCCATGATGACAATGACGACAACCTGATCTACTCCGTCTACTATCGCGGCGACAACGAGCGCGACTGGAAGCTGCTGAAGTCCGGCCTCACCGACAAATTCTATTCCTTCGAAACCGGCCTGCTCCCCGACGGCGGATACACCGTCAAGGTGACGGCCAGCGACGCGCCTTCGCACAGCCCCGAAGACGCCTTGGCAGACGAGAAAGAGAGCCAGCGTTTCGAAATCGACAATACCGCGCCGCGCATTGAGAACCTGGCTGCGCGTGTGGAAGGCCAGGAACTGCATGTAACCTTCCACGCCGCCGACGACGGCTCGCCCATCAGGCGCGCCGAGTATTCCATCGACGCCGGCGATTGGCAATACGTGGAGCCGGTGGGCGCGCTCTCAGACGCAAAATCGGAGAACTACGACTTCAACGTGGTCCTCTCGACCAATCATCCGGCGCCGGAAGAGAGCGTGCCGCAGGCAAAGAAGAAGGGCAAAAACGCCCCGCCGGCCGCGGCTCCTTCGGTCAGCGCTGAGCACGTGGTTGTGGTGCGCGTCTATGACCGCAGTGACAACGTGGCTACGGCGAAGGTAGTGACAAAGTAAAGATGCCGTTACCGCAGTGCGGCGCGCGGGATTTTATTTCCGCGCTTTGGCGCCCCACACGAACGGCAGCTTGCGAACATCGGAAATATCTCCGACTAAAAAGTCCGGCTCTTCTTCCGGGCCAGCAGGCATCTGCGACCGGAACTCACCGTGGTGCAGGCGCACCGTGTGCATCCCCAGCTCATTGCCGGCGCGAATCTCGCGTGCGGGCCGGTCGCCGACTACCAGAATCTGCACAGCAGGAATTTTGAGCTGCTTTTGGATTCTCCTGAACGCAGCTTCCTTGGTCAGCAGGTTGCTGCGGTCGGCATAAAAGATTTCCGTGACGCTGGGCTCGCGGTCCAGCCCCAGCGCCTTTACTTTCTGGTGCTGGATTTTAGGCTCGCCAAAGCTGACGATGAAATTCTTTACTCCTTGCCGCGCAAGCCACCTCAACAGTGGGCGCGATCCGCGAAAAAGCGTCAGCTTCCCGACCGGACAGTGGAAATAGGCTTCGCGGGCGGCCGCGATCACCGCATCCGGATCTTCGGCGCCGAAACGTCGCGTCACCTCTGGATCGATATAGCGCAGCATCGGATCTTTTCTGAACGCCCGCATGCGCGCGCGATAGACCGCCTCGACGTCCGCTTTGACGCCGGCGCGCACCATGGCTTCCGCCGCGTGGCGGTGCGCCGCCTTCACCCGCTGGCCCAGGCAGTCATAAAGCGTGTCATCCAGATCGAAGATGACGCAGCGGATCAGGGGACGGGATTTGGGTCGAGCAGCCATGGAGCAAAGTTGGTAAGTCGGTAACTTGGTAATTGAAAAGAGCCATTAGCTCTCAGCCCCTGGCCTTCAGCTCGGTTCTGCCAGCGGCAAGGGCTAAAGGCTAAGAGCCAAGGGCTGCTTTCAACTTACCAAATTACCAAATTACCAACTCTGACATGCTGCTTTGCCTGAACTACGCTCGATGGCCCGATGTTACAATCGCCTCATGGAGGCAAAGCTGCTGCTCATCCCCTGGATGGCGAGTGTGCTTTATAGCAGCGTCCCGCTTTTCTGGTTTGTTGTTCATCCTTTTGCCGGCTCCTGGCGACGGATGCACCGGTCTCCGTATCGCGTGGTTCTGCCCATCTGGGCCGCCCTGATCTTCCTCCTTGGCTGGATCACCTGGCCATGGCACGCAGAGCGGCTTTACTCATCGGCCTGGATGTGGGCCCCTGCAGCGCTTCTGCTGCTGTCTGGTCTCAGCATCTACGCTCGCATCGGCTCCAGTTTTGGCGCGCACAAACTGAGCGGAGAAGCTGAAGTCCGTCCCGATGAACACGCACAGGAATTGGTGACTACCGGTCTGCATTCGCGCATGCGCCATCCGATTTACGTTGCGCATCTTTCGAACTTTGCCGGATGGACGATCGGCAGCGGGCTGCTGGTTTGCTTCGTCCTGCTCGCGTTCAGTCTGGTGCTTACATTTCCGCTGATGATCTGGCTGGAAGAGCGCGAACTTACCGCAAGATTTGGATCCAATTATCGCGAGTACCAGCAGCGAGTGCCGCTCATCCCCGGTTTGTTGTTCCGTCATCATGAAAAGAGAACCGCGTGAAGTTTGAGTTCTTTGTGGCCGCGCGATATCTCCGGGCCAAGCGGCGGCAGGCCGTCATCAGCGTGATCACGGTGATCTCGGTTATAGGTGTTACGGCTGGAGTGGCCGCGCTGATCATCGCGCTCTCAGTGAACGCCGGATTTCAGAAAGACCTTCAGGACCAGCTGCTCGGTTCGCAGTCGCACATCAACCTGCTGCGCGCGATGGATGATGGCATTACTGATTGGCCTCAGCTTCTCGAGCGCCTGAGAAAGCAGCCGCACGTTCTTGCCGCGGCGCCTGTGCTCTATGGCCAGGTGCTCGCCTCTCAGGGTGCGCGCGCCAGCGGGGCCCTATTAAAAGGTGTAATCCCAGAATATGAAAATCAGGTGAGCGAACTACTGAAATCCATAAAGTTGGGGACAGCAGCGCCACTCGCCCCATGCGCGGAGAACGATGAACCGTGTAAAAAAGGCCAGGGAGTGCCTCCAATTGTGCTCGGCAAGGACCTGGCTGAGACCATCGGCGCCACGGTTGGCTCGGTGGTCAATGTAACCAGCCCGCAAGGCGAACTCTCGCCCTTCGGGCCGTTGCCCAAGTACCAGCGGTTCAAAGTCGTGGGAATCTTCCGCTCGGGATTCTACAACTATGACAGCGCCTGGGGCTTTATTCGACTCTCTGACTCGCAGCGGCTCTTCAGCCTGCCGCCGAATGTGATTTCCGTCATAGAGTTCAAGATCGACGATCTATATAAAGCCGAACAGGTGGGAGGAGAGCTGGAAAAAGCCGCCGGCGCGGGCTTTATCGCCAAGAACTGGATGGAGGAAAATCGCGCCCTGTTCAGGGCCCTGCGACTGGAGCGGCTTGTGACATTTTTGACGATAGGATTGATCGTCTTTGTCGCAGCTCTGAACATTCTGATTTCTCTCATCATGATGGTCATGGAAAAAACCAAGGACATCGCGGTGCTGATCTCCCTGGGCGCACGCCGCGGCCAGGTGCGCAGGATTTTCATGTTCCAGGGTGTGTTGATTGGAGTCATAGGAACGGTAGCGGGGCTGATTGTGGGATACGGCATTGCGATCGCCGGCGCCAGGTACCACTTCATCGCGCTCTCGTCCGAAGTCTACTCCATCGACTACCTGCCTTTTGCTCCAAGGGCGATAGACGGTGTCCTGGTGGCCGTAGTGGCGCTACTGATTTCGTTTGTTGCCACTCTGTATCCCTCCTGGTCGGCCGCGCGCGTTCTGCCCGCTGAAGCGTTACGCTATGAGTGAAAAACCCCATTGCTTCGTGCCGGGATGAGCGCGAAGATGTTGGTAGGCAAGCTGTTATGTAAAGAAAGAATTAGGAACTTTAATCAAATCTTTAGACATTTCGACGTGGAAATTTTGGAGATTAACTTCAGTCACACGGGTTCTAATAGCAAGAAGGTTGCTTTGCTGAAAAAGGCAATGAAAATGCAGGGAACAAGGGGTGTCTGCACCGTTGAGGCGGGCCAGTGCATCCAATAGAACAAGGTATCCTGCTGCCCGAAATCCTTCGTGTAAACGGACTTAAGAAGGTTTATAAATCGGGACAGACGGATCTGGTGCTCTTTGACAACTTGACCTTCACGGTGATGAAGGGGGAAATGCTTGCCATTGTGGGCGAATCTGGGGCCGGAAAGAGCAGTCTTTTGCATATCTTAGGCGCTCTTGATCGTGCTTCTGCAGGTGACGTATACTGCGCCCAGATTCCCGTAGCGAAGCTAACTGACGATGCTGCCGCGGATTTTCGCAATCGTGCGATCGGCTTCGTCTGGCAGTTTCACTACCTGTTGCCGGAATTTACGGCACTGGAAAACGTGGCCATGCCGCTGCTGATGCGAGGAGACTCGTACCGCGCGGCTACGGAAAAGGCTGCCGGATGGTTGCGCGAAGTTGGATTGGAAGAGCGCAGCCATCATCGCGCGGGAGAGCTCTCCGGAGGCGAGCAGCAGCGGGTCGCGTTGGCCCGGGCGCTGGTAACAGGACCTGAGATCCTGATGGCTGATGAGCCAACCGGCGATCTGGACAACCGGACCGCGGAAATGGTTTTCGACTTGGTACAGCGATTGCATCGAGAGTACCGGCTGACCTCCCTCATCGTCACCCACAACCTTGAGTTTGCCCGGCGCTGTGATCGCGTGCTGCGATTGCATCACGGCCAGGCTGAGGAGGTCTCGCCCGCGTCGCTCAATTAGCGATTTGCGGGAAGGAAAGGTCCAGGGTTTCGCGTCTGTTGAGTTGTGGAGCAGACGGCAGTTTAGTCCGGCAAGCAGGTTGAGCCTCTGTGACGGAGGCGCTGGCCGGATAGAAAGGCTTCTTCCCGGAGTAGTCGCGGGTTGTACCGGGGAGGGAGAGAGATGTTTCCGGCAGAGGTGACTGGGGACATCTGGGGTGAGGTCATATGTTCGAGCGGTATACAGAGAAAGCACGGCGCGTAATCTTCTTCGCCCGCTATGAGGCCAGCCAGTTCGGCTCTCCGTACATTGAGACGGAGCACCTGCTGCTGGGCCTGCTGCGCGAAGACAAGGCGTTGACCAATCGCTTTCTGCGCAATCATGCGTCAGTGGAGTCCATCCGCAAGCAGATCGAGGGCCACACCACGATTCGGGAGAAAGTTTCAACGTCAGTCGACCTGCCCCTGAGCAATGAGTGCAAGCGGGTCCTGGCTTATGCGGCGGAAGAGGCCGAGCGCCTCAGCCACAAACACATCGGCACTGAGCACCTTCTGCTGGGATTATTGCGCGAAGAAAAATGCTTTGCCGCCGAGATCCTGCATGAGCGCGGGCTGCGCCTGAGCGCCATCCGCGAAGAACTGGCGCGCAGCACGCAGGAAAAAGCCCAGCCGCAGCGCGGCTCCAACCGCGAGTCTTCCCTGCTTTCAGAATTTTCACGCGACCTGACCCAGGCCGCCATGGACAGCCAGCTCGATCCGCTGGTCGGCCGCGAAGGCGAGGTCGAGCGTGTGATCCAGATCCTGTGCCGCCGCACCAAGAACAACCCGGTGCTGATTGGCGAGCCCGGCGTAGGCAAGACTGCGATCGTCGAAGGCCTG
>DASTJB010000159.1:0-3181 GCA_035717005.1 Candidatus Angelobacter sp.
CTGAGCGATTGGCCGCTCGTTTCTGATGACGGGGTTATCGGCGATTCACGGCGCCATGAGGAGGCGGGGAGAAGGCAGAAACGCGAAAGTGGTCCCAAGGCCCGAAAGGGATAAAAGACGGACGATAAGATCCTCCGATCCGAAGAACCAATCGAAAATGCAAGTGTAAGATTCTAAACGGCAAACCCATTTGACAATTTCGTGCGATCTTCGCTATATTGGCACATGCGCGACGACTCCACCACGGACGAACGGGGTGGGGTTTTGTTGCTTTGTGCGGATACGTCAATGAGAGACCGGATCGTGGCGGATATCAAGAGGTTGGCAGAGAAGCTGGGCAAGCCGCCGACGCTGGAGCAACTGCATCGCGAGTGCAGGATCAGCTGGCACCAGGTGTACAAGAGTTTTGGCGGGATGAGGGGGGCAATACGGGCCGCGGGGATGGAGCCGGGGTTCAGGGGCGGCGCTCTGCTGGACGAGCGGAGTCTGGTGCTTGACTGGGCGCGGGTGGTGCGGGAGATGGGCCGGCTACCCCAGCGCACGGAGTACAGCGCACGGGGAAGGCACCATGCAGCGACACTTCACGACCGCGTGGGCTGGCAGCAGGTGGCGCACCGGTTTGTGCTGCTGCTGCGGGAATTCCATATCGAAACGGAATGGAGGGACGTAGCCGAGATTGTGCTGAGGAAGTACCCCTTGCTGGAACAAAGTCTTTATGGCTCGGCGATCGGCTCACAGTCGAGGGACATTCAGGCGGCGGACAGAAGAAATCGGGTGATCCCACCCCAGCCCGCGCAAAACCGGCGCGATCCGGGGGCCCCGGTGATCGGGAGATCGGGTGATCTGGTGATCGGAACAACGGGGCCGATTAGCCGCGAATTAACGCGAATGGACGCGAATCAAGGGATGAAGTTGGGGCGGGTAGTGGCGGCGGCGCTGGCGATGGAGATCCTATTTGCGGCGGAAAAACACCTTCAACCACAGGGGACACAGAGGCACACGGAGGCAGAAGGGCAGTTTGCGATCGAGAAAGAAGCGCTGGCAAGTCGCGGGCAAGCCAGAGTACCGGTATACGGGGAGCCACTGGCGCTGGCGGCGATGGCGCATGCTCCGGTGAACGAAGACGGGGTGCTGTTTCTGTTTGGGGCGGTGGCGGCGGACATGGGTTTCAGGATAGAGCGGGTGCAGCGGGGATTTCCGGACGTCGAGGCAAAAAGGGAGGTGGCGCCGGGGATTTGGGAGCTGCAATTCTGGGAGCTGGAGTATTGTAGCCGGAATTTCAAAGAACATAAGCACGATCCGAAAGGGTGCCATGGGATCATCTGCTGGAAACACAACTGGCCGGACGTTCCGGAAGGACTGGAGGTGATTGAACTGAGCAGGGTGGTGAAAGGAAGGTAGTGATGGGCTTCGCCCGATCCAGGTCCTTCACTCCCGGCTATCGCCGCTCGTTCAGGATGACAGACTGCCACCCCGCCACGCGCAAGTACGGCGCGCGTCGGGGACCCCGGTTTACGGCGCGGCGATTTTCTGCCCCAGCAAGCCAACATCGGGCTCGCCGGGGACCCCGATTTAGCGCCGCGCGGCTTTGGATCAGCGAGCTTTACCGGCTCTTCACCGCGACGCACGCGGCCTCGAAGTCGCTTTTTCCGCCCTCGCGCAGCGTTACGGGCGAGACCTCTCCCAGGTAGGGAATGTTTCTGACATCGGTATAGAGTTGGGCGGTGTGGTTGAAGTTGCGCTGGATGGAGCTGTGGTCGTCGAGCACCAGATCAGGGTTTTGCCAGTGGCCGCGCAGTTCGAGCTCAGGCCTGGGGCTTGCGCCGTTCAGTATGTGCTTCATCGTGCGGTTGAACATGTAAAAGCTGGCCGACTTGCCGTTGAGGTCGTGGCCGCGCCAACCGCCGTCAGGCTTGGCGAAGTCGCCGCCCAGGTTGAGGTTGAAGCGCTCGCCGCGCGGCGTGCAGACGATGGCTCTGCCTTGCACGTATGCGAGCTGGCGAAATTTGCCGTGATCAGGCCAGAACCAGACGTAGATGGCGTAGTCGCCGCCGCCGGAGTTCGAGTGCAGCCGTCCCCAGCCCGACCACGAGGGAAACCAGTGGAAGCGTCCGCCCATGTAGTAGGCCCACGGCGCGAACAGGTACGTGGCGCCGGCCATCACGCCGCCAACCACCAGGAGCACGAGGATGAGCCGCGTGAGGCAGCCCATACGCGATTGCCGCGGAGCTTGAGGGAGGATGGACATGCGAAGCAGTGTACTCTACGGCGGAAGGTCAGGCAGCAGGAGAAACACAAGGTCCCTCCGGCCTACTCCCACCCCAATCCGCGCAAAGGCGGCGCGGCTTGGGGACCCCTACTCGCACGCTGGTCTGCCCATTCACGCGCAAAGAACGCGCGCGAATGGGGGCCCGAGCAAAACGCGTGTTCGCTTAACGGCCGTCGGGATGACGAGTATTTGGGAGATTGGGAGAGTGAATCGCTACTTCTTCTTTATCTCTTCCCGCCGTTTGGCCGCCTCTTTGGGATACTGCGGTTCGGTCATGCTCACCGGATCGAGAATCTCCTCAATCTCTTTTTCCGTGAGCAGCTTTTTGTCGCGCGCAATGTCGATGATGGAGCGGCCCGTGGCCACCGACTCCTTCACAATCTCCGCCGCCTTCTGGTATCCGATGTACGGATTGAGCGCCGTGGCCAGCGAGACCGTGCTCTGCGCGTAGAAGGCGTTGCGCTTCTCGTTGGCGGTGAGGCCCTTCACGCATTTTTCGGTGAAGACGCGGAGCATGTTGGTGAGGATGGTGATGGATTGGAGAACGTTGTACGCCATGGTCGGCATCATGACGTTGAGTTCGAGTTGCCCGGCCTGCACGGCCAGCGCGACGGCGGTATCGTTGCCTACGACCTGGAAGCTGACCATTGCCGCCAGCTCCGGCATCACCGGATTGATCTTGCCCGGCATGATCGACGAGCCCGGCTGCAGCCCCGGCAGGTTGACTTCGGCAAAGCCGGTGTTGGGCCCCGAGGAGATCAGCCGCAGGTCATTGGAGATGCGTATGATCTCGAGCGCCAGATTGCGCAGCGCCGACGAAACCTGCGCCATACACGCGTTCGACTGCATGGCCCAGCGCATGTCGGCCGCCGGCGTGAGCCGCTGCCCGGAAATTTTCGCCAGGTTGGCCAC
>DASTJB010000160.1:0-4569 GCA_035717005.1 Candidatus Angelobacter sp.
TTCCAGAAGCTCGGGTTCATGCGCCTCCACATCAATCTTCAGGAGGTCCACCTTACCGACCTGTGCCTGCTGAACAAAGGAATCCAGGGTAATACCCTCGACCTTTTGACTGTCCACGGCAATATCGCTGAACTTCACCAGGCTGCCCCACCCGGAATGGCTGCGGTCACTGCGGTAAAACTCGATCGGACCGTTTCTGTTGGTCAGGGCCGCGTTGTGGCAATACAAACGGTCCTCAAATCCATTCAGACGGCAGTTCTGCGCAAGCCGGCCATAGACGTATGGGTCCGCTTCAAAAGCGTGCACTGCCCCGCTATCCCCTACTTTTTTTGCCAGCTGCAGCGCAAACGGGCCGATGTTGGCGCCCACGTCAATGCAAACTCCGCCCTGCGGGACGATCGCGAGCGCTTCCTGAATGTCAGTTTGCTCGTAACGATTGAAATAGACCTCGCGCTGCACGTCATCACGAAGGTCGAGCCGGTAGAGAATCCCGTCACATTCGGCGGTCACCTCGCGCGGCGGCATGGCTTTGGAGCGAATGCGCTGGATAACGCTCCCCTTGCCCTTGAAATCGAAGCGCCTGACCAGTTTGGCAACCGCTGGAGATTTCTCGCAGGAGCGCGCACCGATGATAAAGAAAGGATTGAATAAATCTCTGACCGACATCATTCCTCTTCCCCTGCCGGCGGCCAGCCGCTAAAAGGCTTTGCCTAACCTGTATTTTATAACGGCAGCGGGCAGGCCCGTGCGCCAATGGCTGCCACCCTTTCGTACTCATTAGGATGACGAGCACAGAAGCCGGAGTTTGATGGAATTTCTTAAACTGTTTCGCGCGGCTGCAGGAGGGCGCATTTTTCGCTGACTTGAAGCGCGAATTGCTCCCAGTTGTATCGGCTGCGGACCAGTTGCATGCCTTGCTGCGCAATTTTTGCGCGGAGTTCCGGCTGGCCCATGAGCAACTCGATTTTTTCCGCCAGCGCTTTGGGTTCACGCGCGGGAAAAAGGACCGCGTTTTCGTTGTCCGTCAGCACCTCGTGCACAGCAGCTCCCCGGGAAACGATGACCGGGGTGCCGCAGGCCATTGCCTCCAACACGGCAAGTCCCCAGGTCTGGTTCTCATTCGGAAACAAGAACGCATCACAGCCGCAGTAGAAGTCGCGGACCTCGTCGTCCTCCACTTTGCCGGCAAAAGTGACGTGCGTTTGAACACCGCGCTTTACCGCCAGTTCCTGAAGCGACTGGAAGTAATCTGGAAAGCTGCGTCCGGACCCTGCCAGGAGCAATCGGACGTTCGCACCGCGTCCAGACAGGAGGCTGACCGCCTCAATTGCGTCCTGCAGCCGGCGATGCGGCATAAAAATCCCCAGCCAGAGAACCACGAAGTCCGCCGGCTTGTAGCCAAAACGGTCACGGATCTTTTGCCGGTCTCCACCGGGAGAAAAGCGCACAGGATCGGCGCCGCTGCGCACCACACAGGTTTCACCGGTATAGATTTTTTTGAATTCGCTCTCTGCCCAGCGCGAAAGGAACATCGTGAGATCGATTTTGCGGTTCTGCGCACGATCGTACAGGTAATACAGTCTGTGCGCCGCGGCCGTGATCGCGCCGATCGACTTGCGTTGCAGCGATTTCTCATGCAGATTCGGCACATCATTGCACATCCACAACACGGCGCCCCCGAGCTTTCGCGCAACCCAGAGCGCTCCCCATTGCGCCGGCCAGTGGTGCGGATTCCAGACCTCGTACCGGTCGTGGATTTTTCGCGCCAGATGCCGCATATCGAGCCAGCCGCGCACAAAGGCCGGCTTGCGCAGCCGTGACCAGAGCCCGCGGCCCAGGTCGATCACCTTGATGTCTTTGCAGACTTCGGGAAAGCAGTTGGCGGGATCGTGCTCGCAGGTATACACCACAACTTCGTGTCCCTGGCGTGCCAAGGCGCGCGCAAGTGAGACACACTGCCTCTCTCCGCCGCCTTCCACCAGCAACTCATGCATTAACAGAGCGATTTTCATGAATCAGGGCTGCGCAGAACTTCATTCGCGCATTAACAGCTCAACCGTAAAGCCACTCTCCATCAGGTGGTTTGCCCGCACGATCGAAGTGGACGCCCAGTAACTGGCAGGCTACCAGAAACATGTAAGCGGGACTCATCAACAGATATCTTCGCCAGAGTCGACGCGGTTCGCTGCAAAGGCGAAAGAACCATTCCAGCCCACGATCCTGCATCCATGCTGGGGCCTGGCGCAGCGTGCCGGCCAAAAAAGGAAACGCAGCGCCAACGGCAACAATCGGCATACTGAGCCGATGGCGAAATTCGTACGCCCAGACTTCCTGCCGGGGACAACCCAGGCCCACAAAGACGACCTGGGCGCCGGACTGCCTGATCCTTTCGGCGATCTGGTCCGCCACTTCAGGACGAGTTCGGCCGAAGAGTGAGGGTTGCGTGCCGGCCACGATCAGGCCGGGAAACCTGGTTTGCAGATTCACCCGCAGAAGCGACAGCACCTCCGGCGTACTGCCGTAAAAAAATACCGGGATGCGCTCCCGGGCCGCTTGTTCGAGAACGGCCAGGGTCAGGTCAGGCCCATATACGCGCTGGCGCAGTCCCGCGGAATGCATCAAGTTGAGCGCCCAGCGTACCGGCTGGCCGTCCGCTACCACAAGATCAAAATGGTTCAAACGATAAAGATGGGCGGGATCGAGCACTCCTTCCATGACCCCATGCACGGCAATGGCCGATACGGAAAAAGCACGGCGTTCCCGGGCAGCCTGGATGATTTCCGCTGTGGCGAAGGGCTGGTCCACGCCATCAACCAGAACTCCGAGCAGGCTCTTTTTTTCGGCCTCAATGGGCGTGAGCAGTTCTAGAGCTTCCTCTCCAGCGTTCGCAATAGGTGTCATGGATCTCAGATAAGATTGCAGACGAATCATACTTCAATTCGTAGCCGGGATAGTGCATCTGAAACTTGGCGATATCGCTGATCCACCAGATATGGTCTCCCTTGCGATTGGCGCCGGCATACTCCCAATCCATGCTGCGGCCGGAAATTTTTTCGCACAGGTGGATGGCCTCCAGCATGGAACAGTTCGAAAACCGGCTGCCGCCGATGTTGTAAACCTCCCCGGCCCGGGGTGCCTGGGAAAAACGCTCGAAAGCGCGAACCAGATCGTGCGCGTGCATATTGTCGCGGACCTGCTTCCCTTTATAACCGAAGACCTTGTATTTGGCGCCTGTAATGTTGCACTGCATCAGATAGGAGAGAAAACCGTGCAGCTGCGCGCCGGAGTGATTGGGACCGGTGAGGCAGCCGGCGCGAAAACAAACCGTTTTCAGCCCGAAATAACGCCCATACTCCTGCACCATCACGTCGGCCGCGACCTTCGACGAGCCGAACACGCTGTGCAGTGAGCGATCAATCGGCTGCTCTTCGTTGATTCCGCGCTCTGCGAACTTGTGGCCGGGGTCAACTTCCCAGCGGGTCTCCTGCTCAATGAGAGGCAGCGAGTTCGGTGAATCGCCATACACCTTGTTGGTGGAGGTAAAAATAAAGGGCGCGTCCGGGCAGAACTGCCGGGTTGCTTCCAGGAGAATCAGCGTGCCCGTGGCGTTCACGGAGAAGTCGGTGAGGGGCTCGCGCGCGGCCCAGTCATGCGACGGCTGCGCTGCCGTATGAATGATGAGTGAGATATCGCGTGCGTGCTTACGGAAGATGTCGAAGATGGCCGCCTGGTCGCGAATGTCGGTGCTGTGGTGGTCGTAGTTCGGAATGGTTGCCTGTAACTGCCGGCGCATCCAGTCGGTGGAGGCAGCAGGACCAAAGAAGGAGCTGCGCATGTCATTATCGATACCGACAATGTGCATTCCTTTGGCTGCAAAATAGCGAACAGCTTCCGATCCAATAAGGCCGGCCGACCCGGTAATGATGGCAACACTCACGGCTTTTGCCTATGGACCGCAGATTTGGGGTGGCAAGGGCGCTGGCCGCGCGTTTCACTTGAGTTGCGACACTCGAAGCACCCTGAAACTTCGATTGTTCCGCAAATTGGCACCTTGTTGGTGGCTCCTTGAGGCATGTGGAATTAGGTCGAGAATAACATGGAACGCGCAAAGTACAGCATGGCAATTGGCTGCTTTTTCAGGGCTGCGCGACGCTGGTCTGCGCTTTCCGGCTGGGCGAGCTTTGGCGTGCCTCCCGGTAAATATTGATAAGCTTCTCCAGATTTGCCGGTCCGCTGTACTCGATCTCAAACGCCCGCCTCGCGTTGGTTCTCAACGAGCGTACCTCGGCCAGATTTCGCGAACACCACTCCACTCTGTCTCGCAACTGGGCGACATTGCCCGGTTCGAAATGATACCCATTCGTTCCGTGCACAACCATCGATGCCGGCGGGCCGAGCTTCGACGCAACAACCGGGGTCCCCACGGCAAATGCTTCCATAATGGTGCGGCCCATGGTCTCATACCACTCAGAAGGAAAGAGCAGGAACTCAGCCTGGCGCATTAGATCCAAAACTTCCGAAAGCTGCCTGACACCGAGATATTCAATACCGCGGGATGATGAGCCGGCA
>DASTJB010000161.1:0-10651 GCA_035717005.1 Candidatus Angelobacter sp.
GGCGCCACGCCCTGGATCACGCCGGTGCCGTCGCGAAAGATAGGAAAGATCAGCTTGCCGCTCTCGCGTTTGTTGTACAGCCAGCCGCGTACAGTGACGGGCTGGCCCTCATGCCGGCCGATTTCGGCGATGGTAGTTACCGGAGCCTGTGTTGTGGTTTCCATTTGTTCAAGTCTCAAAACTCTCGTCGGTCAGCGTTTGCGGAACGAAACGCAGGACGCAAGACAGGTATTTGGTACTTAGTATTTAGCTCCAAGCTTGCCGCTGCATTGCCATCCCGGAATATCTGGGCCGCCCATGCAATGCCAAATACCAAGTACTAAATACCAAATACCGTCCTATTCCGCCGCTACGCCCGCCTCTTCCAGCTTCCCGTACACAGACGCCATGCGCGCGGCCACGTCCATCCCTTCTTCGCCTTCAATCTCCAGCACCATGGCCGGAGCGTGCGGCGCCGCGCGCAGTGACTGCATGGTCTGCTCCCAGTCGATGGTTCCGTCCCCTGGACAAAGATGCGAATCCTTGTCGCGCCTGTTGTCGTGTATATGCGTGGAGCGAATGCGGTCTTCGAGCACTCCGAATGCCTGGTGGACCGAACTCATCAAATGCGCGTGGCCCACATCAAAGCAGACGCCCAGGTCTTCATATCGCAGCAGTTTGATGATCTCTTTCAGCCGCTCCGGCGTCGCCAGGTCGTTGGGGGTGTTCTCCAGCAGCAGGCTCACGCCCAGCGGCCGCGCAAAAGCCCGCAGGTGCTCGATTCCGCTGAGGGCATTTTCAAATTTGCGCGGATCATCGTATTCATCGCTCTTGCCGATGTGCTGAATCAGAAAGCGGAACGGCGCATATTCCGCCACTTCGATGGCGCGCTTGATCTCGTCCATGGCCTCAATGCGCATGCGCTTATCGGGATCGACGATGTTCACCGTCTGCCCGCCCGACTTGAAGTCGTTGCTCATGTAGATGGGCGAGTGCATGGAGTGGAACTCGATCTTCTCCTGCTTGAACCAGCTGCCCAGCTCGCGCACGTGTTCTTTTTCGTGGTAATTGAAGTGGCCGCGCGCCGCAAACAGCTCCAGCGCCTGCGCCCCGCCGCGCACCATGGTGTCCAGCAGGCCGGGATGCAGCCGCCGCTTGATATAGACGTAGCTCGACATTGCGCGCAGCATCAGTAGCCAACCGCCTTTCCGCCATTGCGCCCGTCCGGCGCGCCCAGAAGCTCTCCGGTCTTTGGATCAACGGCAATGCACTCGCCGTCACTCCAGTAGCCGTCTTCCTTGATTTTGTGCCCACGCGCCTGCAGCAGTCTGATCGTATCGGGCGAAATGCCGGTGCTCTCAATCTCGATCTCGTCGGGCTGCCATTGATGGTGGAAGCGCGGCGCATTCACCGCCTGCTGGATGTCCACCCCGTAATCGATCACGCCCATCAATATGTTCGCAACCGTGCTGATGATACGCGGCCCGCCCGGTGAGCCCAGCACCATAAAGAGCTTTCCGTCTTTCACCACAATCGTCGGCGCCATTGCGCTCAGCGGACGCTTGCCCGGAGCGATCGCGTTGGCCTCGCCCTGAATCAGCCCGTAAAGGTTCGGCACGCCGGGCTTGGAGGTGAAGTCGTCCATCTCGTCATTCAGCAGGAACCCCAGTTTGCCCGCGATGACGCCCGAGCCATAGCTGTCATTGAGCGTTGTGGTCACAGCCACGGCGTTTCCCTGCGGATCGACGACTGAATAGTGCGTCGTGTTGTTTGACTCGCGGCCCATGTACGGCCTATGCAGCGCCGCTGGCCGGTCCAGTTCGCCGAATCCCGAAGGGCGGCGGACTTCGCGGCTGTCCGTGGCGCGCATCATGTCGAGCGACGAGCGCCAGCCGGCGGCATATTTTTTATCGATCAGCTGGGCAACAGGGACCTGGCTGAAATCGGGATCGCCCAGCAATTCTGCGCGATCGAAAAAGGCGCGCCGGAAGGCCTCCACCGTCAAGTGAATCGCATCCGCGGACCGATTGCCCAGCTTCGAGAGATTGTAGCCCTCAAGGACGTTCAGCGCCTCCAGCATGGTGACGCCGCCGGAGCTCGGCGGCGGAGCGCTGATGATCTCGTATCCGCGATACGTGCCCCGGACCGGCTGCCGCTCTTTTACCTCGTATGCGGCCAGGTCTTCGGCGGTGATCAACCCGCCGTTGCGCTTCATTTCATCGGCCAGCTCGCGCGCCATTGCGCCTTTGTAGAAATCCCGCGGATTGAGCGCAATCTGCTCCAGTGTGCGCGCCAGTTCGGGCTGGCGGAAGAGCTCGCCCTGCGAATAGAAATCCCCGTTGCGCTGGAAGACGCGCTTGGCATCGCCAATCAATTCCCGGTCTTGCTCGCTGTGCGTGTCGGAATTCCACTCGTAGTGCATCGAGTGCGCTTCTTCATAGGTCAGGCGCACGCCTTCGCGGGCAAGCCGGATCGCCGGCTGCATCACCCTGCGAAGAGAAAGCCTGCCCCAGTGCTGCTCGGCATAAACCAGTCCCGCCACCGATCCGGGAACGCCGACCGCCTTGTACCCGACAAGGCTGGCATTGGGAATTACGTTGCCGTGCTCGTCCAGGTACATATCGCGCGATGCCGCTTTAGGAGCCTTCTCGCGAAAGTCCAGGAAGTGCACCTCGCCGCTGGCCTTGCGCAACAGCAGGAAACCGCCACCGCCGATGTTTCCCGCCGCCGGATGCACCACCGCAAGCGCAAAGCCGGTTGCCACGGCCGCATCCACGGCATTGCCACCCTCCCGCATGATCTCGGCCCCAACCTTTGCGGCCTCAGGATGAACGCTGACCACCATCGCCTTTTTGGCGTGCGTGGGGCGCATTCCCTGGGCGTAGCTCAGGTTGGCCGCGCAGCACGCGGCCACAATCAACAGCAATGTGCGCAATGCTTTCATGATGATTACGGCCCTGGAGCGAGACCAGCAGCTTGCCCGCCATGTCCCGTCTTCTTTGCCGTTTAAGGCGGGCTCTCAAGCACTTAAAGACCAGCTTATGAGGCTAGCTTACCCTTCGAGAGCAGTCAAATGTGGAAGGACTGCGGATCACGGTATCTCCAATCGGCTCTTTCCGTTATGGCCCTTTTCGGGAACTTCAGGGACCCACTTAGTTGCAGGATTACGCGCAACCTACAATAGGCGAAAAAATCGCTTAAGAACCTGCTTCTACTCGACTGAGTTCCTCGCGCATCTCCGCACCGTGGAGCAATCCGGCTGAAAGCATCCTTTGTAAGACTATGAACTATAACGCTTTATCCGCGACTATCTCTTCCGGTACAGCTCTCGAACGGCAATTCCGGCAGTGCAGCAACACGGCCTTTTTCAGCCACGTACATGTCCTTGGGTAACAGGCAGAAATGAAACCTGAAGCGCATCCTAGACACTAATAGTACGTACTAGGTAGTGAGGGAATCCCCCATGATGAGGAATGAACGCCACTTGCGGACTGACACCACCGAACTCGTAGATCATTTGAAAGAGCTGACGATCGCGTTGAACGCCGTACATGGAGATCTATACTGGCTGGCCATGCAGAGCCCGGACGCCAATAAGAAAGAGTCTGTCCCCGCCGCGGAAATCAACGTCAACCTGCTTGCGGAACTGAAGGCCGCAGTCGACGATATGCGCCTGCTCCTGTGGCAGTACATTGAAACCGCCTCTGAACTCAACCCCCAAACCGTAAGTGAAGGCTTGGAGACGCAGAGGCTCCGCCGCGTGACCAAGTTTCTGCAGGTGCTCCGGGAGCGCCTGGGCCATGCTGTGGAAGAGCAACCGGTCTCATTCATCGAGCGCATCAGCGAACGCGTGAAGAAGAGCCTGGGCGACAAAGCCGCTTGACTGGCTTCCGCCTGACGGATTTCCGGGCTGAGATCCTCAAAAATTTATCAGTCAGATGAAAAAGAGGCGCTGCAAAGCGCCTCTTTCGTGTTTCTGAAAACGCGGTTCTTACTTCTTGAGTCCCGGCCCCGCCGCCTTCACGTTCGCGGGCACGTCAAATCTCTCAAAGTTCTTGGCAAAACGCGCTGAAAGGTCGGCGGCAGCTTTGTCATACGCCGCCTTATCGTTCCAGGCATCGCGCGCACGCAGGAACTCTGCCGGTACGCCGGGTACGGCTTTCGGCACGGTCAGCCCAAACGCCGGATCGGTTTCAAATTCGCCGTTGTTCAATTTGCCTTCGATCGCGGCATTGACCATCGCTCGCGTGTAGGGCAGCTTCATGCGCGAGCCCACGCCGTATGGCCCGCCGAACCAGCCGGTATTCACCAGCCAGCACTGCGCTCCGTGTTCCTGCATGCGGCGGCCCAGCATTTCCGCGTAAACCTTGGGGCGCAGCGGCAGGAACGGCGATCCAAAGCAGGTGGAGAAGTTCGGCTGCGGCTCTTTGACTCCCGCTTCCGTTCCGGCGACCTTCGCCGTGTAGCCGGAGAGGAAATGATACATCGCCTGGTCGGTATTCAATTTGGATATCGGCGGCAGCACGCCGAACGCATCCGCCGTCAGGAAAATGACGTTCTTGGGGTGCGTGCCAATGCCCGGGATCACCGCGCCTTCAATGTAATCGACCGGATAGGCGCAGCGCGTGTTCTCCGTCCGGCTGTCATCGTTGTAATCGGGAACGTGCGTCTCCGGATCAAGCGTCACGTTTTCCAGCACGGAGCCAAAGCGGATGGCGTTCCAGATCTGCGGCTCGTTTTCTTTCGACAGCTTGATGCACTTGGCGTAGCAACCGCCTTCGAAGTTGAAAATCCCTTTCGGACTCCACCCATGCTCGTCATCGCCAATCAACAGGCGCTCCGGATCGGCTGAAAGCGTGGTCTTGCCCGTGCCGGAGAGGCCGAAGAAAAGTGCGGTCTCGCCGTTCTTGCCCACGTTCGCCGAGCAATGCATCGGGAATACGTTGTTCTGGGGCAGCAGAAAGTTCATCACGCCGAAGATCGACTTCTTCATCTCTCCGGCATATTTAGTGCCGCCAATCAGCACGATGCGGCGCGTGAAGCTCACGATGATGAACGCCTCGGAGCGCGTGCCGTCACGCTGCGGGTTGGCCTGGAACTCCGGCGCGGCGATGATGGTGAACTCCGGCCGGTGCGTCTTCAATTCGTCATTCGTCGGGCGGACAAACAGCGCGCGAACGAACAGATTGTGCCACGCGTATTCATTGATCACCCGGATCGGCAGCCGGTAGGTGGAATCGGCGCCGGCATACAGGTCCTGAACGAACAGCTCCTTGTTCCGCAGCGAACCGATTACGCGTTCAAACAGCGCGTCAAATCTATCCGTATCGAAAGGCTGGTTTACATCGCCCCAGTTCACCAGTTCGGCGGTGATGGGGTCTTTCACCGTGAATTTGTCCTTGGGGGTGCGGCCGGTGTATTTGCCGGTATAAGCAACAAGCGCGCCATTGTCGGCCAGAAGACCCTCGCCCCGGCGCACCGCGTGTTCCACCAGCAGGCCGGAATGCAGGTTGCGATGCACTTTTTCATTCTTGAGCAAGGTTTCGAGGGCTGAAGCTGTATCAATGGCTGGAAGAGTTTGTGACATGACCGCGAGATCTCCTGTTCTCAAAACCTGTGGGGCTCGCCAAAATCTGAAGACAAAGGGCTGGAGCGAGCAGCGGGTTTTGGTTGAGCTGTGACGGCCTCAGGCCGTCTTTATCAGCGCGTCTTGCGGCGCGCCTACTTCCTTCAGGACTGCATTCAGGTGTCCGAGACTTTCCTCCACCGTGAGCGTGTACATCTCACGCCCATGCTCGTACGTGCCGGACTCGATGGCTGTTTTCAAAAAATGCCCGGCCGCCTGGATCGCCAGCGGATCGGTGACCACACGGCCCGTCCGTTTCTGGTACTCCACCCATGTTGGATGCGGCAAAGCGATCCATACCGGACGCCCGCTGACCAGAAACTTGATGTCAACCGCGTCGGCATGACGGGTGGCGATGGCTACGATCAGGGCCTGGTACACGCAGTGCAGCTTCTGTCCGGTCCAGCGGTCGGTGGCGTGAAAGTCCTCGTACATGTCTACTTAAAAATATATCGAAGCAGCCCTAAAGCGGCAATGTTAAGCCGGGTACCAAGGATAGTATGTGACCGGAATCACGTCCACTTTTTCTGCAAGCTCGAGCTTTTTTCTGAAATCCGAGCATTAGCGAGGAGGCCCTATTCCCGCGATGAATTTAAGGCCGCGCCGCGCCCCGGCAAGTACACTGTATCCTTAGAATTTCGGAGCGGGGTAGCGATACCTCCCCTTTGCAAGTTCAGGGTCGGAACTGACCATGACCAACACCATGCGCGCAGTCTGGATCTCCGCCCCCGGCGGCCCCGAAGTTTTGGAGATCCGCGAGGTCGGCAAGCCCGCCATCAACGACGACCAGGTACTGGTGCGTGTGCGCGCCTCGTCACTCAACCGCGCCGATCTCCTCCAACGCCAGGGCAAATATCCGCCGCCGCCCGGATTTCCTGCCGAAATTCCTGGCATTGAGTTCGCCGGTGAAATCGCCGAAGCCGGCGCCTCCGTGCGCCAGTGGAAGCCCGGCCAACGCGTCTTTGGCCTGATCGGCGGCGGGGCCCATGCCGAATATTTGGTGACGTATGCGCGCCTGCTCGCTGAAATTCCCGCCAATCTCAGCTTCGAACAGGCCGCTGCCGTACCTGAAGTCTTCATCACCGCCCACGACGCGCTCTGGACCCAGGCCGGCTTGCGTCCGGGAGAGACCGTGTTGATCCATGCTGTAGGCAGCGGCGTGGGCCTGGCCGCCGTGCAACTCTGTCGTGCGATTCAGGCGGTCCCGTACGGGACCTCGCGTACGGCGGACAAAATCGAAAAGGCAAAGCTGCTCGGCCTCCAGGCCGGACTCGTCCTCCGCGATAACTTCGATGAATTGCCGAAAGCGGCGCAAAGATGGACCGGCGGGAACGGCATCGACGTCGTGCTCGATCTGGTCGGCGGCCCCTACGTCAAGGCCAGCCAGAAGCTGATGGGGCAAAAGGGCCGCATGGTGCTGGTCGGCACCGTGGCCGGCGGCAATTACGAACTCGAATCTCGCTACATGCTGAGCAAGCGGCTCAAGGTCTGGGGCACGGTCCTGCGCGCCCGCGCCCTGGAAGAAAAGATCGAGGTCACGCAGAAATTTGCCGCCGAAGTCGTGCCGCTGTTCGCCAATGGCGTACTTCGCCCGAACATCGATAGCGTCTTCTCTATGTCTGAAATCGGCAAGGCGCACGCCCGCCTGGAGTCAAACGAGACCTTCGGCAAGGTGGTTGTCGTAATGGAATAAGAGCGCGCGACCTGCCGCCGCCGCTTCAGGCGGTCAACCCCGTCCTGCTTCCCATCGATCGCAATGCTTCCTTCGCTGCGCGCTCGCCCGTCGCGATAGCGCCATGGACGGTCCCGCCATATCCCTCAGAGTTCGTCGCTTCGCCCGCGAAGTACAGCGTCTCCTCGACCGGCGCGGCCAGCGTACGCGCTGCATCCATGCCGCCCACGCAGGTATAGCTGTAGGCGCCGCATGAGAAAGCGTCATCCTGCCAATCGTGAACAAAGGCGGCAACGAGCTGGCCTTGAATTTTCGATGCCTCCACGTCCATGATCTCCGCCAGCACCGTCACCGCCGCGTGGATGACCTCCTGGCGGCTCTTGCCGCGCAGCGCCAGCGCATGATGCCCGGCCGCCCAGCCGGTGAGCATCGGATAGGGCAGCGGGTTGCTCGTCCACCACGTGGGAAACTTCGGATTGTCAGTGAACAGGAAGCTCAGATCGGCCATCTCCGGCTCCTGTTCCCAGAATTTTGTGCGGAAGCAAAGCGTCACGCGCACCACCGGCCCCATCTCCAACAGCTTCATCGCTTGCTGCTTCTCCGGGAGCGCAGGCGAGAACGCAATCGTGTTTGCTTTGAGCACTCCCAGTGGAACCGTGATGATCGCGCGCGGGGCGTGGAACTCCGCTTCGGCGCTGCGGACCACAACTTCACCCGGCCGCCAGTGGACCTCGTTCACCGCGCAGTTCATGCCTGTTTTGCAGCGCTTGCGGTCGATCCGCCCGGCCATGGCCTCCACCAGGGCGTCATAGCCGCCCGGAATGCGAAACTGGCGGTCGCCGTCGATGGCCTCTTCCGCCTTCGCGTCGCGCAGCAGCGCATGCACGCTCACCTTTGCCGGATCGGCCGCGTGAAAGCCTTCCACGTAGCGCAGCGCGTGCTGCTTCACCTCAGGGCCGGCGTCGGAACCATCCAGGTACTGCTGAAATGACTGATCAGGTCCCTCGCCCGGCATTTCCTCAAACACCTTTTCGATTTTTCCCATCAGGCGGCCCGCGTCCGCCCAGGCGCCATTCACTTTGCGCCGGTAATGTCCCTCAACCGGCACAATCGCAATGCCCGCCTCAGCGGCCAATCCAAAAATCTCTTCCGGACGTCCGTGCACGAACTCGGCGCCAAGTTCAGCAGGAAAATCACTGGTGTGATGGGTGAGAATGCGTCCGCCCAGCCGGTCGCGGGCCTCCAGCAGGATGACGCGCAGACCCGCCGCGGTAAGACGGCGCGCCGCCGTCAATCCGGCAATGCCGCCGCCGACCACCAGGACGTCGGTTGTATTCTTCATAGTCCCGCAACGATTCCCGCTTGCCGGGCCGCCACGGGCATAGGATAAACTCCCAGCGACCGTGCCGCGCCGATGTCGACGGTCAGGACCTCCTGCGGAGGGAACTTCCTGAGCCAGGCCTGGGCGCGGGCCGTCGCCGCCGCAAATGTGCCGCGCGGCAGCACCGTCAGATCAAGATACAGAATGTCCTGCGAGTTCGGCCCCAGACGCACTCCGGTGAAGGCATGGCCGGGCACAATCACGATCACCGGCTTCAGCCCCAGGTTTTCCATCGCGGAGGCAAAGGCCACACTCACATCGATGCAGTTCGCGTTGCTAAGCTCCAGCGTCTCGCGCGGCAGGCGAATGCGCTGCGTCTCGCCCGGATAATTTCCAAAAGTGTAGATACTGGTTACGTAGTTGATCCGCGATCGCCGCATCGCCTCGAATACCGCCCGGGCCTGCGCCCGCACCTGGCTTTCCAGCTTCACGCCCGGAATGATGTTGTAGCCGCGCATGCGTCCGCCGGGCACAAGGCGCTCAGCGCTTGCCACCAGCTGCAGCACGCGATCGTCATGCGGCGTGACCCACCGCGCCAGAAGCTGCGCGTTGGCAAACTTCCGTCCCCAGAAAAGATCGGACGCACTGTGCAGCAGCACCGGCCTCTGCTGCGCGAAGGTGCGCCCCGTCGCCGGATCTTCCACCTCCACGGCCAGCGTGGCGGAGCGCATCTCACCGTTATCGTAGGCGCGCGGCAGCAGCTCGGGCTCAAGGTTGAACGTCCGCACCTCGTGGGGCCCGACCACCGCCGTCTCGCGCAGCTGCCCGCTCCAGCCCGGCACTTCGGCGGTGATGATCTGCAGCACCGGCTTGGTGGCGGTGTTGGCGATGCTCAGCGTCGCCAGCGGCCAATAGTCGGCTGCCTGCGCCCCCGCCAGGGCGGGAAAGATTTCTCCGCGTCCGGGCATGTTGAGCTGATATTGAATTTGCAGCGGCGAGGCCGGGCCGGGATTGCTCTGCAACTTTGCCGGCAACGCCGGTTCCGGCAGCGGACGCAGCGCCAGCCTGGAGACGACCATCCATCCCCACACCAGCGTTCCGGCAAACCCCAGCGTGGTCAGGAAAAACAGCCACGCCAGAGCGCGCGCAACTCTGCCCTGCTTCTTTGCCGTATTCATCCCTACTGAGTTGGGTGATGAAGAGAGCTGATGAGTTGCAAGAATTTTGCGGCCGCGCCGGCAACGCCTTAGTGCTGATTAGGTACTGTGCGCTGGGAATTTTCCGCCGGCCTGCGGGCATCGCTCTGCCGCTGCATCGCAGGTGAGGTGCGCCAGAACTCGGGATCGTCCACAATCCACTCTCCCGCAGGATTACTCATTGCCGGAGTGACGGAAAACAGCCATGTCTCCGAACTCGCGACGGCAACGCGCGTGTAGTCGTCGAGGCGGTTCCGCGTAGACTCGTCCACCTCGCTTGCGTAGTCGTCCACCGCCGGGTCAAGCCCGCTTCCGGCGCTTTGCAGGGAACGATACGAAGAGAAGATCAGATAGATGTTGCGCGGCATCCCGGAGACCACCTGGTAAACCACGCGATTATCGGCGGCGCTCGCCCGCTGCCGCGCCGCCCGCAGCGTGCGATGGATTTCCTCAAATTCGCGCTCGTGCCCGGGCCGCACCGTGACCATGGTCACGGCAAAGAAGCGGGCCCGCGGCTGCACCAGGCCAACGCTGCTTGAGAGATCGTCACGATAATGAGCAAAAACCACGCGTGCCTCGCCCACCAGGTTGGTCTTGGCCTCTATCAGGCGGTTCAGCTCTGAGCCCAGCGCCGCATTCTTCACGAAAGGCTGGCTGCTGTTCTCTACCGCAGCGTACGATTCAAACCCCTCCAAGTACCACACTTCGGTCTGCGGGCCTGAGAGCGACTGCATCGCCAGGTAAGGCCATGTGCTGGCCCGGGCACATGCCAGCGCGGCTTCATTTTCGATCTTGGTGTACTCGGCCATCTTCGCGGGCTTCACGGGATCGCGGTAGATCTCCAGGATGGCAGGCGG
>DASTJB010000162.1:0-5395 GCA_035717005.1 Candidatus Angelobacter sp.
GACGGCTGCGCCGGCAGCCCGTTTGCCCCGTTCTTTTTCCGCACCGCCTTGATGATCGTGTAGGGATCGATCCGCTCATGCACGTGCAGCGAGACCGTGGGCACCTCGAACGAGCTGTGCTCCTTCTTGCCCGCCCACACCAGCTGCGGATCCAGATGCGGATCGTAGTCCAGCTCCTGCTTCGGCTTCACCGAAGGCACTGGCGTCACGTAGTCATAGGTCTTGTGCGTGGGCGCGACCGGATCGGTCTCCGGCGTCACCAGCCCCACCTGGGGATTGTTGACGCGTTTCTTGTCCTTATGCTCGTAACGCTCGATGGGACGCTTGCGGGGCGGTGTGCCGGTGCCTTTCTGTCGGGCCATTCTTGAAGAGTTCCTCTGTCTGGTGAAGAAGCTAGATTCTACGCGTAGAAAAAATGGATTGCCAGCGGGCTGCGCGCCGGCCCATTCGACTCCGTTGCTGACGCTTCAGTCGCTCAGGGCAGGCTCTCCGGAAGAGCGGATTTTGGGCCGGCTTTTTCGCCAAATTGCCGTATTTTGTTATTGACAAATAAAGCGAATAAATGGTAAATTTGTTTGATTTCCTCCCAGTGAGGAAAGGTGGTATGTGAAAGGTCTTTGAAAAGGAGCAGTCAGCACTCAGCAATCAGCCGTCAGCGAACCCAGAACCGGGTCTCGGACCCCTGAAACCTACGCCAAAATGGGATGCAGTGGGATAACCCGGGAGGGGGAGGGCTCCCATCGGGAGGTCGGGTGATCTGGTGATCGGGTGATCTGGAATCACGCTGGGATGAAAGCACCTAAGTCCTTTGGAATCCTAGTTAAGCCAGAGGGGGAGGGGGATCCCCGATTGTCCTATTCGCTTCTCAGCGCCTCCACCGGATTCACCGTCGCCGCCCGTCGTGACGGCAGATAGCTGGCCAGAAGCGCAGTCAGGATCAGCCCCAGCGAGACCGCGCTGTAGGTGACGAGATCGGTTGCCTTCACGCCGAACAGCAGCCACGAGAGGAAGCGCATGCCGATCAGCGCCGCGACCACGCCGATGGCCACACCGATCCCGGTAAGCGTGAGCCCGTGGCGGACGAACATTCCCGTCAGCTCGCTGCGCTGTGCGCCCATGGCCATGCGGATGCCGATCTCGCGCCGGCGCTGTGCCACCGAGTAGGCAATCACGCCGTAAAGCCCGACCGTCCCCAGCAGCAGCGCCATGGCGCCGGCTATGCCGAGCATGAGCAGAGTGAACGACGTCCGCGCCATCGAGCTGCGATAGTAGTAGTCAACCGTGCGCACGGTGGCCAGCGGCAGGTTCGCATCGACAGACCAGACGGCCTGGCGCACCTCTTTCATCAGGCTTTCGGTGCCGGCGCGCGGCGTGCGCAGCACGAATCCCAGCTGGCGCAGCGCGAAAACTTTTTCGCCTTCGAAGTTGCTCATCATGATCGGCCAGTAAACGGATTCTGACGGCTTCTTGTTCAGGCCGTCGTCGTAAACGTCGGCCACCACGCCGATCACTTCGTGCCAGTCGTCGGTGGTGCCCACGCGGACGCGCTTTCCCACCGCCGCCTGCGGGCTCTGCCACATCTCGCGCGCCACGTTTTCTGCCACCATGATCACGGGGCGCTTGTCGTAGATGTCGGTCCAGGTAAAGTCGCGCCCGGCCACCAGCGGCGTGCCCAGCGTCTTAAAAACGCCGGGTGAGACCCATTTGAAGCGGCGGATCGGCGCCAGCTCGCCCGGACGGTAGCTGTGGTCTTCCGCAAACAGCGGATCATAGCTGCCGTTGCCGTCCAGCGGAACGCTGCTGGTAATCGCCACCGTCGAAACCCCCGGCACCGCTTCCACCTTGCGCAGGATCTCTTCGAACTTGCGCGGCACGTTCTCGTCTTCCGCGACTTCGGTCTTGGGCAGCGAGATCTGGAATGTCTGGACCTGCTCCGGCGCGGTGAAGCCCGGCTGGACTTTGGTGAGTGCGATGAATGTCCGCGTCATCAACCCGGAGAAGATCAGCAGCACCAGCGCCAGCGCCACCTGCACCACCACCAGCACGCTGCGCGCGCGATGCTGTTCGCGGCTCTGGCTCATGCCGCGCGCGCCTTCACGCAACCCGGCCGCCAGCCGCGCGCCCGCGTACTTCAAAATCGGAATGGAGCCGAACAGGATGCTCGCCAGCAGCGCCACGCCCAGGGTGAACAACAGCACCCAGCCGTCAATGCCGATCTCGGTCACGCGCGGCAGCCCGCGCGGCGCCGCGGCCACCAGAATGCGCAGCGCGCCGTACGCCAGTCCCAGCCCAATCACGCTGCCCAGCACCCCGAGCACGACGCTTTCAAACATCAGCTCAGACGCAATGCGCCGCCAGCTCGCGCCCAGCGCTGACCGGATCGCCAGCTCCTGCCGCCGGCCGTCTACGCGCACCATCATCAGGTTGGCCACGTTGGCGCACGCAATCAGCAACACCAGCCCAATCGCTCCCATCAGCGTCCACAGCAGCGTGCTCACGTCACCCACCACGCGGTTCTTGAGCGGCTGGATGTTCGGCGCCAGGTGCGCGTCTTCAAAGATCTTCACGCTGAACCCCGGAGGCGCGGGAAAACTCTGCATCACCACCGGCAGCATCCGCGCCACGTCGGTGGTCGCCTGTTCGATCGTCACTCCCGGCCTGAGCCGCGCGATGGTGAAATAGCTGAAGTTTCCCAGAAAAGTTTTTCCGCGATTGAATTGAAACGGCAGCAGCAGCGCCGGATCGTCGGCGTCCAAAAAATGAAATTCCCTGGGCAGCACTCCGATCACCTGCCGCGGCTTGCCGTCCACCTTGATCGTCTGTCCCACAATTCCGCGGTCGCCGCCGAACTTACGCTGCCAGTAGCCGTACATCAGCAGCACCGTTTCAGGACTGTCCGGCGTGTCGTCCTGACGGCTGAAGTTGCGTCCCAGCATCGGCGAGACGCCCAGCAGTGAGACCATGCCGTCAGTGACGCGCATGGTGCGCACCTGTTCCGGCTCGCCCGCGCCGGTCACGCTCGCCGAATCCTGCGTCATCATGCCTATGTCCTGAAAACTCCGGCCTTGATCGCGGTAGATGAAATAATTGGAGGGCGCCCCGGGCAGGTCTTTGATGTTTTCGTTGATTCCGGGTGCGAAGTGGGTAATATTCACCAGCTCGGCTGACTTGGCGTACGGCAGCGGCTTCAGCAAAATCCCTTCAATCACGCTGAACACCACCGTGTTGGCGCCGATCCCCGCCGCCAGCGTGATCAGAGTCACAGCCGTAAACATCGGCGCGCGTCCCAGCCGCCTGAACACCTGCTTCAATTGCGTGTTGAATTCCACTGCTGCCTCCTGATGCCGGCCGCTCGGCGCAGGCACACTCGTCCCATCTCGATTAGGACGACCTTCAGCTAATTACGATAGCGGCGTGGAAAAGGTTGCAGTTTTCTTTCTGCGGAGAAGCCTGGTTTTTCCGATGGCCCGATGGCCCGATGGCCCGATCTTCTCCGTGCCTCTGTGTCTCCGTGGTAGGTTTTGCCGTTTCGATGTCCCGATTGCCCTACTTCCGCTCCATGATCATTTCCTGGCAGGTAATGCAGTAGCGGCTCCAGGGTACGGCGTTCAGCCGGGCCAGTGTGATCTCCTGGCCGCAGTTGATGCAGGTGCCGAACGAGCCATCTTCAATCCGCGAGATCGCCGACTCCACCATCATCAGCAGGCCGCGCTCCTGCGCTTTCTGCCGGAAGGCCATCTCCTTCGACTGCGAGAAATTCGCGCGGTCGCCTTCATCGCGCCCAAAGTCGTATTCTTCGTGCTTCTCTTCCTGCGCCTGGCTCTTGCGCAGCTCTTCACGTCTGTTCCTGAGGATCGTTTCGAATTTTGTCAGTTGCGCCTTTTCCATATCGCGCTTGTCACCCCGGGGCCGGTTTCGCGGTCCAGCCGTTCAACTATTATGCCGCTTTCGCCTTCTTTCGTGCACCTCGCCAGTAAAGGACCAGACCCACGCCGATGAATGCCGCGGTCCAGAAGACCAGCTTGGCCTCAAACAGCGGCTTGCTTTTCACCCCACCCGGTGGAACGGCCGCCAGGGCCATCGAACCGGCCGTGATCAGGAATCCCAGGGCCCCGGTGATCCACACGCCGGCTCTGCCGCCGGGGATCAGCACCGCTTGCGCCGTGTTCTGGCGGTCCGCGCGGTAAGACAGCTTGATCACCGCAGCATACATATAAAGGAATGGAATGAAGTACAGGATGACCGACATATCCACCAGAAATTGGTAGGCCTCAACCACGGTGGACCCGAGCTGGGAAAAAACCAGGATCACCGCCGAGATCCCGGCCTGGATCAGAATGGAGATCCACGGAGTTTTCCATCGCGGGTGAATCTTGCCGAAGAACGCCGGCAGGTATCGGTCAATGCCGGCCACAAAAGGTATTCGCGCCACGCCTGCCACGGTCGCCCCCACCCCGCCTGCATTCCCCACCGTGACAAGCAATGCTGCCACCACGCCGAACCAGCCAATCCCGAGCAGGGCTGAACCGCTCGAGATTCCCTGAAAGACTCCGTTACGTACGTCAGTCTTGTCCGGGGATTGCAGCGCCAGGAGCGCAATCGTCGCCACCACATAGATCAGCGCGATCAATACTGTGGAAGCGTAGATGGCGCGGGGAAAAGTCTTGCGTGGCTCGCGCACTTCTTCGCTCATCGCGCACACCAACTCCATGCCGGTGAAGGCGAACGCAATGGTGGACCAGAAATTGACCGTGTCCCAGTTCCAATGGGGAAGTGAGTTCTTCCAGGAGACGTGTGTGACGCTGCCGTGATGAGCAGCCAGGTATCCCGCAATACCCAGCAGCATGAGCAATGGCACATACGTGGCAACGCCTCCGGCGTTCTGCAGCCATTTTCCAATATCCAGGCCCACCAGATTCAGCAGCACAGCTATACCCAGCAATCCCAATGAAGCCCACAACAGATAAGAAGGGCTGCTCGCCAGGTGCCCCCATTTGGGCCCGCCGATGTACACAGACATCGCCACGCTCGCCGTCAGCAGTCCGGGAAAATAAAAAAAGGTATAGATCCAGTACGACCATCCCGCCACAAAACCGTGAAAGTCGCCGAACGCCTCCTTGCTCCAGACGTAGAGGCCGCCTTCAGCCGGAAAACGCGTCGAAAGCTCAATGATGATCAGCGCCGTGGGCAGGAAGAACAGGACCGCTGCTCCGATCCAGAGACTGATCGATGACGTTCCGTTGTGCGCGGCCGCGGCAATCCAGCGCGGCCCCAGCACCGCGGCGATGTTGAACAGCAGCACGTCCCAGAAGCCCATGGCGCGCCGCAACTGGGATTTTGGTGTGACCGTCTCCTCAGCCATGCCTTGTTTCCTTGCCCATCATTTTGCAGGAAT
>DASTJB010000163.1:0-14518 GCA_035717005.1 Candidatus Angelobacter sp.
ACGGCGCGCCGTGACGGATACTTGCCTTCTCCGTCATACTCCCCCTGCGTCGGTATCTTCTTCAGCCGCCGCGCCAGCTCGCCCCAGTCCTCCAGCAGCTGCGCGTTGCTGATCGCCCGCCCCGGACCGCTTTTTACACGCTCCATCCCCGCCGCCCGCACCGCCGCGCCGTGGCTTCCAAACCGCCTGGCTACCACCCCTCGGGTGATCCTGCCCATATCTTCCAGCTCCTGCGCTGTGGGCGTCCTCCCCAAATCTTCCGCCAGCTTCTGGATAGCGCTGATAATCTCTTCTCGGGTGATTGTGGTCTTTACGCCTCTCATGGACTTACCTCGTGGACTTTCCTCGTGGACTTTCAAAACTTGCGGTCACTTGCGGGTTCCGGGACTTGCAGCGGTTAGCGGTCTTGCGGGTTCTTCTTGCGGTTTCTCGTTCTTCCGATCGTTTTCGCCGTGGCTATTGGCCTGTAGTCTTAGCCTTTGCTAATTACTAAATACTAAGTACCAAGTACTTTTATACCACGAACAACCAGCGAAAGCAATAGCTAGTTTTGTTCGGTTCCACACTCTGTGGATAGCCCCAGGAACTTGTGGCACAGCCGCCCTCGGCTGTGTGTCGGCCGCAGGCCGATGCTTCGTCTGCTGTGCGCTGAAAGCTATCTGGCCATTCGCCGCAACCAGTCCTCAATGAGTTGTTCGCCCTTGCCGCTCTCATGCTCGCGGTGGTGGTCGCCGCCGCCCAGAATCCGCCGCAAGAATAACGTGGAAGCCCCGGACTTTAGTCCGGGGTGAGCGAAGTGAAATTAGCGCTCGATAACCAAACGCACCCCTCCAGCGAAATACCGGAGGGGATTTTTTATGAGGGAAGCGCCGCACAAGACAGCGGGCCACCTCGGCTCCTCTCCCGTTGGCACCATTGATTGGTCCAAAGGTTACTTCGGTAACCTCAATGCTCCGCGATTGCGGCTTATGATGACCCAACTCCCCAAATCCCACGTCTAGCTCAGGGAGTGTGTATGGCGAATGTGACCACCTCGGGTCCGCCCACCAAAAAAGAAACTGTCTATAACGGACCTTCGCTTCCCGCAAACTCCGGAACCGTCTACAACGGGCCTGCGCCGGCAACCGGCAGCAGCGTCTACAACGGCCCCGCACCCAGGCCGGCCGCAACCATGACTGGGGGAACGGTTTACAACGGTCCTGCGGGCGGAACAGCTTACTCGGGACCAGGAAGCGGGACGGTTTACAATCCGCGCCAGGTTCCGGGGCGACAGCCCGTCGCCGTCACGCGCTCCGGCAGCGCAAAGGGCGCAGCCCTCCTATTCCTGATTGCCGGCTTCTCGGTTCTGAACACCTTGCTGGTGCTCGGCCACGCGCCTTTTGTGATGGCGCTCGGGCTCGCCGTCACCCGCTTGTTTGGGCCTGAGGCCCCCATGGCAAACCTCATCTTCATTAATGTGATGGCCCTGGGCGTTGTGGTTCTGCTGGCCTTCTTTGTCCGGCATGGAAGCAAGGCAGCGCTTCTGGTCGGCATGTTGCTTTACGCGGGCGATACCTCCCTGTTCTTCGTCGCCGGCGACGCCTCGCTGCAGGCTCCTTCCATCGTCGTCCATGTCCTTTTGCTGGCCGGCATGTTCAGGGCCTTCACCCAAATGGAAAGTTAGCGCGTCCCCTCTCGACCAGAAAATCTTCAGGCCGCATGCATCGTGCGGCCTTCTTCTTTACAATGTCCCGTCGTGAGGTGATTTCATGAGACTGCTCATCCGGTGGCTCATCAACGCCATCGCCCTGATCATCATTTCGCGCCTGATCAACGGCTTTCACGTCACCAGCTTCACTGACGCCTTGATCGCTGCCGCGGTGTTCGGCATCGTGAACTCCACGCTGGGGCTGGTGCTGAAGGTCCTGACCTTCCCCCTGACCATTGTCACCTTCGGACTTTTCCTGATCGTGATCAATGCAGCCATGCTGAAGTTCGCCGCGCGCATAGTGCACGGGTTTGAAGTCGACAGCTGGACCGCGGCGTTCATCGGCGCCGTTCTGCTGAGCCTGATCACCGCGTTTCTGCACTGGCTCATCAAGGACGAACACCGCGCTGCTCGATAAGCTTGCCCTCACGTGGTGGAGCAGGCCTTCAGCCTCGTACCCGCGCGACAATCGTCGCCTTGCGGGGTGGAGCAGGCCTTGAGGGGTCCCCGGACCGCGCCGATTTTGCGGGCCCCATCCGTTCCGCGTTCTTTGCGGAAAGGATGGGCTGGCGGGCTGGGGCGGAGGCCTGAGGTCAGGCTGCTTAGAGAAGATGGGCTTTAGCCCCCTGAGGTAATAGGATCGAATCAGGTGTTGAGGAACTTCACAATGCCGCTGACCTCGTTTTCCTGAAACAGCCTGATGCCCGCGATCCCCGCCGCGCCCGCCTCGACGCACAGGGGCGCATTCTCAAGCGTCACTCCGCCCAGTGCGAACACCAGCATCGCGGCGTGAGCGCGCCGGCAGATCTCCCGCAGCTTTTCCAGTCCTTTCGCATTCGCCGCGCCCGCCTTCTCGAAGACCGGCGCGAACACCGCGAAGTCGGCGCCATGCGCTTCGGCGCTCAACACATCCGGAAGGGAATGCGCGGAAACACCAATCACCGGAGCCCGCACACCCGATTGGGCAAACACCGCGCGCACGTCACTCGCCTGTAGGTCGTTCCCCGGCAGCTGCACGCCGTGCGCCCCGCAGGCCAGCGCGACATCCGTCCGTGAACTGATGAGCAGCCTTGTGCCGGATCCTCTCACCGCAGTCACTGCTTTGCACGCCAGTTGTTCCAGCGCCCGCGGGCTCAGGTCTTTCTCGCGCAGCTGCACGTACTCCACGCCCGCCGCCGCGCACTCTCTGATCTTCTCGAGCAGCCGGCGTTCCTGCTCCCTCGCGTCTCCGGCAAACTGCCGCCGATCCGTGATGTAGTAGAGTTGCAGGGACATGCGTGAGCATTGTAATTCGGCCCTTTACGTGCGGTAAGCAAGGCAACTCACCTGCTGAAAATGCCTTCCCTTAAAGCGTAGCGAGCCCAACGCCGGGCCCCCATCAAGCCGCGTCTTTTGGCTTGATGGGGTGGGACGCCGGGTCCCCATCAAGCCGCGTCTTTTGGCTTGATGGGGTGGGAGTACGCGGCGAGCGAAGCTGTTGCGGGTGCTGAAAAATGCCCGGCGACGCGATTCTCGACGGCGGTTTGGAGCGAAGCGACAGGATGAGGAAGAATGCCTCTCACTCTCCAGATCATCTGGCTGTTCGTGCTCGCCGTCCCCATCGCGGCCATCGCCTGGACGGTGACGCATGAAGAGGTTTTCCGTGAGCCGCGCGAATTCTGCGCCCGCCGCAGTGACGATCATCCTCGCCTCGCCGGCCGCAAATTTTTCTACATCTTTACCTGTGAGTACTGCTTCAGCCACTACGTGACCATCTTCTTTCTCGCCATCACGCGCTACAAACTCCTTTACGACGACTGGCGCGGCTACCTCATCGGCGGCTTTGCCCTGGTCTGGATCGCCAACCAGTACATGAGCATTTACGCCCACGTGCGCCTCGATATCCGCAGGGACCGGATTGAGATCAAGCACGTGGAGAAGCAGGTGCAGAAGGTTGAGAAGCAGGTGGAGAAGCTGGGTGGGAAAGAAGCGGCGTGACCTGTACTTGGTATTTGGTACTTGGTATTTGGCGTTAAGTCCTCCGGCCGCGTTTGCGCTCGCGAAGCTGTTCGGGTCTTACACACCTAGCTAAATACTAACTACCAAATACTAAGTACCGCCTTTCACGGTAACGTCTTCGCGATCTCCGGGCCCTCTTCCTGCGCCGGGCGCGCCTGCTGTGGCTGGAGATGGAAGCGCGTCAGCCCGTCCTTCAGCACTTCAAACGCCTCGTCCGGCGAATCCACCATGGTGAACGCATTCACGTCCTCCGGCGCGATCGTGCCGGCATCCACCAGCGCATCAAAATTCAAGACCGTCTTCCAGTATTCCGTGCCATACACGATCACCAGAATCTTCTTCGCCAATTTGTGCGTCTGCGCCAGCGTGAGGATCTCAAACATCTCGTCCAGCGTGCCGAAGCCGCCGGGGAAAACCACCAGCGCCTTTGCCGGATAAGCAAACCAGTACTTGCGCATGAAGAAATAGTGAAATTCGAAGTTCAGTTCCGGCGTAATGAACTGGTTCGGGTACTGCTCGAATGGCAGGCGGATGTTCAGCCCGATGGTCTTGCCTCCGGCTTCGCGCGCCCCGCGGTTGGCCGCCTCCATGATCCCCGGCCCGCCGCCTGACGTTACGACAAAGCGGTGCCGCTTGCCCGGAAGCGTGAGTGACCACTCCGTCAGCATGAAAGAGAGCCGTCGCGCGTCTTCGTAATAACGCGCCATCTGCACCGCGGCATGCGCGCGCTTGAGCGCGGCCTGAAGCTGGTCGCCGTCCTTGCCCCCGGGCTGCTCCTGAGGCGGAGCCGGCTTGGCGCTGCCGGGCTTTTCCAGGATGGTGAGGGCGTTCTGCGCGTCCGGCAGGCTGGCAAAACGGGCCGAGCCGAAGAAGACCACCGTGTCCTGGATTTTTTCGCGGCGAAAACGCGCGAGCGGCTCTGCGTACTCGGAGAGGATGCGCAGGATGCGCCCGTCCGGGCTGTTGAGGAAATCCGGATTCAGATACGCCAGCGGCGCCGGCGCCAGTTCGGGCACGCTCTCTTGGGGATCGGAATTCTTTTTGCTGTCAGCCATTGCAAATTTTTTTGAACCCTACCGCTGCGCGCCGCTCTTACCGGCGGTCACGATAGCGCACCGCCTCCATGATGCCGAGCCATATATCGAGCAGGCCAAGCCCGGAGACCGCGCCGCGCACGAAGCCGCTGGAGACCACCTTCCGCAACTCCGGCCAGGGCGCCAGCCCCGCGCCGGCCGTCCAGTACTCCGGCAGCCACGGCAGCACGATCAGGACCAGACCTAGTTCGATGCAGAACAAAACATACACGATAGCAAAAACCCGCTGCAGCCACACCGGCAGTTCTGCGGTCTTGGGGTCGGCGGGTTGCGCGGGCGCCGGGGGCGGTGCGTCGAAGTTCGTGGAGGTAAGCTTCAAGATTTTCGGAATCGTTGCTTGGTTTTATTTGTTTTAGACGCATGCAGAGGTTCGCTAGGATTTCAGCGCTCTGATGCGGCTGGCCACGTCGCGAAAATCAATGTTCGAGCCATAAACTTCCATGAAATTGGCCAGAGCGGATTTCTTGTCGCCCGAGGCTTCATAAGCCGTCGCCAGATCATAATAAATGGCGCAGCGGCTGCCGTCATCCAGCCCGGGGATCTGCAATGCTTTGTGGTACCAGCGTACCGCAGCCTCGGGGGCGCCTTTGTCCACCAGGCACTGCGCCAGCCAGGTGAGCGCCTGGATCGGTTGCGAAAATGCCGCGCCGCGGTCGACCGCGTGACACACCTTCTGCAACTCGCCGATCGCTTCATCCAGCAGCCCCATCTCCTTGAATGCGATCCCCAGGTTGTAGTGCGTTTCCGGATCTTCCTGCGGCTCGGCTGCTTCGGCGGTCTCCTCCTGAAGCTCGGAGAGGATATCGCTCAGCACGTTGTGGGCTTCGGCCTCCTGCAACTCGCCGTTGCTCCTGGCGGCGAGCGCGGGTGCGGCCGCTGCGGCCGGGGCTGCTTTCGCGTGAGCGTGCTGTTTGGGAACAAAGTCTTTCAGCTCTTCTGACTGCTCCAGGTCAAGCACGAAGTCGCTCAGAATATCTTCGGTCGATCTTACTGAAGCCGCAGGTTGCGGTTTGCTCCGCGCCGGGGCCGGAATGTCCAGAACGTCTTCATGCTTGGCCGCAACAGCCGGCTGTTCCAGAGGTGGCGGCTCCACAACTCGAGGCGCCACGGGCTTGGGTGCAGGAGGTTCGGCCGTGACCGGTGCGGGCGCTTCCTCGATTTTGGGCTTTGCCTTCTCCACCGCCCGGGCCGGCTCAGGCGCCGGTTGTTCGACAAAGATCGGAGTAGCCTCCGCGCGCGGCGGGGCAGCCGTCCTCGACTGTCCGGCGGAAACCTCCGCAATCAATTCCGTGATCTCCGGCGCATCGGGCGCAAGCTCGGTTAGGTCCAGGATCGCCGACTTGGCCGGCTCCCACATTTCCTGCGTGATATAAAAACGGATCTCCTGGACTTTATCGGCGACCTGCGCGCTCAATCCGGAACCCGGCGCCGTCGCTTCCGGCTCCAACCTTACCTCGGCGATCTCGACCGGAGCTTCTTCCACTGGAGCATCCGCCCGATGAGCCCTGATCTCGACCGGCTCGACCTCAATCATCTCCTCCCACTCGTTGGAGATGTCGATCTCATGGCCCGGCGCTTCGGCCTGTATTGCAGCAGGCTCAGGCTCAGCTAAAACCGGCTCAAGCTTGATCTCTGAGGCGGCCGGCTCAGGAACCATGGACGCAGCCGGCTCCGGCTGGGCCGGCTCGGCCACCAGTTCCGGCGTGTCAAAAGAGAATTCCTGCACTGAGGGCTCGCCGCCGATTTCAACCGGCGCTTCCGCCTGCTCCTCAGGCACATAAGGCGGGGCTTGCGGCGGCCAGGTGGTTTTCGCCGGAGCCGGCGGCTGAACCACCGGAGCAGCAGCGACCGCACTCTGCGGCGCGCGCAGAGCATAGCGCTTGGACGCCTCCAGATATTTCGCTGACTCGGCTTCATGACCCAGCTCTTTGTAGATATCGCTCAGGTTCTTGTAGAGTTTGGCTGCGTCGCCGTACCGCTCGGCGCGAACATAGAGACTGGCCAGGCGCTGATTGAGATTCACGTCCTGCGGGGCCAGCGGGAGCGCGGCTTCGAGCGGCGGAATGGCCTTCGCGGGAACGTTGTAGGAAACGTAGAGCTCGGCATCGGTCAGCGCTGACTCGATTGCCTGCTCTGTGGGCGGATCATACTTCTGCTGCACCGGCGGAGCGCTCTCATCCAGCTCCTCTACCATGAACGCCTGCGCTGCTTCTTCCGGGCTCAGGATGCGCGTGGCTGAGTCCTCGCCCAGCTTCACCTGCATCTGCTTATGGTTCTGGGCATGGAGCGCGTTCTCCGGCTCCATCTCCATCAGCTTCTGGTAGAGATCGCGCGCTTCGGCGAAGTTGCCCTTGTTGGCCGCGGCATGCGCCTGCAACTCGATCATCTCAGCCGTCTGGCTATGGTCGCCTGCCTGGTTCAGCAACCGGTTCAGGATCGCGAGCGCCGCAGGGTTTTCCCTGGCGCGGTTGGTCAGCGGATAAAGCGTTTCCTTGAGCGCCGCCTGGTTGCCGGCAAAGAGCCGCTCCGCGTGAGCTTCATAGAGTTTCAAAGCGCGCTCAAGCTGATTGTTGGTCGCGTACCACTGCGCCACCGTCGTGATCCCGGTGAGGTCGTTGTGCTTTGCCAGCAACCTCTCCGCGACCTCGTCCACGCCTTCCGGATGGCCGGTTTGAAGTTTGGCGCGGAGCAGGGCGCGCAGGCCGTCCGCACGCGAATCGAGGTCCGGGACCTGCTCCAGAAAGTTGGCGGCAGCCTCGCTGTTGCCGGCATCAACCGCAATGAGCCCGCGCAGCATCAGTGCGTTCGCGTTCTGCGGGTCGAGCGAGAGCACTTTCTCCAGCGCCTCGTCGGCGGCGGCATAAGAACCGCGCGCGTAGAGCGACTCCGCCGCGCTGGCATAGATGTTGCGCGCCTCGTCGCGCTTGCCCAGCTTCATGTACAAGTCGGCCAGCTTGGCCTGGGTGTGCGCGTTTTCCGGATCGAGCTCCAGAATCTTCTGGAAGATGCGCGCTGCCTGGTTGTGGTCGCCCGACTTCAACAACTGGTCAGCCACCTGCATGTAGTGGACGCGCGCGTCATTGAACAGCCCCTGCTGGCTGTAAAGCTCCGCTAACCGGGTGACGATTTCCGCGTTGAACGAGCCGATTTTGGTCAGCTTCTTGAAGATTGCAATGGCTTTGACCGTAAACCCGTTCTGGGCGTACTGCTCGCCGACCTTTTTGAAATAGTAGGCCGCCTGCTCATTGCTGCCCATGCGGACGTAAAGATCGCCCACGGTGTTCAGGACAGTGAGGTCTTTGGGATCTTCCTTGATGATCTTTTCGTATTCCGCGATGGCATTGGCAAGCTTCCCCTGCTGGACGAATTTCTCCGCCTGGGCCAGCACCTTTGCCTTGTTGAAGCCAAACCCGAGTGCCATAAAAGTCGTTGATCCCGAGCTAAAAGCCTTTCTTGGGTCCCCATTCGCGCGCCGCTTTAGCGCCGGAATGGACAAAATGCCGTGGGAAACCGGAACTACGTGCGATTTGGGCTAAAGTACCACAGAAAAACGGCGAAACCCAAGACACGGAAGGGAATCACTGGTGCGTATCGGTTATTTACCTTAAAGATACCCGCAAATTTGCAAGAATCCAGGGATTGCCAATCTGCCTTGCTAAGGGCGAGCCCGACCACGCGGCGAGCCCGCTGTCATAGGAGCAAGACGGACTTCGAGTGGAGAAGGATCGACGGCGGTTTGGAGCGAAGCGACACCAATCAACGATACTGCGCTCTATTCCTGAATTCCCTGACCATCAGCTCCAGAAAATTTTCGTTGTCCGGCGGGCGCGCCTCCGGCGGAATATTCAGCCGCGTGCTGATCATTTCGGTAATCCGCTGCGCGTTGAACCTTCGTACCTCGGGTGGGATCTCCAGCCGCCGCGCCAGGAACGTCTCGATCAGTTCGGCTTCCTGTACGGTGAGTCCCGCGGCCTGGTGCAGGGTGAATTCGGCGCGCGTGGGCGCGTTGAAGAACAGACTGGCTTCACGATCGCTGGTTTCATGCACCACGATGGTTCCGGCCACGTAGTCGCCTAACCGCTTGCTCTTCGCGTTCAGCAGCATTGTCACTACGCCGATTCCATAAATGCCGGGAAGAAAGTCGATGAAGCGCACCAGGTTCCGCGAGATCGCCTCAAACGCGTTGATCGGCCGGCCATTCTCCTTGATGACGCGAATGCCCGCCCAGCGCTTGCCCGGCGTCTGCCCCTTCCACAGCGTTTCAAAAATCGCGTAATAGCCCCAGTTGATGCAGAAAATGACGACAGTGACAAGGGCGTTCCACCAGATCGAGCGCGCGGGGCTGAACGGGCCGCCGGCGATGAAGAGATACGTGAGCAGAAATAGAATCAGGTAAAGGACCACCTCGATCAGGATGTCGAGGAACACCGCCATGAAGCGGCTGCCGACGCCGGCCAGCGTGAATTCCAGGTGCACCTGCTCCGGAGTGTCGATGATAAGCTTGTCACTGGGCACGATGATCTCTACCTACTGGCTGGAAAAACGTCAGACTCATTGGCGGCGGCTGGAGCATCTGCTGGAGCAGGTGAAGGGTAGCGGCCTGCGCTCGCTGACCCGGCCGGAATTGCAGGAGCTCGGCCTGCTCTACCGCCAGGCGGCCGCCGATCTTTCCGCGCTGCGCGAAGATCCCACGGGCAAATCCTATGCGCGCTTTCTGAATCTTCTCCTTTCCCGCGCTCACAATACCATCTATGCCGGAGAAAAATCGAGTGCGCGCAGCGTCGTTCGTTACTATCGTTACACCTACCCGAAAATCTTTCGCGATAACTTCCGCCTGATTGCCGCGGCATTCTTCCTCTTCGTCCTCGGCGCTCTGCCCGGCGTGCTGCTGGCCATGACCCGCCCCGACTTTCTGCGCTCGTTTCTCGGCCCGCACATGATGGACACCATCGAGCACCACAAGATGTGGACCGACTCGGTGGTCAGCATCGCTCCCGCGGCCTCCAGCGGGATCATGACCAACAACATCACTGTCTCGTTCTTCGCCTTCATCTACGGGCTCACTGGAGGGATATTCACGATTCTGCTGCTGGTGTTTAACGGCGTAATGATCGGCGCCGTGGGCGCCGCCTGCTGGCTCAACGATATGAGCCTGCCGCTCTGGAGCTTCGTTGCGCCGCACGGCGTGCTGGAACTGCCGGCAATTTTCATCGCCGGAGGCGCAGGCCTGCGGCTGGCCCAGGGCTTGCTTTTTCCGGGACTGCTCAAACGCTCCGACTCGCTGGCCCGTGCCGGCAGCGAGGCGGTCCGACTGCTCATGGGCGTGGTGCCGGTGCTGGTTGTCGCCGGGCTGATCGAAGGCTTCATTTCGCCTTCTGCACTCGCGTGGCAGTGGAAGTTTGCGCTTGCGGGATCGCTGGCCGTTATCTTCTATTCGTATTTATTTTTCTGCGCGCGCGGAAGCGACGAGCAGCTAAGCAACGTCTCGTGAGGACGCAACGGCAAAACCCCAACACAGATGAACACACATGATTCGGATTCTCACTGATGCAAGCGATGCTTTTCGGAAGGTTGCAAGCCAAATCTGGCTTGATCCGTGCCCATCCGTGTTTATCCGTGGTGAGGTTTTCTTTTACAGGCATCACTTCAGGGTTAGCAGGAGTCCAAAATTCAGATGACCAGATTTGCGATCGGCGTTGACCTCGGGGGGACCAACCTCCGCATCGCGGCCGTCGATGACAACGGCAAGCTACTGGAAAAGACCACCACCAGCACGCCGGTCACCCGCGGGCGCAGCGCGGTGATCGACGAGATGTGCGCCGCCATCCAGCAGACGGTCACCAAATTCCGTTCCGGCGCCGAGATGGCTGGCATCGGCATCGGCGTGCCCGGCATTATCGAGATGCAGACCGGCACTGTCCGCCAGTCGCCCAACCTGCCCGACTGGCGCGATTATCCCGTGCGCGACGAAATTGAGCGCCGTCTGCGCACCACCGTGATCCTCGAAAATGACGCCAACGCCGCTGCGCTGGGCGAAAAATGGATGGGCGCCGGCGCCGCCGTCGATGACATGTGCATGCTCACGCTCGGTACCGGCGTGGGCGGAGGCATCGTGCTCAAAGGACAGGTCTGGCACGGCATGACCGGCATGGCCGGCGAGCTGGGACATATCAATGTCGATCCTGACGGGCCGCCCTGCAACTGCGGTAGCCGCGGATGCGTGGAGCAGTTTGCCTCGGCCACCGCCATCAAGCGCATGGCCATTGAGGCCATTGCCACCGGCAAGGCGCCCGAGCTGGCGCGCGCCATGCATGAAGATCCCGAATTCAGCTCCAAAGTGGTTTACCAGATGACCGTCCAGCGCGACGAGCCGGCCAAAGAAATCTTTCGTCGCGTGGGTGACGCGCTGGGAGTGGCGCTCGCGGACCTCGTCAACATCTTCAACCTGCCCATGTACGTGATCGGCGGCGGCGTATCCAGCGCCTGGGAGGCTTTCGCTCCGGCGATGATGGAACGCGTGCGGAAGAACTCGTTCGTCTATCGCGCAACCGCGCCGGCAGACAAGGCTCCGGGCGTACAGGGAAACAACGTTCCCGATGACGTGCTGCCTGCGCGGCGCACCACCATCATCACCCGCGCGCTGCTGGGCAGCGACGCCGGCCTGATCGGCGCCGCCCGCCTGCCCATGATCGCCGGGAAGGCCGGTGCGTCCGAAGCGGAATTGAAGAGGGCGTGAAGCTTCGCCGTGAACATGAAAGCAATCTTTTCTTTTCCCGAAAGGACCCTGATCACAAATGCTTTGCGACGACTCAAATCTCAATGCGGCAGCAACTTGCGCCGATTATGAGAAGAACGTTAAGCGCTCTCCAGCCCTTCCCGAACTCCCGAAAAAAGAAAAAAGTTTTAGTCCGTGCTGCTTGCACTGACAACAGAGTTATACTTGCAAGCGCTTAAAGCGCAGCACCTGGCTGCGCAAGCAATGATCAGGCCGGCTTCTTGAGCACGACTACTCTAACAGTTGTCGCGGCCTGCTGGACCGGACCAACCATCCGGGATTCCGTGATCGACGGAAATCGACGCAGATGAGAGCCGGCTTGCCCTCCGTGTGGACCTGGCCGGAGGCAACCCAGCCAACCTTCAAGATCGACGGTTTTGCAGACTGTTGAAGGCTTACAACTCTGGCGCGCGTATCTGCGCAAAGAATTGGATAAGACAATGGCTACAGCACCTAAAATTCCTGCTCCTCCCATACCCATTCATGAAATTGAGAATGCCCTGGCGTTCCGCACCAAACCCGGGGCGGAAAGCGTAAAAGCGGGCGAAACCAAAGAACTCGGCACCGTGGATGTAAGCCGCTTTGACAAGATCCGGCTGGTCTGCGACGAGCGTGTCGGCTCTACCTGCAATCTGCTGGTCCGGCTGACCATCACCGAAGGCAATGAACTGGTTGCGTTGCTGGACCAGATACTCCTTGCGCCTCATTCACAAAACACCCGGGTCTATGATGTGCCTGGGACCAAACTCACTGTTTCCATGGACGGCATTGGACCGGTGGGAACACAGGGCGCCGCCGATGTTTTGATCTATGGACAGTATTGACCGTGATTGAATTCGGCGGATAGCGATTTACGGCCGGCGGTATCCCGCGCGCGGCGCTGGGCCCGCCGGCCGTGGCGCAATGGAAACGGCTGCGACTCTGCGAAGACCTTCAGCTTAAGATGGAATGGACTTCTCCAGAGGAGCGCCCATGTCCATGGTGATCCGCCCCGCCGTTCGCGCCGATCTTCCCCGCCTGACCGAGATTTACAACCACTACGTCATCCACACGCCGGTCACCTTCGATCTGGAGCCATACACCGTGGAGCGGCGCGTAGCGTGGTTTGAGCAGTTCGCGCCCACCGGGCGATACCGACTCCTCGTTGCCGAAGAAAAGGGCGAGCCCGACCACGCGGCGAGCCCGCTGGCTCAGGAGCGAGAGATGGTCTGGTCGAAGAGAATCGGTGGCGGGGTGGAGCGAAGCGACAGAAAAAGTGGCTTGATCATTGGCTTTGCCGGGACAACGAAATTCCGCGTGAAGCCCGCGTATGACACCACGGTCGAGACGACGATCTATTGCAGCCAGGAAGCGTTAGGCAAAGGCGTCGGAAGAACCCTCTACGGCGCGCTCTTCGAAGCCCTGGCCGGCGAAAACATCAACCGCATCGTCGCCGGTTACACGCTGCCGAATCCCGCTTCTGCAAAACTGCATGAGCAATTCGGGTTCAAGCCCGTGGGCATTTTCAGCGAGGTAGGATTCAAGTTTGGCAAGTATTGGGACGTACAGTGGACGGAGCGGCCGTTGACGCAATTAGCAGTTAGCATTTAGCGATTAGCTCAGCTAAAGCCGGACCCATGCCTCATGGATGAAGCGAACACAAATGCTGAAGCTGCGAGACCCAGGCTAGCTGCTAGTGGCTGGTTGCTAGTAGCTGTTTTGCGATCCCGCAATACAGCTCCACCGCCTCATGCAGTTGCTTCTTGGAAATAAACTCGCGCTCGGTGTGCGCCACGTGAATCGAGCCCGGACCGATCAGCACCGGCGTGCCCCACCGGCTGAGCCAGGGAATGTCCGTGGTGAACTTGGCCACCATGCTCTCGATGCCCGGGACGGTGCGCAGCTTGACGAAAGGAATCTCCAGGACAAATTCCGCTTCAGCCAGGCCGGTGACGGTCGCAGTGATCTGCTTGCGCAAATCCTCCGCTGGCCCAACCAGGCGATAAAGAAGATGCGCGCGGGCCTGGTCGGCGATAACGTTAGGCGCGCGCCCGCCTTCGATGATGCCGATGTTCATGGTAGAGAAACCGACTTCAGGATTCACCGGCAGCTCCATGGCGCGCAGCCGTTCAATCGCCGTTAGCAGCTTATCGATCGCCGATTCACCCAGCTCCGGATAGGCCGAGTGCGCCATCTTTCCCGCAGCAGTCAGCTGCACGCGCAACGCGCCCTTGGAAGCCACGGCGATCCTGTTTTCCGTCGGCTCGCCGTTGATGAGGAAGCGGCTGCCGGGCGCGCTTTCATTCGCGACCTTGGCGCCCAGGCTGTCGCGCTCTTCGCCGACCACGAACAGCATGCCGACCGCCGCGCCTTCCTTGCGCAGGCGCTGGCAGGCTGCGATCTGCGCAGCGATGATCCCTTTGGCATCGCACGAGCCGCGCCCGTAGATGTTCTCGTGGTCTTCCGACGACGGGATGAACGGCGGCACCGTGTCCATGTGCGTGGAGAAGACCACCTGCGGCGGCTTGTCGTCGAGCGTGGCAACGACATTGAAGCGCTCGTGCGCCACCGGCATCTTGTGCGCCGTGTAACCCAGGCGGCAAAGCTCGTCGTAGAGCTCCGCGCCCACGGCGCCTTCATTGCCGGAGATCGATTCGATATCGACCAGACGGCGGGTTAGTTTGATGGGATCCATGAAAGGGACAGGATAGCATTCAGCGCTCAGCACTCAGCATTCAGCCCCTAAATGGCAACGTATGCCCAACGAACACCTTGAAACACGGAGGAACGGGGGAATCAGAGGAAGGATTTTGAAAATCGGGAAATCACAGAGCGTTTGGTCATCGGCAAATTTAGCCCGAAAAGGCAAATACCAATTTCCTCCTCTCCCCTGCGTTTCAAAGATTGTCGTTGCGTCGCGAGAATGGTCCGGGGCTGAATGCTGACTGCTGACCGCTGAATGCTATCCTGAATTGTGCCCACCGG
>DASTJB010000164.1:0-3251 GCA_035717005.1 Candidatus Angelobacter sp.
CCCATTCCGGGCCAGTGCGCCACGTTCATCATCGCGAGGACGAATGGTGTTACGTGCTTAGCGGCGAATTCATCTTTGAAGTCGGAAGCGAGAAGCACACGCTGCCGGTGGGAGCAAGCGTCTGGATGCCGCGTGACCTGCTGCACGTATGGGCCAATGCGTCCACCGGACCGGCCTAGACCCTCGACTCTAGAGCCCAAGGAGAACCTGGATGAAGATGGTGAGCGCGGTTATGACTATGGCGATTTTTGCGGTTTTGGGGTTCGCGCAAACTCCAAAACCGCCGGTAAAGCCACCGTCACCGGCGGAGAAGCCCGGCGCACAGCCCCTCAAGGCGGGACAGCTCCACACTTATCACGGGATCATTACGGACGGGCAGTGTGCCGCGAAGGGATCGCATGCCGAGGTGATGAAGAAGGCCAGCGTGAACAGCGCCGCAAATTGCGTGAAGGGCTGCGCGCGGCGGTTTGGGTACGTTCTCTACAACCCCACCAACAGGACGATTCATAAGCTCAGCGATCAGGAGCTACCGCGGGACTTCCCCAACCAGCGGGTCCGAGTGAAAGGCCGGCTGGACAAGGCCACAAACACGATTGTGGTAAGCAGCATCGAGCCGGCGGGAAAGGGCATTGGGAGGTAGGACGATCAGGGCGCCGGATCATCAGGACATCGGGACATCGGAAATAGAGTGATGGGACCGCCCCGGGAAATTGCCGCAATTCTCGAACGTTCCGGAAATTCCTATGATCCGGCGATTCACGGCTTCCGGAACTCCTGAATCATCCGATCAGCGGTGATCCAAATTCTTGTAACCTATTGACCGGTAATGACTCTATCTATTGGGTCTCCACACACGGGGTTAATCAGGCAGGTTACCTTGGGGCAATGCCCCTGTCCTTTTTGGCGGGGCCGGGCATGGGTTGCAGTAATATAGCGGTTACCTGGCCGAAGGTTCTATCCTTTAAATACAGCTGTCTCTAGAAAGACATATGGCGCAAATGATCGCAAGTGAACGCGGTCGTCGAAGCTCTCGTGTCCTGGTGACATTGCCGTTAGCGGTTTCAGGCCAGAAGAGCGATGGCTCGCACGTAAGCGGGGCCGCGGAAACAATTCTGGTAAACCGGCACGGGGCCAAGATCCGCAGCAGCATACCGCTGGAAACCAAGATGGAAGTGCGTCTGGCCATGCTGGCGCCCTATAAATGGCGCGTCGGGCAGGTGGTGTGGGCCGATTCGCGCGAGCACGAGTACGGAATCGAGCTGTACCGCCCGGAGAACTTTTGGGGGATTTATTTCCCTCCGGAAGACTGGGAGCTGGGCGTTCCGGCGGTGACCGTGCTCAGCGGCGCAGCGCCAACCGGGGCAACGCAACCCAAGGTCGCGGTGAAGACCGAGACTGAAACCGCTTCCGGACCGCAGCCGCTGCACGTGCCCGAAGGCGGTACCATTGCGATCCTGCGCGGGATCGCCAGCAACGGAATTCCCTTCCAGGAACGCGACCTGATCCTTCCCGTGGGCGAGAAAGACGCGACGATGCTGATTGGGCCGATGGTAAGCCTGGGCTCGAAGCTGCAGGTGATCTTCAGCAAGAATTGCGTCGAAGATGCCATTGTGACCGCCACCTCACACAGTCGTGAATATGATCGGTGGAGGATCTGGCTGAATTTTTCAAGGGTGCTTTTGGTTGCCAGGGACTCCTAACTCCATTGCACGGCCTTCATTAGTCTTATCTGCTTCGCATCGGCAATAGTCAGCCGTCCCGCTAAAGCGGGACTCTCATCCGCGCCTGACGGCGCTCCATGCCTCTGTGTCTTCGCTCCAAACCGCTTGCTAGCTTTCTCGCGTTAATGCCCTTGTTGCACGCGGAGGGGAGGATCCACATGTGCCGCCCCTCCGGGGCTCGCCGTCCTTTGGCATCGTTACCCAGCGCTGACGCGCTGGGCTAACTTCTTTCGCGCCTACGGCGCTCCAGCGTGATGACCTGTCGGCCATGTTGTTCGGATGATGGGTATTCGAATTGTGCTGCGGCGCCGGCAGCGTGAAGCGCGTCTCATTTCATGCATCGTATATACTCTCCGGTACTTTTCTTCAGGAGTTGGCGATGAAGCGCAGTCTTTTTTGCGTGTTGGCATTGATAGCGATGATCGGATCGGGGCTGGCGCTCGAGCAGCCGCAAGCAGCGGCGCAGCAACCGGCGGCGAAGACGATCTATATCCGCGCGGGACGGTTATTTGATGCGACGTCGGACACTGTGCGCGAGAACATGGTGATCGTGATCGCGGGCGAGCGCATCCAGAGTGTGGCTCCGTTCGGCGCGAACGCGATTCCCGCCGGCGCAACGGTCATCGATCTTTCGCACGCCACGGTGCTTCCCGGGCTGATCGACTGCCACACGCACATGGCGTCGCGCGCAGACCGCTACAACGAGATCTACCACTTCAAGGACACGCCATTCAGCCACGCGTTTGCCGCCGTGGTGCACGCGCGCAAAACGCTGGAGGCGGGCTTCACCAGCGTGCGCGACGTGGGCTCGCCGCCGTTTCTGGCGGTGGACCTGCGCAACTCGATCAACGAGGGGCTGATTCCGGGGCCGCGCATCGTGGCCAGCGGGCCGGGCATTTCCATCACCGGCGGCCACGGCGACCTGAACAATTATTCGCCGCAGACCCGCGTGCAAATGTTCCCGGAGGAGCGCGATTTTCAAATTGCCGACGGCGTGGACCAGATCCGGCATGTGGTGCGCGCACAGGTGAAGTACGGCGTGGATGTGATCAAGATCCTGGCCACCGGTGGCGTGCTCTCCAAGGGCGACAGCCCGGGCGCGCCGCAATTTACTTTCGAAGAACTGAAGGCCGCAGTGGAAGAGGCGCATATGGCAGGGCGCAAGATCGCCGCGCACGCGCACGGGACGCAGGGCATCAAGAACGCGATCCTGGCCGGGATCGATTCGATCGAGCATGCCAGCCTGATCGACGACGAGGGCATCCGCCTGGCCAAGGAGCACGGCACCTACCTGGTGATGGACATCTACAACGACGATTACATTCTGGGCAAGGCAATCGAGTTCGGGCTGCCGCAGGAAAACGTGGACAAGGAGAAGCAGATAGGCCTGAAGCAGCGGGAGAACTTTGAGCGCGCGGTGAAGGGCGGCGCGAAGATGGCGTTCGGCACCGATGCGGGCGTCTATCCGCATGGGGACAACGCCAAGCAGTTCTTCTACATGGTGAAGTTCGGTATGACGCCGGCGCAGGC
>DASTJB010000165.1:0-3233 GCA_035717005.1 Candidatus Angelobacter sp.
TGTCTCAGGACCTGAGGGATCTTGAGGCGACGAGACTCGTAAGCGGTGTGGAGGGCAGCGACGGAAGTACTCGATGCCGGCGAACCCGGTCACACGGTGAGCCCGCTGTAACAGGAGCAAAGAAGATTTCTTCCGCGGCCATAATCGTGAGCGGTTTGCAGCGAAGCGACAGAAGCATAGTAAATTTTAATTTGTCTATTTTGTTTCAATCACTTACCGGCATTGTCTCACTCCACAGAAGCAATCAGTACGACGACGGAACCCAGGTTTACCCGAGCGCCACAACGACGGATCCCCACCCTGGATCATTGGCCGCTCACCACTTTGAAAATGAAGGACGGATACACTTCCATGCGTTGCGCCCCAGGTCTTGCCTTGTCAATTTCGTCTGCCCGCCGCATCGCGGGCTGGATGTTGCTCTTACTCGCCACTTTTTGCGGCTTTGCTCTGAACTCTAACGCTCAGACTGACGGCGTCATGCTGCTCAACGCGCGCACCACTCCGCGTGGCGGCGTCTGGCTTGATAACTCCACGCCCAACATTGCTCCTGGCGGCCACTGGTGGCAGCCTGACGCGGTGCAGGGAATTTGCCGCATGGACGCTGCGCCGGGAAGCAATCCCCCGTGGCAACTTACTAATTGCCAGGGCGCAGCCAAGTCCGCCGGCCAGGCAATCGTTGCTACGCCATCAGGCGCGGCCGCAGCCGGATTGCCCGCGGGCGCCAGGTTCGTCTTTGTCCCTGATGCCGCGACCAAGAGCATCAACGTTATTCGCTTCATCTACAACCCTGCCAATGAAGGGCTGAGCAGCCCGGTCACGATTGCGGTGAACAATCCGACTTTCGTTGGCGGCGGCAGCGGCGGCGGACGTCCCGTTGCCCTGGCGCTTGCGCCTAACGGAATCGATGTCTACGTCGCGTATTTGAAGTCCGGCGACGTCATGAAGATCACCAACGCCGCCAGCGTAAACTCTGCCTGGCCGATTTCGAAGATTGGCTCCACCAGCGATGGCCGCGGCGTCAACGCGATGGCGATGTACCACAACGATCTCTATCTTGCTGAAACTGGCGGCCTGGGTCTTTCGCGCATCCAGGATCCCTCTGGAACGGCGCGCGCCGCCTGCGGTCCGCCGAACGCTGTTTGCACCGCGGTGTCGCTGAGCCCTCAGGTCACCTTCCATCCCGGCGGCCTGGCGGTTGATGATTTCGCGCCTGGTGCACCCAACGCCACCCTCATGTACATCGGCGATTCGCCGCTGAGCAGCGCGGGCAGCATTCTGCGCTGGACGCCTGCCACCGGCGCCGTGATCACCTACTCCGCCAATGTGCCTGCATACGTCGCCAATTTCGATAACGGAACGCGCAACCAGTACTGGAACCCCTGGGGCCTCGGCCTGGACAAGGCCGGCAACCTGATTGTTGGTGATGATCCGACTTCAGCGCTGATTCTGGCGGTGTTGCCCACCGGGCAGGGGCACGTGTGGAAGGTGCCGCCAGCTCCCGTGGCTCCAACGGTCACCAGCATCGCCCCGAATTCCGGGCCGACTGGGGGTGGCACTGTCGTCACCATCAACGGGACCGGTTTCGGCACGGTCCCCGGTTCAACTGTGGTTTTCTTCGGCGCTAACGCCGGCTTGAACGTAACCTGCGCCGTAACCACTTCATGCACCGCTACCAGTCCTGCGAGCACCGGAGTTGTCGATGTGCGCGTAAGCGTGGATGGCGCGCAGAGTGCCGCCACCGCAGCCGACCTGTTCACTTACCTAGCACCGCCGCCACCTCCGACCGGTCCGTTCGTGACCAGCATTGCTCCTTCCAGTGGTTTGCCCGGTGGAGGAACGCTGGTAACGATCAACGGCGGCAACTTGACCAGCGTTGCCGTTCCACTGAACCCGACCATCATCAACTTCGGCGCCAATCTGGCGACGAACGTAATTTGTAACGCCGGCGGAACCGCCTGCACCGCAGTCAGCCCCGCGGGCAGCGGCGCGGTTGATGTCCAAGTCTCGGTGGATGGCAACACCAGCCCGGCAACTTCGCTGGTGGGCTCGGCGGCTGACCTGTTTACTTACAGCACCCCCACCGCCAGTCTCTGGGGATGGGGTATCACGGCGCCCAAAGGCGGGCTGCTGTTTGTTCCCGGCAATCTTGGCGGGCACTTCTGGTCTTCAGATCACTCCGCCGGATTCTGCCGCCAGGATCCCGTTCCCGGCACCACGCTGCACGCCATTAACTACGCGGTTTGCGATGATGGCAGCATCGGGTCACCCGGCCAGGCGGTTTACGATGCGCGCGTGAACCCGGCGTTCACCAACGCCACCACCGGCGCCGCTGTTCCCGCGGGAACGCACTTCATCTACGTTCCCGACAACGCGGTTCGCAGCACCGCAGTGTGGCGGCTCACCTTCGATCCCAACACTGAGACTATTCTTGGGGCGCCTGAGGCCATGGTTCCCCTGGCCGATGTGCGCACGCTCAAACCGAACGGCATGGCCCTCGGTCCGGACGGCAATCTGTACATCACCGACCTTACGGAGATGAACATCCGCAAGCTGACCGGCCCGGCCGGCGATCCGCGCCTCCAGACCATCGGCATCGTCGCCGTCACCGGTGACGGACGCGGGGCCAACGGCACCACCGGATTCATTGGCAACCGGTTCTATATTTCGGAAAACCGGGCAGCTACCTGGATCGACATCACCACCTGTCCGCTCGCCGGTGGTTTGCCATGCGCAACCAACCCGATTCCGCTGCCCTCCGGCGTTTTCATTGCCGGCGTGGCCACGGACCCAGTCAACAACTATATCTATGCCTCCGACTCACCCGGCGGTGCTAACGCCACTATCTGGCGTTACAACGCCAACACCGGAGTCACCTCGATGTACCTGCAAGGAGGACAGCTTCCCGCTGCGGGCACGCCGAACGCGACCGTATTCTGCGCGCTGACCTGCACTCGTCCCTGGGACCCGAACCTGGTTCCCGGTGGAATCGGCGCTTTTTCCTTCGCCTTCGGTATCTGGGTAGATCCGAGTAACGGCACGCTGTACATCACGGAGGATCCGACGGCGGGTGCGCGCGGCGGCCGAGGTCATGTCTGGGCAGCGCCTCTGGTGCAGTAAGTCCGACTTTCTCCTCTCAAAAGCTCCGGCGATTTCACGATCGCCGGAACACAGTCGACGGAAGAGTTCTCCTGAATTTGTGCCTTTTTCGAAATCGCTGAATGTGGCGGGCCGGG
>DASTJB010000166.1:0-11644 GCA_035717005.1 Candidatus Angelobacter sp.
GCGGCTTCGGCAAAACCCAGCCCGTCGCTACCAATGACACGGCCGAAGGCCGCCAGCAAAACCGGCGTGTCGAGCTCGTGCTCTCCGGCGAAGCCATCGGACTGAAGACCGCCAACGCCAGCGCGCCGGGCGCTGGCACAACGCCGAAATAATTCCCCAGTTGATGGGACGAGGAGGGCTAAATGGCCCTCCTTTCACTTTGCATTGCGCGATCAGGAAACCTCTAAGAAGTCATCTTGGATGGGCTCCGCCACACGCCCACCGCTTCTCGATTTCCTCTTCTTTGTTCCTGTTTTTCATCCCCTTACTTAGTACAACCAAGTTGCGGATAGTATCCGCCATGATCTCGTAGCGATACCCATTCAAGTGTCCATACGTATCGCCAGCGTGAAAAGTCCCTTGTATTGTGAGGTTCACAATGCCGGCGCCCTTGGGAATTCTTTTCAATCGCCGCCTTGAAGATTCGTCCAGAGACGAAAAGGAAGGTTCGAGCCAGGCTTTTCCTCTATCCAAACAATCCAGGCAATAGAGCTCGGACCACTCGAAGCCGTACCGCCAAGTCGCACGAATAGTGACTTGCTGTCCGTTGAATTTCTCCGGGGTACGAAGCAGATCGCAAAAAGTAATGGAGGACTGCGGCTGAACACTGCTGGGCAACAGCAGGACAAGAGGGATCCAGACGAGCCGGCTCATATTGGCCTAGATCGCAGCGGGCCGAATGTTCTCGCGGCCTTGAAGAATCTTTTCCACTGACTTAAGCACACCCTCGCGTGAATCTCCGGTCACAAAGCAGTTGCCGTCGATGTCCGGCCGGATCCTGCCCATCTGGAGGATCGGCGCATCCGGGGAATAATGCCGGACCGTCAGGCCGATGGCCTTTTTCATCTTCGGTTCCACGCTGTCCGCCACCAGCACGATATCGAAGCGCTGGGCGTGGCAGGCCTGGTCCACATCCTTGAGGCTGGAGGCGGTGCGCACGTTGTACCCGGCGCGCTCCAGCCAATCAAGTCGCAGGCGTAGCGCCGGCTCGGTCGCTACGATCAATAGCAGCACAGCTGGGGGAGTTTGCTGAACCATCAAAACGTTCGCTTCCCTGGAATCAAACCGCGTTAACAGTACTTTAACCTGTCTGCGGTGATTTGGAACAGGCCTCTGGCGTTTAGCCTTTGTATTCATAGAGTTAACTTGCGCCCGACGGGACTGCAATTAAAAACTCCAATAATGATAATGATTCGGAAGCGCGGCGGTAGTCCTGTCCTCGTGGATCTCTCTGTTTTGACACGTAACTTTCCCCGCCGGAACGGGTATCTAGAGAGAGATTTTTTCGCCGGTAGCAACAAACTCCAGCGGAATACGATAAGCTTACTCAACCACAAGGACAGGCGCCCTCTCAATGGCCAGTGCGACTCCAACCTCGCCTCAGGCAGCGTTTACGCTGAAGACGATCCTGAAGCACCAGCCATTCCGCACGCTGTGGATGGCGCAATTCGTGAGCATTTTTGGCGACTTCCTGGCCTTGTTCGCCATTATCAGCTACATCACCTTCAGGCTCCACGGGAACGCGGGGCAGGTGACCTCTGTGATGATCCTGTACATGCTGCCCCTGGCGCTGATCACCCCGGTGGCAGGCGTCTTTGTGGACCACTGGAACGTGAAGCTCGTGATGATTGCCAGTGACCTGCTTCGCGGCGGGCTGATTCTGGCTCTGGTCTTTGCCCACAGCGTCGGTCAGATCTCCGCCATTTTGTTCGGAATCAGCGTGGTCTCCAGCTTCTTCATGCCGGCCCAGTCTGTGACCGTGCGGACTGTTGTCCCCATGGAAGGGCTGCTGGCCGCCAATGCGCTCATGTCGCAAGCTTTTTATGTCGTCAGGCTGGTCTCTCCATTGATTGCCGCGGCGCTGGTCGCGCGGCTGACGGAAAAATCCTGCTACTACCTGGACGCCGCCAGCTTTGTTTTCTCCGCCGCCATGATCTTCCGGCTCACCGTCCAGCGCCCCGCGCGCGCGCAAACGGAAAAGACAGTCAAGTCACTGACCCAGGATTTTGTTGCCGGTAACAAATTCATCTTCACCCATGCCGGACTGGCCTTCGTGTTTATCGCCATGGCCACAGCGATGTTCGTGATGAGCTGTTTCAGCCCGCTGATCTCTATCTACATTCGCGACTCCCTTTCCGCAGGGACAAAGCTGTTCGGTGTCATCAGCTCCATGGTCGGTATAGGCCTCATCTTCGGGACCCTGCTGGTAACGCGGCTGGTGAAAACCCAATCCAAGGCCCATGTCGTCCTGGCCGGACTCCTGGGGCTGGGCGCGGGGGCGGCGTTTCTGGGCGGATTTCACAACATCCCGATGGCCACCCTCAGCACTTTCACCATCGGTTTTGCCATCGCCTTTGTGATCGTGCCGGCGCAGACCCTGTACCAGCAGGAGACGCCACATGCGATGGTCGGGCGCGTCAGCAGCAGCTTTATGTCGCTGATCTCCTTCGCCCAGGTGGCAGGCCTGCTGCTTTCCGGCTATCTGGCCCAACCCCAACGATTGGGGATCAGGCCGCTGTTCATGGCCTCGGCAGGCGCGCTTGCCCTCCTGGCGGGCCTGGGATACCTGATGATGCGCAACCGCCCCAGGGTACAGGCAGCGACAGCAGCGGCTTCCGCGGCCCCAGGCCCCGCCCAATCCTCAGCAGCCACTTCTGAGTAGCCTTTCCACAATTCCTCAGCCCATCGCGTGGCGGGACGTTACAGGTTACTTTGGTGACGTTTGTTCGCTCCCTCTTTTTCACTAATATTCTGTCATTGATCAAATGACGCCTGCGGTGCGGAAAGCATGGCACATCGCACTACGCAGGCGGAGGAGAAGAAATTGGATTCCCTTCGCCATGCACGTCCCCGATGGATGCGGTCGATAGCGCACCTGTGTTTATTGGTCGTATTCGCTCTGTTCTCATACTCAACTCTTGCTCAAACCACCACCCGCAAGCTCAAAAACCGGGTTGAGCCGCAATATCCCGATCTGGCCAGAAGGAACAACATTACCGGCAGCGTGCGCCTTGAACTATTGATCGCCACCGATGGCAAAGTGAAAGACATAAAGGTCCTGGGGGGCAATCCGGTTCTGGTTCAGGCGGCCGTGACGGCTGTGACCAAGTGGAAATACGAGCCGTCTTCCGAAGAAAGCACCATCATCGCCAAAGTGGATTTCAACCTTTAGGTTTCATTCGCGCGGTCTCTCCTGTTGATCGTCCGGCCTGGATACAATGTGATCCAGGCCCTTTTTTTGTTCCACCTGGAATCGACCTGGCCGTTTGACACGCCTAAATTCACCGACTTACAATCGGTCAGGTGCTGCCGATGGCGAGTCGCGCAGCTCTTTTTTGTCCTTCCCCCCGACCGATGGCGGTGTAGCTCAGGTGGTTAGAGCGACGGTCTCATAATCCGTAGGTCGTAGGTTCGAGTCCTACCGCCGCCACCAAACGCTTTGAACCCTGGTAAACATTGACCGTCGCTCGGGTGAGCGCCCGTGAGCGCTGTCCTGCGCGAACAGGGCGCGAGGGCGCAGCCCTCGAAGAAAAGCTGAGCGCCCGTGAGCGCTGTCCTGCGCGAACAGGGCGCGAGGGCGAAGCCCTCGAATATAAAGCCCGACGGTCTCGGCTTTCTTTCTAACGGGACAGCGGAGCTGTCCCTGGGCGTAGGTCGTAGGTTCGAGTCCTACCGCCGCCACCAAATAGTGAAGAATGTTTCGATCTTAAGGTCCTTCGCGCTTCGCGCTCAGGATTTCGCCTGCGGGCTCAGACGCCCGCAAAACGGCTCAAGTTCGAGTCCTACCGCCGCCACCAAATAGTCCTCAACTGCTTTGCCGCTCACTATTCGCTTGCTCTGACCCTTCAGCTACAATCAAATGTTTCGCCATGCTGCGCTACTACACTGCCGGAGAATCCCACGGAGAAACCCTGGTCGGGTTCCTTTCCGGCATGCCCGCCGGCCTTGGTATTGACCAGGCATTCATTGACCGCGAGCTCTGGCGGCGCCAGCAGGGCTTTGGGCGCGGCGGACGCATGAAGATCGAGACCGATAAGGCGCACATCGTCTCCGGGGTGCGCCATGGCAAGACCATCGGCTCGCCCATCGCCGTTCTGCTCGAAAATAAGGACTGGAAGAACTGGCAGGAAGCCTTGCCGGTGGAAGCCGGCGATCAGGCAAAGCACAAGCGCGTGGCGTCGCCCCGGCCTGGGCACGCCGACCTTGCGGGCGCGCTCAAGTACAACTTTCCTGAAGCGCGATACGTGCTCGAGCGGGCCTCCGCGCGCGAGTCGGCGGCGCGCGTGGCGCTGGGCGCCATCGCCAAGCTCTTCCTGCGCGAACTGGAAATTGAAGTCCTGAGCCACGTAGTCGCCGTGGGCAGGGCTGCGCTCACGAGCGAAGTCCCATGGCCGAAGCTGGAAGAGCTCCATGCGCGCGAGGAAGTCCTGCTGAACTGTGCCGACGCCGATGCCGAGCAGCGCATGAAGGCCGAAGTCGACCAGGCGCTGCGTACGGGCGATTCCGTGGGCGGCGTCTTTGAAGTTGTTGCGCACAACGTTCCACCCGGCCTGGGAACTTACGCGCAGTGGGATGAGCGCCTGGACGGCATGCTCGCCGCAGCTGTCATGTCATTGCAGGCGGTCAAGGGCGTGGAAATCGGCAGCGGCGTGGAAGCGGCGCTCTCGTTTGGCTCGAGCGTGCATGACGAAATCGGCTACAACAAAGAAGAGCGGCGGTTCACCGGCTTCACCCGCGCATCGAACCATGCTGGAGGCATCGAAGGCGGAATTTCCAACGGCCAGGACATTCTGGTGCGCGGCTATTTGAAACCGATTTCTACTCTGCGCCGCCCGCTGGGCTCGGTGGATTTCGCCACCCGCGAGCCGGTCAAGGCGGCCTATGAGCGCTCTGATGTCTGCGTGGTGCCGGCTGCCGGTGTGGCCGCAGAGGCGATGGTCGCCCTCACGCTGGCCCGCTGCGCGCTGGAAAAATTCGGCGGCGACTCCATCGCGGAGACCTGCCGCAACTTCGCGGGATACAGACAACAGTTACGGGAGTTTTAGCTTAAGAGAATGATTTACCCAATCGTGTTGTACGGCAGCCCGGTGCTGGAGACAACGGCTGAACCGGTAACGGAATTCAACGAAGACCTCAAAAAGCTGGTTGAAGACATGTTTGAGTCAATGTACGCGGCCCACGGCGTGGGGCTGGCCGCGCCGCAGATTGGGATCGCGAAGCGGCTCGCCGTGATCGATGTGACGTTCAAGGAGGATCCTGACGCCAGGCTGGTGCTGGTGAACCCGGAGATCATTCATCGCGAGGGCCGCCAGACCAGCCAGGAGGGCTGCCTCAGTCTGCCCGAATTCCGCGAGAACGTGACCCGCGCCAACATTGTGACCGTCCGCGCGCAGGACGTGCACGGCAACTGGTTCGAAAAGACCGGTGAAGAGCTGCTGGCCCGCGCCCTGCTCCACGAGATCGACCACCTGAACGGGCGCCTCTTCATCAGCCACGTGAGCGGGCTCAAACGCGACCTGATCAAGCGCAAAATCAAGAAGCTGGCGCGCGCCGGCCAATGGGCATGAAGCTGGTCTTTTGCGGCACGCCGCACTTCGCCGTGCCCTCACTGGAGCGGCTGGCCGCAGCCGGCTTCGAAATACAACTTGTCGTGACCCAGCCGGACCGCCCGTTCGGCCGCGGCATGGAGTTGGCAGCACCGCCGGTCAAGCAATCGGCGCAGAAGCTTAGCTTGCCGGTGATCCAGCCGGAAAAAATCAAAAAGAATGAAGAGTTCCAGGCGCGGCTCAAGGCGCTCAAGCCCGATGCCATCATCGTGGTCGGCTACGGTCGGATCATTCCACCCTGGATGCTCGAACTTCCGCGCTATGGCAACATCAACGTGCACGCCTCATTGCTGCCGAAGTACCGCGGCGCCGCGCCCATCCAGTGGGCGATCGCCAACGGAGAAACCGTCTCGGGCGTCACCACCATGCTTCTCAACGAGGGCCTCGATACGGGCGATATTCTGCTGCAGCGCGAGATGGCGATTGCCGATGAAGACTCGTCAATCACTCTGGCGCCGAAACTGGCAGCTCTGGGAGCCGATTTGCTGCTCGACACCCTGCGTGGGCTCGAGCAACAGAAGATCACGCCGGTTACCCAAGACCATTCTCAGGCCACGCTGGCGCCGATTCTCACCAAAGAAGATGGCCTGGTCGATTTCAACCGCACCGCCCGGGAGATTCACAACCGGCTGCGCGGCTTTCAGCCCTGGCCGGGCGCGTACACGCGATTTCGGGGAAAGAACCTGAAGTTTGTCGGCGTCCAGCAAACGGAAATGGAAGCCACCAATCGTCCAGGAAGGCTTTCTGTGTTCGGCGACAAGCAGTTGTATGTCTCCTGCGGAGGCAGTTCCATGCTCCGGTTGCTTTCCTTGCAGCCTGAAGGCAAGAAGGCCCTCACGGACCGCGAGTTCATCAACGGTTACCACCCCGAACAGGGAGAGCGGCTAGGCTGAGCCATGCCCGTCTCTCCAGCGCGCCAGGCAGCATTCACCGTTTTGCTGCGCGTGGAGCGCGAATCCGCATTCGCCGTCGAGCTGCTGCACTCTCCGCTGCTCGACGATCTTTCCTCGGCCGACCGCGGCCTGGCGACCGAGATCGTCATGGGCGTGCTGCGCTGGCGCTCAGTGCTCGACCAGACGATTGCGCACCTGAGCTTCACGCCCTTCCGCAAGCTGGACCTGGAGGTGCTTACTGCGTTGCGCATGGGGGTCTACCAGAAGCAATTTCTGAGCAAGGTTCCCGCGCACGCCGTGGTCAACGAAACCGTGGAGCTGGTGAAGCTAGGGAAGAAGACCTCGGCCGCCGGGCTGGCGAATGCTGTGATGCGCAAGGTAAAGCGAGTTCCTGAACCTGGTTCGAATGCGAACGACTCCGGGCAGCTTGCTGTTTCGCTCGCCCACCCGAAATGGCTGGTGGAGCGCTGGGAAACTCATTTCGGTATTGAAACTGCCGGGCAGATCTGCGAATACGACCAGCGCATTCCGCAGACGACCTTGCGGCTGTCGTCAGTTGGAGATGACGCTGCGCTGGCCCGCGAGGGAATTGAACTTGCGCCGGGCGCTCTCTTGACGGCTGCTCGCATTGTGATCGACGGCGACGCTACTGCTACCGAGGCCTTCCGCAGCGGCCGAGTGGCCATACAGGATGAAGGCTCGCAGTTAGTAGCCGCCCTGGTAGGCCAAGGCAGACGCGTACTCGACTGCTGCGCCGCGCCCGGAGGCAAGTCCGCCGCGCTGGCCACACGTCTTCCTGAAGCTGAAATTTTCGCCGCCGAACTGCATCCGCATCGCGCGCGGCTGCTGCGGCAGATGGCCCCGCAGGCGAACGTCCATGTCGTTACCGCGGACGCCCTCACGCTGCCGTTCGCTGCCGGGTTTGACCGCGTTCTGGCCGATGTTCCCTGCTCGGGCACCGGTACGCTGGCGCGCAACCCGGAAATCAAATGGCGGCTCCGGCCGGAAGATTTGGGCGATCTGCAATCACGGCAGAAAACGATCCTGAGCGCGGCAATGCGACACGTCGCGCCCGGTGGAAGATTGGTTTACTCCACGTGCTCGCTGGAGCCGGAAGAAAACGAGCAGGTCGTGGCCAGCTGCCTCAAAGGCAATCCTGAATTCGACGTGCTTCCAGTGGCGACAGAGTTATTGCGATTACAGCAGGCGGGAGATCTGGCCTGGAAAAACGTTACTGATCTTGTCCGTGGCGATTTTCTGCGGACGATTCCGGGAGTGCATCCGTGCGATGGGTTCTTCGCGGCTATCCTCAAAAAGAACTAACCAGAAAAGGACACGAATGATCACCAAGGAATTCTTTCTGCAATCCCGAACCCGCGGTCTTTGCGGGTGAGGAATCCCTATATTCACCAAGCTTTTCAGGCGTGAAGAAGAAGGTCGCTATAGGGACCTCTCGCTTCGCTCGAGATTTCAGAAACCTTTGTGCTCCTTTGTGTCCTTTGTGGCTGAGTTCGTTCTACTGTTTCACATCAAAGCTGATCGTCGCTCCCGCCGTGACCTTCTGCCCGGCCTGCGGATACTGGCGAAGGACCGTCTCCGGGGCGGCATTGCCTCCCTCCACCACCGTAACGTGCTGCACTTTTCCCAGCGTGAAGCCGGCTTTCTGCAAAGAAGCGGTGGCATCTGCCAGCGGCTTGCCCACGAAGTTCGGCATGACATAACGTTGACCGTTGTCCGCGGCAGAGAAGATCAGGCCAACTTTAGGTGACGTGACTTCGGTCGCCTCAGGCGGCGGGTTCTGGCTGACCACGGTTTCCGGCTGAACTCCGGGAAGGTGGACAATGCCGATGCTGCCGATCTCCAGCCCGCGCCGGCTGATATTGATTTCGGCCGCATGCTGGCTCTCTCCGATCAGGTTGGGCGCGGCCGCGCGCTGCGCGCCCAGGCTCTCAGCAACCCGTACCTTCCACCCGCGCCGGACCGTCACATCCGGAGCGGGCGATTGCGAGACGATACGGCCCTCCGGCACAGACGAACTGTAGAAGCGGCTCTCAGTGGAGAGGACCAGGCCGTCAGAGTTGGCCACGCGCTCCGCTTCTGCCGGGGTCAGCCCTACGAGCCTGGGCACGCGCACCTCGCGGCCCTGGATCGCGAAGCGCATCGCCAGCAGCGCGGACGCCAGAAAGACCAGCAGCAGCACCAGCGCGCGAAAAAAATATTTCAGCAGCTTGCGTACCAATTTAGTGGGCCTCCGCGTCTGCGGGACGGCGAAGCGGCGTGATGGCGGCGCGCTTTACGGCTCCGCTGTTGCTGCGGGGGTTCTCCACAAGCAAAAACGCCTCATTCCTGCGCGCAGGATCGGAGACCACATCACGCATGAAGTCCACCCAGATGGGAAGCGCGGCGTGCCCGCCGGTTTCATTCTCGCCGAGCTGCTTCTTTTCGTCGAAGCCTACCCACACGCCGCAAGTCAAGCTGGGTGAAAAGCCGATGAACCAGGCATCGGTGTAGTCATTGGTGGTGCCGGTCTTCCCCGCCAGGGGATGGTTCAGCTTGCGCGCCGCAGAACCCGTACCATGATTCACCACTCCTTCAAGGAGTGAGACCATGGTGCGCGCCGTGCGCCGGCTGACAACGTCCTTGGCATCGGGAAAATCCTGCTCCAGGACGTGGCCTTCATAATCGGTGACTTTGCGGATGTAGCGGGGCTCGATGCGCAGCCCGTCATTAGGAAACACGGTGAACGCAGAGGTCTGTTCAAAGAGCGTGAGATCGGCCGCACCCAGCGCTGTGGGCAAAAACTGCGGGATGGGCGAGGTGATGCCGAAACGCCGGGCGTAATCGGCCACCGCCGGCATGCCCACTTTTTGCGCCAGTTTCACCGCGGGCACGTTGCGCGATTCGGCCAGCGCATGGCGCAACGTGATGTTGCCTTCAAAACGGCGGTCGAAGTTTCGCGGCGAGTAGGGCGTCCCGCCGCTCGAAAAAGTCGTGGGCGCATCCAGGATCATGTCATCCGGGTTCGCGCCCTGGTCGATCGCGGCCGTAAAGACAAACGGCTTGAATGAGGAACCTGCCTGGCGCTGCGCCTGCGTGGCGCGATTGAACTTTGACGACTCGTAGTCGCGCCCGCCCACCATGGCCTTGATGTCGCCCGTGGCATTGTCAATGGCCAGCAGCGCGCCTTGCGCGCCGGAGTCCTGCTCCAGTGAGACCTTTGCCGAACCGTCCAAATTGAGCGCCAGGATCTTCACATAAACAATGTCGCCGGGCGCGAGAAAACTCTTTGGCAGCTTCTTGCCTGTCCACGCGAGTTCAACGGGGCCAAGGGAAGCGGTATAACGGCCAAGCTTGATTTTGCAGAATTGCAGGCCAATGTCGACCACCACGGCATGGGCGTAATCGCCGGCGGCGAGAGGCTGCTGCCAGTCGGGGTCCTGGTACTTGCTGATCGACTCGCCCATGTGGGTGACGTTCTTCAGCTGTCCCTGCCAGCCGTGGCGCCGCTCGTAGGCCGCCAGGCCGTCGAGCACGGCGCGTGTCGCGGTCTTCTGCAAATCGAGATCGAGCGAGGTGTAGACGCGCAAGCCGCCTTCATGCACCTGGTCGGCGCCGTATTTCTTTTCCAGATAGCGGCGCACCTCTTCGACAAAGTAGGGCGCGGGAGAAGTTTCCGGCTGAATCGTGAGGCGTAGCGGCGCAGTCTTGGCGCGCCCCGCCTCCTCCGCAGTGATCTTGCCGTCTTCCAGCATGTTGTTGATCACTAGATTGCGGCGCTTCAGCGCGCGGTCCGGGTAGTTGATGGGCGAATAGGATACCGGGGCCTTGGGCAGACCCGCGAGCAGCGCAGCTTCTTCCAGCTTCAGGTCCTTCGCATGTTTGGTGAAGTAATACTCGGCGCCGGCTTCAAAGCCATAGACGCCGTGCCCCAGAAAAATCTGGTTGGCATACATGGTGAAGATCTGCTGCTTGGTGAAGTGCCGCTCGATCTGCAGCGCCAGGATGGCCTCCTGGATTTTGCGGCTGAAATGGCGCTCGGGGGAAAGAAACAGGTTGCGCGAGAGCTGCATGGTGAGCGTGGAGGCGCCCTGCGCCCGCGATCCCGAGGTGATATCGCGATAGGTTGCGCCCATCACGCGCCAGAAATTGATGCCCCAGTGCTTTTCGAAGTTCTTGTCTTCGGTAGAGACGATGGCGTCGCGCAGGACCCTGGGGAAATCGTCGTAAGCGGCCAGCACGCGGCGCTGCAAGGCAAACGATCCGATCTGGCGCCCCTGATCGTCATAAAGCTCGGTAATGGTACTGGGACGGTAGCGCTCAAGATCGCTGATCTGCGGAAGATCAGTGGAGTAAACCATGAGCAGGCCGGTCATGGTTCCCAGAAACGCCGAGAGCAGAATCAGTACGCCAAACACGACCCTGCCGACCAGCAGTTTTCCGGCTACCCGGAACGGCGGAAGCTTCGACAGGAACTTCATGGGGAGGAGTGTTTAGCAAGCTCAGCATAGCATGTTTGTCCTCGCTAGCCGCGTTACCAGAGGGCAAGTAGGCGGTCAGCTCCCGCTCGAGCGTCTTCACGCCGGACACCGCTTCCTGGGTGCAAACAAAAAGCGCGCCGTTGAAGGCTCGCTTTTGGGGAGGGGGTATGAGCTAGCTTTTCTGGGCTTTGATTTTCAGAACTTCGATGGCCCGCCGCATTTGTTCATCTTCCTTCTGCTGCGGCTTCTGCGGCTCTTCTGTCGTTGAGTTGTCGTCGTCATCGGAAACCACGGGCAGATCGTCGGTAGAGGCTACCGCGATGTTCGGCGTGATGCCGGTATCCTGGATAATCTTGCCATTGGGGGTGTAGTACTTGGCCACGGAGAGGATCAGGGCCGAGCCGTCCGGCACCTCAATCAGCTTCTGCACCGAGCCTTCACCGAAGCTCTTGTCGCCCAGCACGTCGCCGCGCTGGTTGTCCATGATGGCGGCCGCAACCAGCTCAGCCGCTCCGGCGCTGCCGCGATTCACCATCACGATCAGCGGCAGGTCGGTGATCTTCTTTTGCGGATCGGCGGTATAGGTCACCTTTTCATATTTCTGGCCCTGCAGCGTGCCGATGGTGCC
>DASTJB010000167.1:0-4951 GCA_035717005.1 Candidatus Angelobacter sp.
CCTGCTGGCGCTGTTTGCCGCGCCGTTCATCCTTTATTCCACTTCGACGCTCGTCCGTACCGCGGTTAACGGACAGGAAATCGGGATTTTTGATACTGGCCAAACCGTCCTAGCCTTTGTGCTGGTTGCTATCGGCAGCATAAGACTCGCTGACGGGACTGCGGCGCGAACGATTGGCGTGTTCTGTCTGTCTGCGGCGGCAGGTTGTTATCTGCTGGCGTTCACCCGCTTTGAGAAGCCGGGGCGCGGCCGCAATCAACATGTGTTCTCAGTGTGGGCCGCCACGTTCCTGCTGGCCGGCAGCATTTTGTGTTTTTCCGTTCCGGTGGAAGTGGCAACGCTGGGCTGCGCTGCTGTGGCAGCTACTCTGGTGGGCTTGCGCTCCGGACGATTGGCCCTGGCGGCGCAGGGCGTTTTGTTTGCCGCTGCGGGCGCTTTGATTTCCGGATGGTTCGCGCTCTTCGGGCGGCTCATGACCGGCAACGCGCTTCCGCCGCCGGGATGGCTGCCCTGGGTAGCGGGGGCATTCACGGTCCTCTGCTATGGATTGACGTGGGTCTCCTGGAGCGGGCCGGAAATTGAGTTCGGGCAGCGCCGGCCGCAGAAGATCGTGCGCCTGGCGCTGGCGGCGCCGGCTGCCTGCACGCTGCTTTTGCTGCTGATGGCCGCCGGTGGGGCGGCACTGGGCAGGGTCAATCCGGCGCGACTGGCTTCTCTGCGCACACTGGCGCTCTGCATTCTGGCAGTGGCGCTGGGCTGGAGCGGACCGCGGTTCAGGCGCGCGGAGTTGACCTGGCTGGCGTATGCGGCGATGGCATCTTGTGCCGTAAAGCTGCTTTACGAAGATCTTCACGCAGGCAGCCCCGGCGCAATTGCCTTTTCACTCTTTTGCTATGGGATGTGCTGGCTGTTGGTGCCACGATTGGCCCGCGGCACCCGGAACGTTTGAGTTCTCATACTTAAATCCTCACCGCCGACGGTGATGCCGGTCACATCCAGGCTCCATGCGCAGGGCTATCTATGAATCAAGGAGGAGAAAAAAGATTCCGGGAAGCACGTTGCGGAGCATGGGACTTCAACATTACGGCACCTGAAGTGCAGAGGCAACTTGAGCACTCTCCTGCATGCCGCCCGCAAAAGGGAATGTCCTGATCGAGCCAAGACGGTGCTTCCCGGGCACCTCCGCCCTGTCTCTACCCGTGCGTGTCGCAACAATGTCCCTGGCCAGTACTGGCATTGATGCCCTCATTGCCGATAATCAGGGCCATGACGATGGCAGCCAGGGGATCAGCCCACCACCAATGAAAGAAATAATTCAATAACAGGCCGGCCAGGAGAATGCCGGCAAGGTAAGCGCAGAAGTCGGCTTGTTTCGCATCGGCATTCATTGCCGGACTGTGGAGGCGCGTACCTATGCCTCGCTTTGCCCGCGAGATGATGGGCATAACGATCAAGGAGAGCACTGCAATCGCAATTCCAACCGGACTGCGTTCAGGCGCTGCTCGTTGAACCAGGCTGACCGTGGATTCAAAAATCAGGTACACAGCCAGGGCCATGAAGCACCAGCCGATCAATTTCAGGGTCAGCATTTCATTGCGTTCGCGCTGCTCCAGCCTGTGGTCAACTCCGATTCTCCAGAGCATGGCCACGCCGGAGACAAGTTCAATGAGGCTATCGACCCCAAATCCAACCAGCGAAAGACTGCCGGCAACCACACCAGCCACCACGGAGATGCCGCCCTCCAGCAGGTGCCAGGCAATCGTGAAGTATTCCAGCTTCTTGCCCGAGTTCAATACGGCTACTCGGGCGTCTTGATTTGTAGCCAATCCGCCCATCGCCGCTGAGTATAGCCGAGAACGCCACAAAAATCCTCGAGAAAGATATGATCCTTGCCCTGATTTATAATCAAAGGTTGCTCTAAGTGAGCCGAGACACACCTGTGGAAGGAAGCCGATGGCAACTGACGTACTAATGCCCCAGATGGGCGAATCGATTTTTGAAGGAACCATCACCAAGTGGCTTAAAAAGCCCGGAGACAAGGTGCAGCGCGACGAGCCGCTGTTCGAAATTTCGACCGACAAGGTCGATGCCGAGATTCCGGCGCCGGCGGCCGGCGTGCTGAAAGAGATCAAAGTGAAGGAAGGGGCCACGGTACAGGTGAATACCGTGGTAGGAGTGATCGATGCTGAAGGCGCGGCTGCCGCAGCGCCGCCGCAGAAGGCCGCTCCACCCGCGCAGAGCAAGGCCACGCCGCAGGCCGATGGCGCACCCGCTGCACAGCAGCCTCCGGCGACAGAAAAGTCCGCTCCGGTGCAACAGGAGCAGGCTGCTTCGCCGGGAGCCAATGGCGGAGCCGGCACTGACGTGGTGATGCCGCAGATGGGCGAGTCGATTTTTGAAGGAACGATTACCAAGTGGCTGAAGAAGCCCGGTGATAAAGTCCAGCGTGACGAACCGCTGTTCGAAATCTCCACGGACAAGGTGGACGCGGAAATTCCCGCGCCTGCTTCGGGCGTGCTGAGGGAGATCAAAGTCAAGGAAGGAACTACGGTTCAGGTCAACACCGTGGTTGCGGTGATCGGCGGCGCAGGAGCGCCGGCGGCAGCCCCGGCCAAACCGGCAGTTGCGGCGTCCCAGCCGGCCAAGCCCGTGGCAGCGCCGGCCCCGCAACAGCCGCAAGCTGCCCAGCCGCATTTAGAAGTTGTTGCCTCTCAAGCCGGCGACGGCGGGCACGCGGGTGAGCGGGTGCGCTCGTCACCGCTGGTGCGGCGCATTGCCAAAGAAAACAACATCGACCTGGCGCGGGTGGCGGGAACAGGGCTTGGCGGCCGGATCAGCAAGCAGGACATCCAGAGCTTCATCCAGCAGTATGGAGCAGGGCAGCCAGGCCGTCCGCAGGCTGTGACGGCTCCACCGCCACAGCGCGCGGCAGGGGCCCAGGCGGCCGCGGTGCCGACGCCGTCGCGCCCGCCGGCTCCGGCACCCGTGCAGGCGCTGCCCGGCGAACTGGTGCCCATGACTCCGATGCGCAAGAAGATCGCCGAGCGCATGGTGGAGTCCAAGCACACCAGTGCGCACGTGCACTCGATCTTCAAGATCGATATGACGCGCATCGCCAAGCTGCGTGAGCGAAAGCGCAAGGACTGGGAGGCGCGCAACGGCGTCAAGCTGACCTACATGCCGTTCATCGCCAAGGCGATGCTGCATGGCATTCGCGTGAAGCCGATCGTGAACGCCTCGGTTGTGGGCGACGCCATTCAATACCACAAGACTGTCAATATCGGCATTGCCGTGGCGCTGGACTGGGGGCTGATCGTGCCCGTAGTCAAGGGCGCGGAGAACCTGAGCTTTGTCGGTTTGCAGCGCGCCATCAGCGATCTGGGCGAGCGCGCGCGCAGCAAGAAACTTGTTCCCGACGACGTCCAGGGCGGCACCATCACCATCACCAATCCGGGAATCTTCGGGCCGCAGTTCGGCCTGCCGATCATCCTCCAGCCGCAGGTGGCGATCCTGGGCGTGGGCGGGATTTTCAAGGAGCCGGTGGTTGTGACCGACGCCGACGGGAATGATTCCATTGCAGTCCGGCACATTGTCCGGCTGAGCATTGGTTACGATCACCGCATCGTCGATGGCGCCGACGCCGATCAATTTATGGTGGCGGTGCGCGAGTATCTGGAAGGCTTTGATGAGGACATCGGGTAGCCGGATCAGGCGGGGATTACGGAGCGGCAGGGCAGACCTGCCGCTCAAGCTTTTTACTGAGAATTTACAGCGCCCCTCCTGCCGGCCTGGCAGCGGCGTTGCGATTGAGAATCAATCATTTGCGCGGCGAGGCACGATCGGCAGCGTTCCTGCATCTAACGTTACGGACGTGCCGCTACTCTGGATAACGCGGCCTCCGCGGGCTTAGAATTTCATCCACGGCCAACAATAAGAAGCGCGGGCCCCCGACCGAGGTTGAATCGATGAAAAGGTTTTTTGGAATTTTAGGTGCACTCCTCGCTGTTTTGACCTTAGCAGGAATTACGCTCACCAGCGTTGCAGGGTGCGGGGGCGGCGGAAGCACACCTACCCCGACGCCCACGCCTCCGACCACGATTTTCCCGAATGACCAGTCGCTGGCGCAGTCTCCACCGGTCAAGCTGGGGACCTCCGGCGGCAACGCGAATGATCTGGGTACGAAGGTGTGCTGCATTGGAACGCTGGGCAGCCTGTGGAACAAGGTCGGGGTCACCAATCCGGTGATTCTCAGCAACAACCACGTGCTCGACAGATCAGACAAGGGGGTGGTGGGTGAGGTAATCAATCAGCCATTGCAGCTGGCATGTACGGCGCCGAGCGCTCCAGCTCCGCAAACAGTAGCGCACCTCACATCGGGCGCCGCGCTGAAGCCGGTGGCCAATGAAACAGGCCAGCCCTGTGCCGGGGACACCACCAAGGCGGCCCTCTGCGGGCATGCGCCAAGCAACGTTGACGCCGCGATCGCGGAGATTGTTGCTGGTGAGGTGGACACCTCAGGAACGATATTGGATTTGGGAGCCGCCGGCACTACGAGCATCGCTGCGGCGGCGCCTTCGTCCACCATTGGAACGGCTGCTATCGGGGAACCTGTCGGCAAGAGCGGAAGGACTACTGGGCTTACGTGCTCGACCGTCCAATCCCTGAACAACACAATCCTCATCGACTATGACGCGACCTGCGGCGACACCACCGCCGCATTCACCGCGTACTTCACCAACCAGGTCACGATCAGCGGCGGAACCTTCAGCGCCGGTGGCGATTCCGGATCTCTGATCGTGGACACCAACACAGCCCGGGCAGTAGGCCTGCTGTATGGCGGCAACACCGTGAGCACGGTGGCCAATCCGATACAGGACGTCATTACAGCTTTCGGCGGCCCGGCAGTGTTCACCATTGTGGGCGGCGCAGATCATTCCGTGAGCTGCGCACA
>DASTJB010000168.1:0-8292 GCA_035717005.1 Candidatus Angelobacter sp.
ACCTTGGCGTCCGGGCGCAACTCGCCTTCGTCGCTGAATCTACGGCGATCGCTTACGACAAACTCTGGTTGTTTTTCAGCCATACTTCCTCAGTTTTCCTCGAAGTTAAATGGTAATTCTACGATTGTGGCGCCTACGCCATTCAAGTCAATCTCCGCGCCGGCCGAGAGCGCTTCCCGGCGAACATAACCAAGACCGATATTTCTTTCTCCCGCGGCGACCGGCATGTGTGCCAGGCTGGTGATCTCCGCCAGCACGCGCCCCTCGGATTCATGCTTGCCCAGCGCGGGCGCCGTGGCTGGGAATTCAAATCCCACAAACTGGCGATGCACCTGTCCCCGCGAGCGTATGCGCTCCACGATCTCCTGACCGATATAGCAGCCTTTGGTGAAATTGAGGGCATCGGTCTGTCCGGTCTCCTGGGGCAAATCACGATCACGAATGTCCTGGCCGTAGTTTGGAATGCCGCGCAGCACCCGCCACATCTCCAGCGCATGCGCCCCGACGGGTTGAGCGCCCGCGGCGCTCAGCCGGTTCCAGAAGTCCTGCGCTTGTGCGGAATCAGCCCAGATTTCGAACCAGTTTGGCTTTTTTGCGGGCCCGGCGATCAGAATTGCGGAGAGGCCTTCGCGGTTTATCTCGCGCACCTCAAGAGGCCCCATGCCGCTCACATTGATTCCGGCTGCAGACAAGACCTGCCCTGCCTTCGGCCCGCAGACACCAAGGCAAGCCAGATTCGCGCCGGAGGGCGCCAGTTCGACCTTGTCCATGATGATGTAGCGCTTCAGCGAATTGACCAGCGTCTCAACCTGGCTGGAGTCGGTTTCGAGCAGCAGAGATTCGCCGCGATTAAAGATGTACAAATCGCCCAGGATGCGTCCTTGCGCGTTGAGCACAAAGTTGTAATTGCCGTGATTCATGCCGAGATCGCGCACGTTGTTTGTGACCATGTTGTGCAGCCAGCGCACGCGGTCCTTTCCGGTCGCGCTGATCTGCGCCCGCCAGGGCAGGGCGAAGACTCCGCAGCCTGAGCGCAGCGCGGCCAGTTCAGCAGCGGGGGAGCCGAAACTCAGCACCGTTTGCGCGCCGTTATACGAGCCCACAAGGGCTTCGCCCACGGCCGGCCGGGGATAGAGAACCGTTTGCGACATAAGTCCAATATTTGATTATAGCCAACGCCTGAGGATGCCGGCCGGTTCGGACTAAGAGCTGGAGTGGCGGCAACATTGCAAAATGTGCCGTCTGCGCCGCACAATGGTTCCCATGGCCGAGGAACCGCGCAGCCCCAAAAAGCAATGGATCGCGGCTGAAAAGTACCTTCAGCTTGGGTTCACCATCCCGGCAGCAACGTTCATCGGCTGGCTCATCGGCGCCGGCCTGGACCGCTGGCTGGGCAAGCACTCGCTGAGCTTGTGGGGGCTCATTGTCGGCACCATCGCCGGGTTTGTCTATTTCGTACGCACCGCCATGTCTGAGGACTTCAAAGATTGATCGCGCCTGAAACGGGTGCCGAGCTCCAGGCCACGGCGTTTGCCGCCATCACCCTGCGACGGATGTTCCGCGTGATGGCGGCCCTGTTCATCGCTATTACGCCGCTGCTCTGGGTGCGATACGGGGCTGGGATGGCGCTCAGTTTCGTTCTTGGCGGCGCGATTTCGCTGGTCAATTTTTTCTGGCTGAAGCAAACATTGATCGTGATGGTCGAAGCGATTGCTGTCGGCGGAAAGAAGCGCTCGGCAGGCGGAATTGTGCTGCGTTTTGTGCTGCGCTACGTTTTGATCGGAGTGGCTGCGTATGCTATATTCAAGAGTTCCGCCATGAGTTTGTACGGCCTCTGTGCGGGGCTGTCACTGCCGGTGGGGGCGGTCCTGATTGAAGCTGCTTACGCGATCTACGGCGCGCTTCGTCGGGGAATCTAATTTTCAAATCTTAGTTAATCAGGGTCACTAGAGAAGCATGGAACAACTGTGGATTACTGCGCTCCTGAACCGGCTCCTGGGCGGGCCGGTGAACGCGCTGCTGCAGAAGCTGCCGCCGGCCTTTCATCCCGCCGATCCTAATGCCCCGATCAGCAATGCCGTTGCCGTCGAGATCCTGGTCATTGCCATCCTCTTCCTGATTTTTATCTGGATCCGCTCGCGTCTCTCGGTGGAGAAGCCGGGCGGCAGCCAGCATCTGGCCGAGACCATCCACGAGTTCATCACCAACCAGAGTGAAGGAATCATCGGACACCACAGCGAGAAATTTACCCCTTTTCTGGCATCGCTGTTTCTCTTCATCATGCTGATGAACCTGATTGGCCTGATCCCCGGTTTCGAGTCGCCTACGGTGAACCCCGCCGTGCCATTTGGATGCGCGATTGTGGCATTCATTTATTACAACGCGCACGGGATCAAAAAGCAGGGCCCACTTAAGTTCCTGGCGCATTTTGCCGGCCCGGTGTGGTGGATGGCCCCGGTCATTTTTCCGATCGAGATCATCAGCACGCTGGCCCGCGTGATGTCGCTCACCATCCGTCTTTATGCCAACATTTTTGCCGGCGACATGGTGACCGCCGCGTTCTTTACGCTGATTCCGATCGGCATTCCGATCATCTTCCTGCTCTTGCACGTGGGCGTTTCATTTTTGCAGGCGTACATTTTCACTCTGCTGGTCACGATCTATCTGTCGGGCGTGGTAGCAGAAGAGCACTAAAGAAGTTCGCTTCAAGCGTGAGGGCCCCGCCCCCCAGGGCGGACGCCAACCACCCACTGGAAGCAATTTATAGGAGAGACAAAACATGCGTAAATCCACTGCGTTCATCTTTGTGGCGATGGCCGTGTTGTTCCTGGCCATGCCTGCCTTCGCGCAGACACCTGCGGGCGAAGGCGGAGCCACCGCGTTCTACTGGGCGATCCCGCTCGGCGCCGGCGCCGCAATCGGCATTGCCGCCGGCCTTTGCGGTCTGGGACAGGGCAAGGCGACGGCTTCCGCTGTGGAAGCTCTGGCCCGCAACCCCGGAGCCCGTCCCGGTATCTTCATCTTCCTGCTGCTCGGTCTGGCGCTCATTGAGTCGCTCGCGCTGTACGCGCTGGTGATCGCGTTCCAGATCATCGGCAAGATGAGGTAGTCCGCAAAAGTTTGCACAGAGCCCGGCCTTAAAGGCCGGGCTTTTTTCATTGAGCAATCCATAACTGGCCAAACATTCATCGAAAGATTGTGATCTGTTCTCATGCTCCAGCCGGCGACCAACTGAAGTAACCTGGCCGGGTGCTGATTGCTGAGTACGAAATGGGCGATTGAATGCTATGCTGGCTCAAATGCCCAGCGTTTGACCGGCGTGCCCCGGCAGTGATTCGATGACGATTATTCGAACCAGCAGAACATCAATGAAATGGCTTGCGAAATGCCTTGTCATCCTGGTTTTGTGCGTTGGGACGATCTCAGCCGTCGACCATCGTGCGCCGGCGACGCGCAGATGGACCATCGACCTCAAAGATAAATTCGATTTCCAGCCATTTGACCGGCCCATTACTTTTCGCTGGACCCTCCACCAGGACGTTGTATTCCTGCCTCCGGACAAACTCATCGTGTATCAGGTCAACCGCGCCCGCGGGCCGGTGACGCTGCGGCCACGCGATGCCAGCGGCGGCGGCGGAAATTTTGTTCTCGATATCAGGGTCCTGAGCACGGCGGACGGCCGCGAGCTGGCAGCCATGCACCTGACCACCAGCGCTGACTCCAGCAAGGTGATGGCGACGCGCGATGGCCGCTTCATTGTCCGCACCGGGGAGATTCTTTATCTCTATTCGGCGAATTTTGAGTTGATCGCCTCCAAGCCGCTTCCTTTGACACGGCAGGTGCAGGAAGAGGACTGGCAGGTAGATGTGTCGCCTTCGGGCGCGAAGATCGCAGTGGTGCACCAGCAGATTTTCAAGCGCAATCATCTTTCTCCCACCTCCGAGGTAAAGTGGGCGGCCGCGGAGGTGGAAATCCTGCGCGAAGAGGACCTCCACGTCATCAAAAGCCTCAAGCTGCCCTGGTTTCTTGCCTCGTGGTCGGCCGGCGAAGACGCGCTGATCAGCACCCGGCCTGCGCCCGATGCGGAACGCGCGACGTATGGCTTGCTGGACTTCAACGGCACCTGGTCTCCACTGCTGTTTGCCTGGTACTCACCCAGCCAGCCGTGCGCCTATCACGCCGCGGCCGTCGATACGCGCCTGTTCGCCACTTATGGATGCGGCACGCTTTCCGTTTTCCCGCAAAATGGCCAGGTAGTTTTCTCGCTCAAGGGTTCATCGAAGGAGTTTGTCGGTTCGATCAAGGGGAACAGCAACAATCTTGCGATCGTAATGGACCGGCACTTCACCAAGATGGACCGCGCAGCGAACCTGGTAGTTGAGTTGGTGAAACCGCTGCGCATCGACGTATACGACGTGAAGAGCCACAGAAGTATCTTCTCGGCGCCGGTTAACGGCGATCGCGTCTACTACACGCTTTCAACTCAGGGAGCCGTGGCCGCTGTGGATGGCACGCTGCTCACGCTGTATCAACCGGCGCGATAGTTATCATTTAATCAAGAAGCCAATGAACTATTTCGGAGTTACCTGCTGGGCGACCTTGCCTGTTGCGGCGGCCGGCGGATTGATGTCGCGCGCGCCGGCGTCAGAAGACTTGAGCACCTTGCCCGGTATTACGCCAAGGTAGATTGTGGCGATGGCAGCCAGGATCAAGGCCAGGCGCATGGCGCCTGTGGCCCGCGACGGCGCTTCAGCAATCGCCGGTTCCCGCATATACATCACCACGATGAGGCGCAGGTAGTAGTAGGAGGCGACCGCGCTGTTGATGAGACCGATGATGGTCAGCCCGATCAGCGCGCCGGAATGCGTGGTGGCTGAGAGCGCTGCGTTGAAGACGTAATACTTGGCCAGGAATCCAGCCGTGGCTGGAATCCCGATCAATGACAGCATGAAGATGGTGAGAGTAAAAGCCAGCAGGGGCGAGCGGCGGCCCAGGCCGGCGTAGTCGTCGACGCTCACGTAGCGCTCGCCACCGGCGGCAACATGGCTCACCACGGCGAAGGCGCCCACGTTCATTGCGGCGTACGCGGCAGTGTAGAAGATGGCGGCGGAGATGCCCAAGTCGCTCGAAGCGGCAAAGGCGACGAGCAGGTAACCCGCGTGGGCGATCGACGAATACGCCAGCATGCGCTTAACGTTGTTCTGCATCAGCGCGCCAAAGTTGCCCAGCGTCATGGAGAGCGCGGCCGAGATCCAGATCAGCCAGAACCACTGCGTCGGCGTGGTGGCAAACAGCACCCTCAGCAGCACGGCAAACGCTGCGGCCTTCGGGCCGGTGGACATCAGCGCGACGATCGGAGCAGGGGCCCCTTCGTAGACATCGGGAGTCCAGATGTGGAACGGAGCGGAGGCGACTTTGAAGCCAAGGCCCACGATCATGAGCGCCGTTGCGGCGATCGCCAGCAGGCTGGGCGCGTTCGGGGCGGCCAGCGCGGCCCGTATCTCGACGGTGTTGGTCGAGCCGGTAGCGCCGAACATCAGCGCCACGCCGTAGAGAAAGAACGCCGTGGCGAAAGAGCCAAGCAGAAAATATTTGATGGAAGACTCGGTGCTGCTGGCGGTGCGGCGGCGATAGCCGGCCAGCACGTAGGTCGAAATCGATGAAATCTCCAGGGCGATGAAGATCAGCACCAGCTCGATGGCCGATGACATCAGCACCATGCCGACCGTCCCGAAGAGAATCAGGGCGTAGTATTCGCCACTGCGTATGTTTTGTGCGTCCAGATATTCGAGCGAGGCCAGGATGCAGACGGCGGAGATGGCCGGGATGAGCAGGTGAAAGAAGATGGCGAAGTTGTCGACGCGCACCATGCCGAACCAGCCGGGCTGGGAGAAGCCGGCGTCGCGGTGCATCCAGGCAATCTGGCAGAAGGTGGCGGCAATGGCTGCGCCTGTTCCAACCAGCGAGATCAGGCCCAGGCCTTTGCGGCTGGCGCCCGGCTTGAGCAGCGGGTCGGCCATCATGACAATGATGCCAAAGGCGGTGAGCACCAGCTCAGGAAGGATACGGATGTAGTCGACGGTATGAATCGGGTTCATCTATTTTTTGTTTTCCGATGTTGCGGCAGTTTTTTCCGGTGCGGCAGGGATGACGTTTACTTTCAGCTCCAGCTTGATCGTGCCTTGGCCAGGCGTGCCGGCGGACAGCCGCGGCAATGTGGCGCTCACTGCGGGATCGATTCCTTTCATCCAGTAAGGCGAGGCCACGCCCATGATCACGGCCATGATGACCAGGGGAACCAGCGAGATGCGCTCGCGGCCGTCGATATCCGGCAGCGTCTTGTTCTCTTCATGATGAATCTGGCCGTAGAAAACTTTCTGGTACATCCAGAGCAGATAGCATGCACCCCAGATCACGCCGCTGGCGCCAAGGATCGAGAACAGCATGCTGTGCGGCATGGGACTGGCGAACGTGCCGCTGAGCACCAGGAACTCTCCGACAAAGCCGTTCAGCAGCGGCAGTCCGACGGAAGAAAGCACGGCGAGCATGAAGAACGTGGCGTACACCGGCATGGGCGTAGCCAGGCCGCCGTACTCGCGGAATTCGTATGTGTGCTTGCGTTCGTAGATCATGCCGGCCAGCATGAAGAGTGCGCCGGTGGAGATGCCGTGGTTGAGCATCTGGTAAACCGCGCCGTCCGCGCCGATCTGCGTCAGGGTGAAAATTCCCAGCACCACGAAGCCTAAGTGGCTGACCGAGGAATACGCGATCAGCTTCTTCAGATTGGGCTGGACCAGCGCGACCAGCGCGCCGTAGATGATGCCTATCACCGCCAGGATATTGATCCACGTGGCGTTCGCCGCGGACTGCGCCGGGAACATGCCAACGCAGAAGCGCAGCAGGCCGTAGGTTCCCATCTTGAGCAGCACGCCTGCGAGCAGGACGGATCCGGCGGTCGGAGCTTCCACGTGCGCGTCGGGCAGCCACGTGTGCAGCGGGAAGAGCGGAACTTTCACGGCAAAGGCGATAAAGAAGCCGAGGAAGAGCCACTGCAAGGCAGCCGGTGAAACAGCGCCGGTGGCAATGAGATCGCGGAACGCCGTGTATTCAAAATTGTGCTGCGCGTTATGCACGTAGAGCCAGATGATCGCGGCCAGCATGAAGACGGAGGCGACCATGGTGTACAGGAAGAATTTCACTGCAGCGTAAACGCGGCGCTCGTGACCGTACATGCCGATCAGCAGCGCCATGGGGATCAGCGTGGCTTCCCAGAATACGTAGAACAGGAACATGTCCAGTGCGACGAAGACGCCGATCATCGCCATCTCCAGCAGCAGCAGCAGGACAAAGAATTCCTTGACCCGGTCACGGATCGATTTCCAGGAAACGAGCACGCCCAGTGGAACCAGAAGCGTGGTCAGAAGGACGAGCCACATCGAGATGCCGTCGGCCCCGAGGTGGTAATGAATCGTCTGGCCGATCCAGTTTGTATTGATGTCAAACTGGAAGCCCGACCTGGCGTGATCGAATCTGAGCGGCAGGTAGAGCGAGAAGCCGAAGGTCAGCAGCGAGAAAATAAGGGCAGTCCAGCGCAGGGTACGGTCGTTGCGCGGAAGCAGCATCAGCACCACCGCGCCGATCGCGGGCGCGAAGGTGACGAGAGTGAGAATCCCGGAATCGTTCATCGTCCCACCCCCATCCAGATCATGAAGACCACTACTGCCGCGCCGCCGATTGCGACCCACGCAGCGTACGAGCGGATGTTGCCGGACTGCATGCGCCGCAGCTCATTGCCGATGCTCTTCGATGTTGTTCCGGCGCCGTTCACCAGCCCGTCGATGATGCCCTGATCGACGCCGCGCCAGAAAACGACGGTCGAAAGCGCCAAAAGAGGTTTGACGAAGATCGCGCCATAGCCTTCGTCAACGTAGTACTTGTGCAGAACCAGCAGGTAGATGCCGTGAATCTTCGCGGTGATTCGATCAGGAAGCTCGGGCCGTTTGTAATAGAGCAGCCAGGCAAAGAAGAGGCCGATAAAGGCGGCCGCGACGGAGGTCCCGGCGAGGAGCCATTCCTGGCCGGCATTTTCCTCCACCGGGACCGCTTTGTTCGTCTCTAATTCCCGGATGATCTCTGGCGCATTCGGGACTGCCTTAATTAGCTCCTGAGCCTGAATAGCGCCGGGTGCTGGCTCCATCACCGGCGCCAGGAAGTGCTCAAATTTATTGCCTCCGCCCATGAATTGGGGAATGCCAACCCAGCCGCCCACGAATGAGAGCACCGCCAGAATGA
>DASTJB010000169.1:0-2507 GCA_035717005.1 Candidatus Angelobacter sp.
GCTGAACGTTCCCGAGCAGGGGACCATCGGTTACGTTTACACCTTTGAAGATCGCACCGAGTTGCGGCGGCTGGAACTGGAAGTGCGCATGCGCGACCGTTTGGCCGCGGTCGGGCGTCTGGCCGCCGGCATTGCCCACGAGATCCGCAATCCGCTGGCCTCGATCGCCGGCTCTATCAACGTGCTCGCGCAGGTGACTGCTCTGAACGAGGAGCAGCAGACGCTGGTCAACATCATCACCCGCGAATCTACGCGGTTGAACTCCATCATCTCTGACTTCCTGGTCTACTCGCGCGAGAAGAGTTTCAAGTTCTCCCGCCTGGACCTGATTCCCCTGCTGGAAGACGCGCTGGTCCTCCTTGCCAACCGCTCGCAAAACAACGAGCTGGCAATCGTGCGCGACTATTCGGTGACCGAGGCCTTCGCCGCCGTTGATGCCGACCGCTTAAAGCAGGTCTTCTGGAACCTGCTGGAAAACGCCGTCCGCGCCATGCAGGGCAAAGGAACAATTACGGTCTCAGTCCGCGCCGCTGGAGATTTTTTACGTATCGGGATTCGCGATACCGGCCCCGGCATCGCCCCGAAAATCCGGGAAAAGATCTTTGAGCCATTTCAATCGCACTTTGAGGGCGGCACCGGCCTGGGCCTGGCCATCGTCTACCAGATCGTGCAGGCGCACGGCGCCAAAATTTCCGTCCAGTCGCAGCCGGGACGCGGCGCGGAATTCGTCCTGGAACTCCTGCACGCCAGGGCCGCTGAAATCGGGGCGGAGCCTGCTGCAACCGAGCTGAACGCGGAGGTGTCGCATGGCTAGTATTCTCGTCTGCGATGACCAGCGCTCCATCTGTGAGATGCTCGACATCTCGCTGCGCAAGGAAGGGCACAAAGTAGAGACCGTCAACGGCGGTGACGCCGCGAAAAGGAAGATCAGTTCCGCCAACTATGAACTGCTGATCACCGACATCAAGATGCCGCAGACTGACGGCATTGAAGTGCTGCGCTTTGCCCGGCAGACCTCGCCGGAGACGTCGGTCATCCTGATCACCGCCGTGGAGGATTATGAAGCCGCGGTGCAGGCGGTGAAGGGCGGCGCATTCGATTACATCCACAAGGGCCCCGGCCTCCTCGATGAAGTGAAGATCTCCGTGGGGCGTGCGCTGGAGACGCTGAACCTGCAGCGCGAAAACTTCGCCCTCAAACGCGACGCTGCTACGCGCAATTCGCTCGACAATATTGTCGGCTCCAGCTCCGCACTGGAAAAGCTGAAGGCCACCATCCGCACCGTCGCGCCCACGGGCAGCACCGTGCTGATCTATGGCGAGAGCGGCACCGGCAAGGAGTTGGTCGCGCGCGCCGTGCACGCCTGCTCGCCTCGCGCCGCAGAGCCGTTTGTCTCCATCAATTGCGGCGCTTTTCCGGAAACGCTGCTGGAAAGCGAACTTTTCGGCTATGTGAAGGGCGCGTTCACCGGCGCCAGCCAGAACAAGCGCGGCCTCTTTGAAGTGGCCAGCGGTGGCACCATCTTTCTCGACGAAATCAGCGAGATGAGCGTTTCCATGCAGGTGAAGCTCTTGCGCGTGCTCCAGGAGCGTACCATTCGCCCCGTGGGCGGCACGCAGGAGACGCCCATCGACGTGCGCGTGATCGCCGCCACCAACAAGGACCTGAAGCAGATGGTGGCTGCCAATACCTTCCGCGAGGACCTTTACTACCGCGTGAGCGTCATCCCCATCCTGGTGCCGCCGCTGCGTGAGCGCCGGGAAGACGTGGAGCTTCTGGCCAATCACTTCCTCAAGAAGTACGCCCACGCCGCGCAGAAGAGCATTCTGCGCATCCGTCCGGAATCGCTGGAAGCGCTCAGGAATTTCGAATGGCCCGGCAACGTGCGCCAGCTGGAAAACACAATCGAGCGCGCGGTTGCCATGGAAACAGGCGAGGAACTCCGGATCGATCTCGACGCCGACCACCCCCGCGCCCGCGCCGCCGCTGCTTCCTCCAATGGGCACCATCCGCCGAGCGTCAGCTCGGATGGTGTGGATTTTGAGAAATACGTTGCCGATATCGAGCGCTCGCTGATCGAATCAGCCCTGGCCCAGTCGGGCGGCGTTCAGACCCGCGCCGCCGAGCTGCTGAAGGTGTCTTATCGCTCGTTCCGCCATCTGCTGAAGAAATACGATATCTAGAGGGGGTGTAATCCCGAGCGAAGCGAGGGACCCCTACCCTCAGCAATTACCAATTGGCAAATAGCAATTAGCCAAACTATTTCATCCCGACGGCGCAAAGCGAGCCGCGTACGGAAATGATCCAGGCGGCGGGAAGAAAAACGAAAAAATTATGTCTTCTCCGTGCCTCCGTGGTGGGTTTCGCTCCCGATCACGGCGATCACGGCGATGACGCGCGATGACGGCGCTTTCCTATGGGTTTTTCGGCTTCGGCCGCGCGTAATTCTCCATCTCGGCGGTCCACTTGAAGAAATGCCGCAGCTGCTTGCGTTCGCGGAACATGAA
>DASTJB010000170.1:0-17858 GCA_035717005.1 Candidatus Angelobacter sp.
GAGAGCGGCACCGCCACGCTGGGAATAAAGGTCGCGCGCAGATTGCGCAAAAACACAAACACCACCAGCACCACCAGTACGATGGAAATCACCAGCGTGATTTGAATATCGGCCACGGATGCGCGGATCGTGGTAGTGCGGTCCAGCGCAACTTCCAGCTTAATGGCCGCCGGGATAGACGCCTGCAACTCCGGCAGCAGCGCCTTTACCCGGTCCACCGCTTCAATGATGTTGGCGCCGGGCTGGCGGAAGACGATCATCAGCACCGCCGGCTTGCCGTTGGCCACGCCGGTATTGCGCGTGTCTTCCACTGAATCCTGCACGTCGGCCACGTCCTGCAGCCGCACCACGCCACCAGTGGGATTGCGGGCGACGATGATGTTCTTGTATTCGCCGGCCTTGAAGAGCTGGTCATTGGCGGTGATCTGCCAGGCGTTGACCGCGTTGGCGATCTCGCCCTTGGGGCGGTTGGCATTGGCCGCGTTCAGCGCCGCGCGAACCTGCTCTACGCCGACTCCGAGCTTGCTGAGCAGCGTGGGATTCACTTCAGCGCGCACGGCCGGCCGCGCTCCGCCGCCGACAAACACCTGCCCGATTCCGGGAACCTGCGAGAGCTTCTGCGCCAGGATGGAGTCAGCCACGTCATACATGCGCGGCTTGGAGATGATCTCGGAGGTGAGCGAGAGAATCATGATCGGCGCGTCGGCCGGGTTGACCTTACGCCAGTTGGGGCGAGTGGGAAGGTTGGCCGGCAATTGGCCGAGCGCGGCATTGATGGCGGCCTGCACATCGCGGCCGGCGGCATCGATGTTGCGCGAAAGCTCGAATTGAAGCGTGATGCTGGTAGAGCCGAGCTGGCTGGTGGAGGTCATCTGGTTGACGCCCGCGATGCGTCCGAACTGGCGCTCCAGCGGCGTGGCCACGGAAGAAGCCATGGTCTCCGGGCTTGCGCCCGGCAAACCGGCGTTCACGTTGATGACGGGATATTCCACCTGGGGAATCGGCGCGACCGGCAAATGCAGGTAGGCGAGAATGCCGGCGATCAACACGCCGACGGCCAGCAGCGAGGTGGCTACCGGACGGCGGATGAATGGAGCGGAGATGTTCATGGTTTTTCTGAAATCCCGAGCCCGCGCTTACCGGTTCCCCAGAGCGCGCCGCTTTTTGCGCGCGCTGGGGCGAGCGGGCGAGGGAACCCTATAATCTGAGCAATCTCAGGGGTCAGATCTCGCCACTGCGGATTACTCTTGGCAAATAACGCAACCTTTTTCTCTCGCCGCCATTTTTTGACCTGCCGCTCGCGATCCGCGGCTATCGTGGAGTTGTTGTAGGTTTCAAAATACATTAATCGATTAATTTTGTATTTCCGCGTGAAGCCATCGAACGTGCCCGCTTTGTGCTCTTGCACCCGTTTCCACAGATTGTCGGTGAGACCGACGTACAATGTGCCGCTCAGACTTGAGAGTAGATAAACGAAGTAAGCGCTCTGAGATCTCATCGTGTTGTATCTTTTCATCACCATCCTAAGAATCCTCGCGGCTATAGGGGTCCCTCCCCTTCGCAAAGAACGCTCAGGGTCGGGATTCCAGAAAAAACCTAATCCCCACTCGCCTCCGGCACAATCTCATTGCCGACTTTGAAACGCGCGAAGCGGCGCGCCAGCTTGTCAAACCATATGTAGATGACCGGCGTGGTGTAGAGCGTGAAGAGCTGGCTGAGCAGCAGGCCGCCGATGATCGTGATGCCCAGCGGATGCCGCAACTCGGAGCCCGTGCCTGTACCCAGCGCCAGTGGGACGGCGCCCAACAGCGCGGCCATGGTCGTCATCATGATGGGGCGGAAGCGCAGCAGGCTGGCCTGATAAATGGCTTCTTCCGGCGGCTTGCCTTCCTTGCGCTCGGCGTCGAGCGCAAAATCGATCATCATGATGGCGTTCTTTTTCACAATGCCGATCAGCAGAATGATTCCTATGAGCGCGACGACGGTGAGATCGTTGCGCGTGAAGATCATGGCCAGGATCGCGCCTACGCCGGCCGAGGGCAGGGTGGAGAGGATCGTCACCGGGTGAATGTAGCTCTCGTACAGAACGCCCAGCACGATATAAACGGTGATCAGCGCTGCCAGGATCAACCACGGTTCCGAGGCCAGCGAGTTCTGGAAGGCTGCCGCCGTACCCTGGAAGCTGGCATGAATGCTGGCCGGCATGCCGAGTTCCTGCTCGGCCTGCGATATCACCTTCGTCGCCTTGCCCAGCGACTCGCCCGGCGCAAGATTGAACGAGATGGTAACTACGGGAAATTGTCCCTGATGGTTAATGGCCAGCGGCGCGGGCGAGGTCTCAAAATGGCTGAAGGTGGAGAGGGGCACCTGCTGTCCGCTGACCGACTTCACATAGATGTGGGTTAGGTCACTGGGGTCATCCTGAAATTGCGGGCCGACTTCGAGCACCACGTGATACTGGTTCAGCTGCGTGAAGATGGTGGAGACCTGGCGCTGGCCGAACGCGTCATAGAGCGTGTCATCGATGGCCTGGGGCAGGATGCCGAAGCGCGCGGCGGTGTCGCGGTCGATGACAAGGTCGGCTTTCAGGCCGCCGTTCTGCTGGTCACTGGCCACGTCGCGCAGCTCGGGAAGGGTGCGCAGCTTGTTTTCGATCCGGGTGGCCCAGTCATTTAGTTCATTGGCGTCGGCGTCTTCCAGAGAATACTGGAACTGCGTGCGGCTTACGCGGTCTTCGACCGTCAAGTCCTGGACCGGCTGCATGTAAAGCGTGATCCCCTCTACATTTGCGACTTCCGGCTGCAGGCGGCGGATGACGTCTGAGGCTGAAGAGCTGCGCTCATCGTGCGGCTTGAGGTTGATCTGTATGCGCCCGCTGTTCTGCGTGGTGTTAGTGCCGTCAATGCCGATGAAGGACGAAAGGCTGGCCACATCGGGGTCGTCGAGAATCACCTTGGTGACTCTTTGCTGGCGCTCGGCCATAGAGACGAACGAGACGTTTTCCGGGCCTTCTGTAATGCCGAGAATCACGCCCGTGTCCTGTACCGGGAAGAAGCCCTTGGGCACGATCACGTAGAGATAAAGCGTGAGCGCCAGCGCGCCGACCGTGGCCAGCAGGGTGGCTGTCTGGTGCTTGAGGACCCACTTGAGGGTGCGTCCATAAAACTCGATCACACGCGCATAGGCCCGCTCGGAGGCCTGGTAGAAGCGGCCGTGCCTGGCGCGCCTGGGATCTTTGAGCAGCCGCGCCGCCATCATGGGCGTGAGCGTCAGGGAGACGAGCGCCGAAATCACGATGGTGACCGCGAGCGTAACGGCGAACTCGCGGAAGAGCCGGCCGACGATGTCGCCCATGAACAAGAGCGGGATCAGCACCGCGATCAGCGATACGGTTAAAGAAATAATGGTGAAGCCGATTTGCCCAGCGCCCTTCAGTGCAGCTTCCAGCGGCGAGAGGCCCTCTTCCAGGAAGCGGTCGATGTTTTCGATCATCACGATCGCATCATCCACCACGAAGCCGGTGGAGATGGTGAGCGCCATGAGCGAGAGATTGTCCAGGCTGTAGCCCAGCAGGTACATGACAGCGAAGGTGCCCACAATCGAAAGCGGCACGGCCGCGCCGGGAATGATCGTTGCCCGCAAACTGCGCAGGAAGAGAAAGATCACCATCACCACCAGAGCTACGGTGAGCATCAATTCGAACTGGACATCCTTCACAGACGCACGGATCGTCTCGGTGCGATCGGTGAGGATGCTGACCTTGACCTTGTTGCCCATCGCGAACTGCAACTGCGGGAGGACTTTCTTGATGCGATCGACCACGCTGATGATGTTGGCCCCGGGCTGGCGCTGTATGTTGACGATGACCGCCGGGCTCAGGTTCATCCATGCCGCTTGTTTGACGTTCTCCGCGCCGTCCATCACGTTGGCCACGTCGCGCAGGCGGACCGGCGCGCCGTTGCGGTAAGCGATGATCACATCCTTGTATTGCTCGCCGGAGAGAAGCTGGTCATTGGTGGAAATGGTGAAGGCCTGGCGCTGGTTTTCCAGGATGCCCTTGGCCTGATCGACGTTCGCCTGTCCCAGCGTGGTCCGCAGGTCTTCCAGACTCAAGCCGTAGGAGGCAAGTGCCGTCGGATTGGCCTGAATGCGCACCGCCGGCTTCTGTCCGCCGCTGATCGAAACCAATCCAACGCCCGAGAGCTGCGAAACTTTCTGCGCCAGAGTTGTGTCCGCCAGGTCTTCAACTTTGTAGAGCGGCAGGCTGTCAGAGGTCACCGCCAGGGTGAGCACGGGCGCGTCAGCAGGGTTGACCTTGCTATAGATCGGCGGATTCGGCAGGTCGCGAGGCAGGAAGGTGGCCGCGGCGTTGATGGAGGCCTGAACTTCCTGCTCGGCAACATCGATGTTGGTCTCAAGATTGAATTGCAGCGTGATGACCGAGCTGCCAAACGAACTGGTCGAAGTCATCTGGCTCAAGCCGGCGAGCTGGCCGAACTGGCGCTCCATGGGCGCCGTGACAGACGAGGCCATTACTTCCGGCCCGGCGCCGGGATAAAAGGTATTCACCTGGATGGTCGGGTAGTCAACTTGCGGCAGCGCCGAGACCGGCAGCTGCAGATACGCGACCGCACCCACCAGCAGCACGCCGATCATCAGCAGCGACGTGGCTACCGGACGAAGAATGAAAATTCTGGATGGACCGCCGCCGTTGGCCATAAAGGTGTGTGTTTAGCGTCCCTGAGTCTGCGCGCCTTGCGGCCCCTGACCACCGTGCGCGTGGTCAGGCTTGCTGCCCTCGATACCCTGATTGCCTTGATTTTGCGGGTTCTGATTTCCGCGTCCATTCGGGCCCTGGCCGCCCGGATTGCCGCCATAATTCGGATTACCGCCGGAGCTACCTTGTCCGCCGGGGCCGCCGGAACCACCGCCGCCGGCGATCTCAACCTTGGTTCCGGGCTGCAGCTTGTCCTGGCCATCTGTTACTACGAGATCGCCCGGCTGGACACCCTGAGTCACCGCCGTGTAATTTCCCTGGCTGAAAGCGACAGAAACGTTACGCATGTCCGCGGTTTTGTCCGGCTTGACGGTAAAGACATACGTGCCTTGGGGGCCGCGCTGGATTGCCGCCGCAGGAACCACGGTGTTGTTCTTCCGCACCTCGAGTAGAAGATGGACGTTCACAAACTGGTTGGGCCAGAGCGAACGGTCGCGATTGTCAAACACTGCTTTCAGTTTTCCGGTGCCGGTGGTGACATCAATCTGGTTGTCAATGGTTAGGAGCGTGCCGGTGGCGATTTTGGTCTGATCATCCCGGCTGTAAGCGTCAACCTGGAGGCGGCCATTGCGCATATGCTGGGCGACGGTCTGCAACTGGTCCTGGGGCAGGCTGAAGATCACGGCGATGGGCTGCAGCTGGGTGATGATCAGCAGGCCGTTTGGATCAGAGGCGTGCACGATGTTGCCGGCATCAACCTGCCGCAGGCCGATCCTTCCGCTTACTGGCGCCGTGATGCGCGTGTAAACCAGGTTCAGCTTGACGTTATCCACCTGCGCCTGGTCGGCGCGCACGGAGCCCTCAAGCTGCCCAACCAGTGATTCCTGCGTATCGAGCTGCTGCCGGGGGATGACGCCGTCTTTAAAAAGCTGTTGGAAACGGTCGAGGTTGACCTTGGCATCTTTGAGCGCAGATTGATCTTTGAAGAGCGTTGCCTGCGCCTGGCTGAGCTGGACTTCGTAGGGCCGGGGATCGATCTGCGCAAGCAGGTCACCTTCTTTTACTTCCTGGCCCTCGCGAAAAGATACCCTGACCAGCTGCCCGTCAATCCGGCTCTTCACCGCCACAGTGTTATACGCGTCGACCGACCCAAGCCCGTTCAGGATAATAGGGAGATCGCGAACTTCGGCTTTGGCCACGCCGACCGGGATGGTCATCTGTCCGCGACCGGGGCCGCCTTTGCCTCCCGGACCGCCGCCCTTGGATTGCTTGGAATTGGCGCTGGTATTGCCGCAGCCGCTCAGGAGCAGGGACAGGCAAAGACACACCACGGTGCGTCCGGCCAGTTTGAAAGACGAAGTTTGTGACATCTGTCCTCTCAAGGGCAGTATCTGGAAATCAGAAATCCTATACAGACTTCGATTTTTCAGCAATTACCGATGCAGGGCTGCGAATCAAATTCTTTTTGACTCGCTACCGTATCAGCGATTGAGCGATTTCGACTGCGAAATCCCGCGCTTTCAGGCTGACCACCGGACCTTTAGGAATGTGCCGATCAACTTGACTGCTCTCAACTCCTCTATTTGACGGCAACTTAGGGGTTTATGAGGCTTGTTTTTGTTAATAATTGTTAAATGAAAGCAAAGGAGTTAAGGGAGCACCGAAAATTCCAGTTGGCTCGAGTTCCGCGAAGTTCCTCGAAGGTGAGCAGAAATATGTGCAAATGATTTCAGGTCTTACATAGCAGTGCGGGAGCCTGAAGGCGGAGCCTGGAGCCGGAGCGTTAGACCGAAAATGGGCGAATTCCTCCTCGAATTGCTGGGCGCGATCCTGGAACCTCTTCTGGAGGCGCTGCTCGAATATCTTTTCGCAGTCATCGCGGAGCTGCTGGTGCGCTCATTCGGTGAGGTTTTTACCGAATCGAGAATGCAAAGACCCTGGCTTGCCCACATCGGCTATGGCCTCTTCGGAATCATTTTCGGGACCGTCAGCCTCACCCTGTTCCCGCATCGTCTGGTCCGTGCCTCGCGGATTCACGGCCTCAGCCTCCTGATCAGTCCACTGATCGTCGGCCTGATGATGTGGGCCACCGGGATGTTCTTGCGTCGCAAAGAAAAGGAGGTTATCCAGCTGGAGAATTTCGGCTACGGATTTGCCTTCGCCTTCGGCATAGCGGCGGTCCGGTTCCTTTTCGCCAAATAGATGCGCGCGACTTCCATCGAGATGAAAGCCAGAGGCTTACCAACCAGGTTCTGAACAGGCGAGCAAAGTACTTCCGTAACTGCTCCTTAAGCTCGTTTTTTGACTGGTTTTACTCCAGTTTGAGAATACAATTTGGGGATACGTTTCTGTCGTTATGAAGCTGCCGCTACCGTCCCGGATTCCGATTTTGTACCTGATTCTCATCGTGCTGATCGCGGTGGGAGTTGTGCCGCTGTACTTCTACGCCACCAAGATGGTGGTGCGGAACCGCGAGACGCTGGGCCGCAACGAAAAGCTCCTGCAAAACATGGTGACCACCACGCTGGCGCAATCGATTGCGCTGCGGGAGAAGGAAATCAGCACAACGCTGGCCAGCCTGGCCTACTCGATCCAGGTCACCAGCGGCGGCAACCTGAGCGGCAAGAATGTGGAAGCGCCGGATGTGAAGGCGTTGCTCCAGAATTACATCGAGTCGCCTACCTCGATTGTCCCTTACGCCCGCCTGGTCAATACGGAAAACAATTTTGCCATGAAAGTGAGCGCCGGCCTGCAGACGGACACTTTTCTGGACAAAGAGCTGGATCGGGCGCTGAATGCCGCCATTGCCGGACGCGAATATAACGGTGAGCCGCTGGCGGTGGGCCTGGGCAAACAGATCCGCACGGTCATGGTGGTGGCCAAACCAGTGGCCAATGAGCAGCACCCGTATCTGGGGACGCTGGAGCTGGTCATCGACCTCAATTACCTGGTCAAGCAGCTGCGCGAGGCCAAAGACCAGCAGAATCTTGAGACCTTCGTTGTCGACCGCGCAGGCCGCCTGGTGGCCTCCGCCAGCACGCGCTATGCCACCGGTCAGGACATGAGCGCGAATGAACTGGTGAAGAACTTTGTGGAGCAGAAAGTGGTGGCCCCGCTGGCCGTCACCATGGACTACACGGTCCAGGAAGGCAAGAGCAAGGTTCCCATGCTCGGGACCTATTATCCCGTCCAGGGGCTGGGGTGGGCCGTGGTGGCGCAGAAAACGCAGGATGAAGCCTACCTGGACATCACGGACATGCAGCGTGACGCGATTCGCGCGGCGCTGATCGCGATTGCCTTCAGCATCTTTGTCGGAATCTGGGCGGCGCGGCGGCTGACGACGCCGCTGCACGTGCTGACCGAGTCAAGCCGCACGATCGCCGGCGGCGATTTCACTCACCGGGTGCGCCTGAAGAGCCGCACCGAATTCGGCGAGCTGGCGAACACGTTCAACACCATGACCGACGATCTGGAGCAGTTCGTCGATGAGCTGAAGAAGGCGGCAGAGGAAAACCGCACGCTCTTCCTCAACTCGATCCAGATGCTGGCCGGCGCAGTCGACGAAAAGGACCCGTACACGCGCGGCCACTCCGACCGGGTGACGCGCTACTCGGTGCTGATCGCCACGGAGATGGGGTTGAAGGAAGAAGACATCGAGAAGATCCGCGTCTCGGCGCAGCTGCACGACGTAGGCAAGATCGGCATTGAAGACCGCATCCTGAAGAAACCGGGCGCGCTGACGCCGGAAGAGTTCGAGATCATGAAGACCCACACCACCAAGGGCGCCGCCATCCTGCGCCCGGTTGAGGCGCTGCGGGACATGCTGCCGGGGATCGAGCTGCACCATGAATCGCTGGATGGCCGCGGCTATCCGCATGGCCTCAAGGGCGAGCAGATCCCGCTGATGCCGCGCATCATCATGGTGGCCGACACGTTCGACGCCATGACCACCAACCGTCCGTATCAGGCGGCAATGGACCCCGAGTACGTGATCCGCATCATCAATTCGCTGGCCTCCACCAAGTTCGATCCGCACGTGGTCTCGGCGATGACCAAGGTCTTTGAGAGCGGCAAGCTACGCATCCAACGCGCAGCCGCGGTCACCGGTGAAGAGGCTGCGGCGGCAGCGCCCGTGGGCACACAGGCACAAGCGTAAGTTGTTCTCCTTCAAGCCGACTAACATCGAAGAGATCCGGAAGAGGCAACTCCGGGTGGCCAGTTTGTTTCTGGCTCCCGGAATACCCGTTGTCGTCGGCCTCGTAACCTTTCGCTGCCTGCAGTCTTATGTGAAGGATATGCGTTCGGGCATGGGGGTTCCCTGGGGAACTTCCGTTCTTGTTCTGGGACTTCTGGCTCTGCTGGTTATCATCGGCCTGTACACATCCTACCGTCTTGTGCGTTTTGTACTTAGAGGGATCTGACCTCCGATCTCGCTGCCGCTATAATCAGAATTCGCACACACACGACCTCTGCCGCGAGGCCCGAGTGGCGCCGAGCGGCGGGCGTCAGGAGCATAGAGCATTTTGAGGACTCCACAACCTTGAGCGGTTTGGAGCGCAGCGACAGAAAACAATGATCCAGACGCTCTTTGGAACCCCGGAACCCACCTTCGTCGAAAAGATGAAGCAGGCGGTCACGCGCACGCGTGAGAACCTGAGCGAGCGGATCGACCAGGTGATGGCCTTCACCAAGGAGATCGACCGCGGCACGCTCGACGAGCTGGAAGCGGTGCTGATCGGCGCAGACCTGGGCACCAAGACGACGCAGGAGATCCTGGGCAAGCTGCGGGAGAAGGCTGATCGCAAGCAGATCAAAGACGCTGCTGAACTGAAGCGGCTGATCAAAGAGGAGATCACGGCGATCCTGGACGCTACACCAGTGCGGCCCGGGAAACCGGCAGTGGGACAGACTGAAGTTGTGATGGTTGTGGGCGTGAACGGGACAGGCAAGACCACGACCATCGGGAAGCTGGCGTATGCGCTGCGCAGCGAAGGCAAGACCGTGCTGCTGTGCGCGGCGGACACCTTTCGCGCGGCCGCGATCGAGCAGCTGGAGATCTGGGGCTCGCGCACCGGCGTGGAGGTCATCAAAACCAAACCGGGCGGCGATCCTTCGGCGGTGCTGTTTGACGCGCTCAGCGCGGCCAAGGCGCGGCACACCGACAGCGTGATTGTCGATACCGCAGGACGGCTGCACACCAAGACCGGGCTGATGGCGGAGCTGGAAAAGATGAAACGCACGGCGCAGCGCATCGTACCGGGCGCGCCGCACGAGGTGCTGCTGGTGATGGACGCCACGACGGGCCAGAACGGATTGCAGCAGGCACGGCAGTTTACCGAGTCGGCGGGAGTGACGGGAATCGTGCTGACCAAGCTGGACGGTACGGCCAAGGGCGGCGTGGTGGTGGCGATCTCACGCGAGCTGGGCCTGCCGGTGCGCTATGTGGGCGTGGGCGAGAAGGCGGGCGATCTGCTGCCGTTCAGCGCGGAGAATTTCGCCGATTCGCTGTTTGCGTGAACCCGCCGGTCAATTCGAAAAAACCAAAATCTACCACGGAGACACGGAGGCACGGAGGGGAACAGCAAATTGTGCCTCGACTTGATCCCTTAGCTTGAGAGATGGCCTCTTCAGCACAAGACGAACAGCACATGCGCGAAGCGCTCGAACTGGCGCGGCGCGGCACTGCGCTTACGTCGCCGGGCGCGCGAGTGGGAGCGGTGCTGGTGGACAGCTCCGGGAATCTGGCTGGTCGCGGCTATTACATCTATGACGGAGTGAAGCACGCCGAGGTCCTGGCGCTGGAACAGGCGAAGGAGAAGGCCCGGGGCGGAACGATGTACCTCACACTGGAGCCGCACTGCCATCAGGGCCGCACGCCGCCGTGCACGGATGCGATCATCGCCGCAGGAGTGAAGCGCGTGGTGGCGGCCATGGCGGACCCGAATCCGAAGGTCGCAGGAAAAGGGTTTGAGCAGCTGCGCGCGGCCGGGGTCGTGGTGCAGACAGGCCTGTTTGAAGCGGAGGCGCGGCGCATGAATGAAGCTTTCGCAAAATACATTCTTACGCGGCGGCCGCTGGTTACGCTGAAGTCGGGCATGACGCTGGATGGAAAGATCGCGCCGCCGCCGGGGGACTCGCTTAATCCTTCGGCGCTGGGCGCCATGGGCGCGACGGGCGGCTGGATCACCAGCCAAGAGGCGCGGGCGCACGTGCAGGAGCTGCGCCACGAGTCGGACGCGATCATGGTGGGCGTGGGGACGATCATTGCCGACGATCCGCTGCTGACCGACCGTACCGGGCAGTCTCGGCGCCGGCCGCTGCTGCGGGTGGTGCTCGACTCGCGGCTGCGGCTGCCGCTGGAGTCGCGGCTGGTGAAGACCGCGAAGGACGACGTACTGGTCTTCTGCTCGTTTGCGGAGGAAAATAAGAAGCGCGAGCTGGAGCAGCGCGGCGTCAAGGTTGAACAGGTGCAACTGGGATCAAGTGACGGCCGGCCGGACCTGAACCGCGTGGCGGAGCGTCTGGGCGAACTGGAGATCATCAGTCTGCTCATCGAAGGAGGCGCGCTGGTGAACTGGGCGGCGCTGGCGGCAGGTGTGGTGGACAAAGTCTTCCTGTATTACGCTCCCAAGATTCTGGCGGGAGCGGGCTCGGTGCCGTTTGCCGGCGGCGAGGGATTTCGCCGGCTGAACGAGGCGGCGCAGGTGAAAAACGTCAAGCTGCATCGATTCGGAGAGGATTTTGCGGTCGAGGGATATTTGCGCGATCCGTACAAAAGCAGTAGTTAGTATTGAGTACTTGGTACTTAGCTTTGCGTGGAAGATTGAACTGCCTCGGAGTGGCGACACAGCCAGTAGCTTGCAGCTAAATACTAACTACTAAATACTGAATTTCTATGTTTACCGGATTGATCCAGGAAACCGGCGAGGTTGCTGCGCTGGAACGGAGCGGCAGCCAGACGCGCATTACCGTGAGTGCGCAGGTCATCGCCACGGAACTCAAGACAGGCGACAGCGTGGCGGTGAACGGAGTGTGCCTGACGGCGGTCGAGACCGGCGAGGGCAAGTTCTCCGCCGATCTGGCACAGGAGACGCAGGAACGCACGTCGCTGGGCAAATTGAAGGCCGGAGCACTGGTCAACCTGGAGCTGCCGGCGCGCGCGCAGGACCGCATGGGCGGACACGTGGTGCAGGGGCACGTGGACGGCACGGGAAGCCTGGTGAGCCTGGAGAAGATCAAGTATCACGAGGACTGGCGGCTGGTGATCGAGATACCGCAGGAGTTGGAGAAGTATGTTGCGCCGCAGGGCTCGATCGCCGTGGAGGGGATCAGCCTGACGGTGGCAGCGGTCGAAAGAACGCGGGTAGAGATCGCGATCATCCCGCATACCTGGAAGGCGACGAACCTGAAGGCTTTGAAAGCCGGGGATCACGTCAATATTGAAGTGGATGTGCTGGCGAAGTATGCCGAGAAGATGGCCCGGGGAAAAGCGGCAGGCGGAGGAATGACGGTGGCGGATTTGGTGAGGCGGGGATTTTAGAAGCGGTATTTGGTATTTGGTACTTAGCTCCAAGCCCCGACCTGCTGCGACGGACTCAACGATCGGCCCCCAAGATCTTCTTTATCGAACAAGGCCAACTACCAAGAGCCAAGTACCGCCTCTAAAAACGAAAAGACCAGCACGTCAGGTTCGGCTGTGCTGATCTTTTGTGAAGTGCAGGAAAATTCTCGTGCGCTTCTAAACCTGTGGTTCGGCCCGCTTAGGCATTCCCTGTGGCAAGCAGGAAGAAGTAGATCACCGCAATCGTAAAGGCTGCCCCGACCCGAATTCTTGATTCTGTGTCACCCATTTTCATCACCTCATGGGCCCCGGAACGTCGCTATGCCCATTCGCGCCCAATACTGCCGCGATTGGCCCCGGAATTCTTGCCCGGATCGGTGAATCACAGGCAATCAAACCGTCGATGAAGAGAATATGTGCCCGGGGCGAAGGCGTTGTCATTAAGATGCGATTAATTTTTTTAATTTCGGCGCTGTCCTGGCTATACCTCAGCGGCTAAAGCCGAACCGCTTTGCAGCCTTGATCGCAGGCCTGAAGGCCTGCTCCACCCCGCGGTGGCAAGCCGCATTAGCGTGTTAGAGTGCCGTCATGAGGAACTCCCGTCACAACCTACCGCTGTTTGTTCTCTGTGTTTGCTGGGCTCTCAGCTTTGCGGCGCAGCAGGCCGACACCACGTTTCGCATTACGCCGCTGCGGCCGGTGGAGGAGCTGCGGCGGGAGGCGCTGGCGGCGCAGCCTCCGCAGGAGAAAGGTCCGTTTCGCAAGCCCGAGCTGGTGGAGTTGGTGAAGCTCGATCCCAGCATCAAGCTCGATGTCCGTTACGCCACAACCAACAATTTCCTGAGCACGCCCATGTATTCCGAGGCGCGCGCTTTCATGCAGCGCCCGGCGGCGGAAGCGCTGGTGCGGGCGAGCCATGAGCTGAAGAAGCTGGGCTATGGGTTGCTGATCCACGACGCGTACCGGCCGTGGTACGTGACCAAGATGTTCTGGGAGGCGACGCCGGACGATAAGAAGATTTTTGTGGCCGATCCGAAGGAAGGATCGAAGCACAACCGCGGCTGCGCCGTGGACCTGACGCTCTATGACCTGAAGACCGGCGCGGCGGTGCAGATGCCGAGTGGTTACGACGAAATGTCAGAGCGGGCCTACGCGGATTACAAGGGCGGCACGGCGGAGCAGCGCGAGCGCCGCGAGATCCTGCGGCAGGCGATGGAGAAAGAGGGGTTCACGGTGTATCCGCAGGAGTGGTGGCACTTTGATTACAAGGAGTGGAAGGAGTTTCCGGTGATGAACGTGAGGTTTGAGGAAATAGGGAAGTAATCGCAGGAATCCAGGTATGGATACCGTGGAATGGCAGTTCAGAAAAGGGCCCGATGGCGATCATGGGTATGTGCTGGCCATATACGCAGAGGAGAAGAAGATTTGGGAACTAAGTCTTTTGCGCTTCGCTGCGCGCTGCCCGTTCGACTCGCTACGCTCGCTCAGGGCAGAGCGGAAGGATTTTCTTTTGTTCTGTTATCCGCCGTTGAAACGGCGGGCTATTACCAGCCGTCCCGCTGGCGCGGGACCGGATTCTGCATAGCAGACAGCTAATTCCCACCTAAAAAACTGTTCCGAGTGGCCACTTTTCTGTTGACAGAAAAGCGAACAAATAGTAAAGTAAATTATTTTCCTCCCAGCGAGGAAAAGCGGTAGATAGATGTTCTTTGACAATTAAACTGTGACCTGTCTGGAACCCCCCGCCAAATTGGGATCGCTTGGGATGATTGCACGTAACTCCTTTGGAATCCTAGTTACGCGGTACCGGGGGAGGGGGGTATCTGGGATCGACCCAGGATGAGTCAGGCAAGTCCTTTGGAATCCTAGTTAAAAACCACAGGTAGAGCCTGGTGATCCCTGGAGACCAGCGGAGCAGATCCTTCGCCATCGCGCGATGCCCATCGAGCAGGGCCAAGTTTCTGTTGCGCCTGGCTCAGGATGGCGGCTCCCACCCCAGCCGACGCAAAGAACGCGCCGTCTGGGGACCCCGGGTCGAAGGGCGAGGGGGCGGCAATCGGGAAACCTGTTTGTCCGCAGGCGAGGGCGCCTGCGGTCCATCGCGCACAAAAGCGGCGCGCGCTGGGGACACCCCGGTGCGTGCCACAAGAGCCTGGTCGCGCACAGACAGGAGTGCCTGTGCCACAGGATATCGTCGCTCGCAGGCGAGGGCGCTGCGGTCCATCGCGCATAAAAGCGGCGCGCGCTGGGGACACCCGGTGCGTGCCACAAGAGCCTGGTCGCGCACAGACAGGAGTGCCCTGTGCCACAGGATATCGTCGCTCGCAGGCGAGGGCGCCTGCGGTCCACGATCGGAAGCTAACCGGCGTCGGCGCGATCCGAAGATCTCTGGAAGTGGCGCAGCACGGCTTCGGTCTGGGGTTTGGTTAGTACGGCGCTCAAGGCAGCGGCGTCAGCCTGCTGGACGGCGCGGACGCTGCCGAAGTGCTGGAGCAGGCGCTGGCGGGTGCGCTCGCCGACGCCGGGAATTTCCAGCAGCTCGGATTTGCGGTCGCGCATCTGCCGGCGCTTGCGATGGAAGGTGACGGCAAAGCGGTGCGATTCGTCGCGGACCATCTGAACAAGGTGCAGCACGGGGGAATGGCGGTCGAGCACCACGGGATCATTTTCCTGGCCGAAGACGTAGATGACCTCTTCTTTCTTGGCGATGGCGGCGAGCGGCTGGTTGGTGACGCCCAGCTCGTCGAGCGCCTGGGCCGCGGCGTGGAGTTGGCCCAGGCCGCCATCGATGAGGACGAGGCTGGGAAACGGCTTGTCCTCGTCGCGCAGGCGCTTGTAGCGGCGGGTGACCACCTCACGCATGGAGGCGAAGTCATCAACGCCGGTGACGGTGCGCACGATGAACTTGCGGTACTCGCCCTTGTTCATGCGGCCGTCTTCCCAAACCACCATGGAGGCGACGGTCTCGGCGCCCTGGATGTGGGAGATATCGAAGCATTCGATGCGCTTGGGGATTTCGGCCAGGCCGAGCGCGTCCTGGAGCGCTTCCTGCACGGCTTTGGCCTGGGGCTTCATGACGCGGAAACGCTGGTCGAATGATTGCTTGGCGTTTTGGGCGGCCAGGTCGATGAGCGATCGCTTTTCCCCGCGCTGGGGAACGAGGATCTCCATGCGGCTGCCGCGTTTTTCGGCGAGCAGCTCTTCCAGTTCGGCGCGATCTTCGAAGTCCACGGGCGAGAGGATGTCGCGGGGGATGTACTGCTGGTCGATGTAGATCTGCTTCAGCAGAGCGGAGAAGAAGGAGCCGGGGGAAAAATTGCTTGCAGGGGCTAAAGCCCCGGAATCTTGAGAGAACGTATTCGGCACGACTGAAGTCGTGCCCTGACACTTGTCTGGATCGTGGATGCTGTGTGCATCGTCTGCGGCAGGAACAGAAGGGTAGGCGATCTCGGGCAGTTCTTCCCAGAAGAACTCGCGGCGATCGAGGATTTTGCCGCCGCGCATGTGGAAGACGTTGACGGCGAGCATGTCGTTTTCAAAGTGGTAGCCGAAGACGTCCATGTCGTCGCCTTCGGCTGCGGCAATGCGCTGCTTCTCCTGGAGCTGGCTGACGGTGGAGATCATGTCGCGGTAGCGGGCGGCGCGTTCGTATTCCTGGTCCTGAGCGGCCTGCTCCATGCGGCGGCGCAGAGACTTGGCCAGGTCAGTCTGGCGGCCTTCGAGCAAGAGCTCGACATCGCGTACCGCTTCCTGATACGCCTGGGGCGTAGTCAGGTCCTGCACGCACGGGCCGAGACAGCGCTTGATGTAGTACTGCAGACAGGGCCGCAGGTGATAGCGGCTGAGATCGACCTTGCAGGAGGGCACGAGAAAGCTGCGATGAATGAGATCGACAATGCGGTAGGCCAGGTTGCCGGGAAAATACGGCCCATAATAGACGCTGCCGTCTTTGCGGAGCCGGCGCGTGACGTAGACGCGGGGAAAGCGCTCGCCCAGCGTAAGCTTGATGTAAGGATAAGTTTTGTCATCGCGCAGCAGGATGTTGAAGCGGGGCTTCTTCTGCTTGATGAGGTTGTTTTCGAGCGCCAGAGCTTCTTTATTGTTGTCGACTACGATGTATTCGACGTCCACGGCTTCGCGCAGCAACGAGCCGGTTTTGGCGTTGGACTCACCCACGCCTTCCTGAAAGTAGGAGCGGACACGAGCGCGCAGGTTCTTGGCTTTGCCGACGTAGATGACCTCGCCCTCGGCGTTTTTGTAGAGGTACACCCCGGGCTGGAGCGGGAGGGTCCGGATTTTCTGGAGCAGGTCCATGGTCGGAAGGTTACGAAAGGGTTACTAGCTAGATTCTTCCCGAGCAGTCCCGGGTGCGTAAAAATTCTACTGTGCCGGCCTGAAGGCGCGCCATCGGAGGTAGTGGTAGAAGGTCAACTGATTGATTATAATGCATTTATAGTCCATCAGTCTGGAGATGAATGATGGCAACACAGTTGCTATTCTATAAGTGACTTTATTGGCGGCATAACCCTGCGCCGCATGGGTCCTTAAGGAGCTTCCCCCATGAATTTGAAATCCAGTCTTTTGGTTCTGCTGGCCGGTTCGTCGCTGATGATTGGCACTGGCTGCACAACGAAGAATTACGTGCGCAAGCAGACCCAGCCGATCGTCGAGAAATCCAACGAGCTTGATGCCAGAACCGCGAAGAACAACGCCGCGATCCATGACGTTGATACCCGCGCAACCGCCGGTATCGCGGGCGTGAATGATAAGGCCAGCCAGGCCGACCAGAAGGCGCTGGACGCGCGCAATCGCGCTGACCAGGCGCAGACACTGGCGAACCAGGCCAATACTCGCGCTGACGCCCTGGCCAACACCGTGGCCAACCTGGACAACTATCGTCCTGTGGCTGAGACCTCAGTACATTTTGCCTTCAACAAGGCCGATCTGACGGCCAAGGCAAAGACCGCTCTGGACCAGCTGCTGGCGGAAGTGCCGAACACCAAAGGCTATCTGCTGGTAGTGGAAGGCGACACCGACTCCGTCGGTTCCGCCAAGTACAACTACAAGCTGAGCGAGCGCCGCGCCGATGCCGTGGTGCAGTATCTTTCGTCCAAAAACATTCCGGCCCACAAGATTTACCTGATCGGACTGGGCAAGGACAAATACGTAGCCCCGAACGACTCGGCTGACGGCCGGGCGAAGAACCGCCGCGTGGATGTTCGCCTGATGACCAACACGCAAGGTCAAGAGGCTCCAAGCTCTGCGCAGAGTACCGCTCCCAACCCGAGCCGGTAGTCTCTCCTCCCCCGGGACACTTGCGCAGAACAGAGGCCGCCAGAATTCTGGCGGCCTTTAATTATGTCGCTTCGCTCCAAACCGCCGGCGAGGGCTCCACTCGGCGAAAGTCTTCTGCTCCTGATGCGGGCAGCTCGCCGCGCAAATCGGGCTCGCTGCTTACGCGCTAAAAAATGTCGCTGCGCTCCAAACCGCCAGCGAGGGCTCCACGCTCGGATATCCGCAAGATTACGTCTTCCCGGCGATCTTACCAGTAGAATATTTGTATGAAGTTCCGCTCTCACT
>DASTJB010000171.1:0-17312 GCA_035717005.1 Candidatus Angelobacter sp.
TGATTACTGCGGTGCCAGGAAAAGGTTCCCTGTTACTTCTGTTGCGTCGCTCCGACCGCCGGAGCGCTTCTTCCCCTGTGATCCATTTATGCGCCTGTGGCACGCCGCTCGGCGTATCAAAAGAACCAGCTAGGGGATCCCCGGGAGGCTTTACATCCGTCATCTCTCCATTTCTAATAATCCGTTGGACGTTCAAGGAGAGATGATGGTGACCCATTTTCACCCCCCGGGCCGCGCAAAATCGCTGCGGAAAAGGCGCTTTCTCTTGGCCTCGATTCTATTGTGTTTTGGGCTTGCCGTTGCCGGGCAAGCCGCGCCAAAGACTTCCACGGCAGCGAAAAAGGCGCCGGCAAAGAAATCTGGCGCGTCCGCCGCGCATCCGACGGCGGTTATCCACACCACGGCCGGCGATATGAAGTGCGAACTCCTCCCCGACAAGTCACCCAAGGCGGTCGCTGCGTTCATCGGCCTGTCAAAGGGCACCAAGCCATGGCAGGATCCCGGAACCGGCAAGACCATTCATGGCAAGCCGCTCTATGACGGCGTGATCTTCCACCGCGTCATTCCGGACTTCATGATCCAGGCCGGTGATCCTTCCGGGAGTGGTATGGGCGACGTTGGATTTGAGGTCTCCGACAAACTTGCTCCTGACCTTCTGTTCGACCAACCGGGCCGGTTGGCAATGGCAAACCGTGGCGGCGATCCGGCAACGAGCGCCTCGCAATTCTTTATCACGGAAAAAGCCGTGCCCTTCCTGAACCCGTGTTTGCAGGAAGGTGGATGTCCCGACCTCAGGCGAGGTAAAGGCACCGGCTATATCATCCTCGGCCAGTGTGATGCCGAGACCGTGGAACTGGTGAAGAAGATCGCTCGCATGCCCTGCACCGGGGGGCCGTGCAACGGCAGCAACAGCCGTCTGCAGAACCCGGTGAAGATCATTCATGTCGATATTCAAAGCGGGGGCAGCTCAGCGAAACCCTCCGCCAGGAAGACAACTGCACAGCCGAAGACTGCACCGAAGTAATTTCTCATCTTTTTATCATTCGAAAGGAAAACGCCATGAGCCGCCAGCCAGGTACATACGCCGTGCTCGATACGTCTGAAGGAAAGATCGTTTGCCGGCTTTTCGAAAAAGAAGCTCCTGTGACCACCAAAAACTTCATCGATCTTGCCGAGGGCAATCGGCCATGGAAAGACAGTGTCAGCGGGAAGGGTGGAAACGGCCCGCTTTACAGCGGCACAATTTTTCATCGCGTGATTCCCGACTTCATGATCCAGGGCGGCGACCCCAGCGGCACCGGTATGGGCGGCCCCGGATACAAGTTTCAGGACGAAACCAAGGGCTCGCCGCATAAGTTCGACAAGCCGGGCAAGCTCGCCATGGCGAACGCCGGCCCCGGAACCAACGGATCACAGTTCTTCATCACGGTGGCGGCCACGCCGTGGCTCACTGGCAATCACACGATCTTTGGCGAGGTGCTTGAGGGACAGGATGTAGTGGATAAGATCTCCAAAGCCCAGCGCGGACGACAGGACCGTCCGGTAAAGGATGTGGTGATCAACAAGATCGCAATCGAGCGTGCGACGTAATCTCGGGCTTAGGCTGATGTTACCCTGCGCGCATCCGTGAAGGGTTTTTGCCGTTAAAAACTGCAGCCTCGATCAGCAGGTTCTCCAGATGAGGATTGCCCACCTGCTCAGGTGTCCTCAGTTTCACATGACGGACATTCTTTCCCGTTCCTTCCAGCAGCTTTGCCGGATCAGGAAGCCATGTGCCCTGAGAAAAACCCAGGCTGACATGCTGCTTTGCAACCATCAAAAAACACAGTGTGCCGTTCAGCTCAAACACGGGAATACCCCACGGATTGATGGCCTCCGCGGCGGCGGGCACGGTCTTCTTCACCAGCCTGCGCACGTCGGCAACCACGCCCTTTAGTGCGGGGTTGCGCTGAGTCACATAAGCGTCAATGGCTTTCGCAGCGCCCGCGCCCAGAACAGCCCTGCCGGACTTTCTCTTCGTTGCCGGCTTCCGTGACGACTTGTTCTTTAGCCCGCTGCGCTTTTTGGTTTTCGCTGTGGGTTTCTTGGCTGCCATCGTTCACCTTCCAAATTAAACTCCGATCACTTTCACCAGCTCCGTCACGGCATCAGCGCTCTTGCGCAGCGCAGCCTGTTCTTCATCGGTCAGCTTGATCTCGATGATCTGCTCCAGGCCGTTGGCGCCCAGCTTGCACGGAACGCCGACAAAGAGACCGTTGATACCGTACTCGCCTTGCAGGTACACCGCGCAAGGCAGAATTTTCTTTTTGTCCTTCAGAATGGCTTCCACCATCTCCGTTGCTGCCGAGGATGGAGCGTAATAGGCGCTGCCTGTCTTCAGATACTTGACGATCTCCGCGCCACCATCGCGCGTGCGCTGCACGATCGCGTCCAGGCGGTCTTTGGGAATCAGCTCGGTGATGGGAATTCCGGCAACGGTCGAGTAACGCGCCAGCGGCACCATGGTATCGCCGTGGCCGCCGAGCACGAAAGCGGTCACGTTTTCCACGCTCACATTCAGCTCTTGCGCGATGAAAGTACGGAAGCGCGCCGAATCCAGCACACCGGCCATGCCAATCACGCGGTTGCGTGAAAACTTGCTGAGCTTGTATGCGGCCTGGGACATGGCATCGAGCGGATTGGAGACCACAATCAGGATGCAATTGGGCGAATTGGCCACAACCTTCGCGATGACATCCTGCATGATTTTGAAGTTCGTATTGAGCAGGTCATCGCGGCTCATGCCCGGCTTGCGGGCGATTCCGGCGGTGATCACCACAATGTCAGAGTTCGCGGTATCAGCGTAGTCATTGGTGCCGAGCACGAACGAATCGCGCTTCTCGACCGGCATGGCTTCCAACAGATCGAGACCCTTGCCCTGGGGGATACCGTCCAGCACGTCGATCAGCACCACGTTCGCGAGTTCCTTTGAAGCGATCCAATGGGCCGCCGTGGCGCCCACATTTCCTGCACCTACAATCGTCACTTTTTTGCGCATTCCAAGTCCTTCCTATTTTTGCAAAGCTAGAGACGTAGCGACGCTACGTCTCCAGGTTGATAAAATTGCCGGCGGCGAACTTTCCTTTAGCCGGCCGCCTTTTTCCGCCGGTCCACCATATTTTCCAGCATATGCGCGGCAAACTCGCTGGTCTTCACTTTGGTTGAGCCGGGCATCAGGCGCTCGAAATCATAGGTCACGAACTTCTGCTGGATCGTAGCTTCCAGCGAGGTTTCAATCAGCCGCGCCGCCTCAGACCAGCCCAGGAAATCCAGCATCATCACGCCCGAGAGAATGACTGAACCCGGGTTGATGACGTCCTTATCCGCATACTTGGGTGCGGTGCCATGCGTTGCTTCGAAGACGGCGTGCTGGTCGCCAACATTAGCGCCCGGAGCAATGCCCAGGCCGCCTACCTGCGCTGCGCAGGCGTCAGAAATGTAGTCGCCGTTGAGGTTGGGCGTGGCCAGGATGTCGTACTCGCCGGGGCGGATGATTACCTGCTGGAAGATCGAATCGGCGATGCGGTCGTTGATCATGACCTTCTTCTTCCATGCGCCGTTGCCGTGCGAGCCTCCAATGGAATCGAGCACGCCCTTCACTTCCGCGTAAACCTCCTGGCGGAAGCTCTCAGTAGCGAACTCCATGCCCGGCTCGACCATCGCCGCATTCTGCTCGATGCTCAGATTCGGGTTCTTGTCCTTGTTGTCCAGGATCCAGCTTTCGCGCTCAGTAACTACCTGGTCGCGGAACTCGTCGCGCGCCACTTCATAGCCCCACTCGCGGAAAGCGCCTTCGGTGAACTTCTGGATATTGCCTTTATGCACCAGGGTCACACTGCGGCGCTTGTCCTTGATCGCGCGTTGAATCGCCATGCGCACCAGCCGCTTGGTGCCGGTGATCGAAATCGGCTTGATGCCGATGCCGGAGTCTTCGCGAATACGCTTCTTTGTCCCGGCAAGCATGGTGTTGTTGAGGAAATCAATCAGCTTTTTGACTTCCGGCGTTCCCTGCTTCCATTCGATGCCGGCGTAAACGTCCTCAGTGTTTTCGCGGAAGATGATCACGTTGAGCTGGTCGGGGTGCTTTACCGGAGAAGGCACTCCCGAGTAGTAGCGCACGGGACGGATGCAGGCATACAGGTCCATGATCTGGCGCAGAGCAACGTTGAGCGAGCGGATGCCGCCGCCGATCGGCGTGGTCAAAGGCCCCTTGATGGCGACGTGCAGGTCGCGCACCGCGTCCACCGACTCCTGCGGCAGCCAGTCATTGAACTTCGTGAAGGCCTTTTCTCCGGCAAAGATCTCCAGCCAGTGGATCTTGCGCTTGCCGGAGTACGCGCGCTCCACTGCACCATCAAAAACCCGGACCGAGGCTGCCCATATATCGCGCCCCGTGCCGTCCCCCTCGATATAAGGAATGATCGGATTGTCTGGGACCCGGAGTTGACCGCCGCTGAACGTAATCGGACTGCCGCCCTTGGGAAGCGGGATGCCATTATAGGAAGACTTCATGAACCCTCCACGAATCTCAATCGCCATGCAAACCTCCTAAGTTAACATCGCAGGAGAGCTGGCGCAAACGCTGTGATGAGGATCACGGCAGATCGTAGAACCCCCACACACCCGCCGATGAGAAAAGCTCTTGATCGCTCATTCAGCAGCTCTGTTTCCGCGCTGCACGGGTTCTGCATCTATTCGGGAGTGAGCTCGTTTTGTGGACACCTTGCTGTAAACGGGCTCGTATTCGGCCCCAGGAGTTTTCCCGTGTCCTTAAGAAAAGTGTTCCCTTTCGCATTTCTAGCCATGGCCACATTCACCGCATTGGCACAGGACTTGCCTGACTTGGCCAGCCCTAAGGACCTTCCGTCCACCTCCAAAGCGAGCGCCAAATATCAGCGTCTGCAGCCGCTTTCAATCCACGGCAGGCCCGATTTCCTGGTTAATGGCGCATCTCCCACGATCCCCGCCGGCGGGCAGATTACGCATGCCAGCACAACGAGCGTGATTTCGGTGGCGAGCTTTCCCGGGTTCTTATTGAGCCGCGGCAAAACGTGGCCGTTCACCATGATCGGCCGGGCGCCCACCACAGGGGCAACGGCGAATGTCCCCGCCCATATTCTTGCCGTGTCGCTCAAATTGCAGAATGCAAACCTGGTGACGTTCACCACCGTATCGGTAACGCCCTTTGAAGCGCCCGTGCTCGGATCGCCAAATTTCCAGCCCGCCAACTACTCCAGCGGCTCGGCCATCCAGTTCGCCGATGCTGTACAGCGTGCCGAGTTCTTTCACATCATGCTTCCGGGGTGGCACACCGCGCTGCGGCCGGCGACTATCGTGCACAACGTCACCATCAATGTCCCGCGATTCACAACCGCCATTCTGAACGGAAGGAAGATTCAGACGCAGACGTACTTCACGGCCAAGGCCGACGATGGCCGCACCGTAGTCTTCCTGCTGGACCAGTTCTTTGACCAGCAGATCTTCAACCTCGTAGTCAGTCAGATCAATGCCGGACGCTTTGCCACCAATGCTCTGAATATCGCGCTCTTCCCCAATACATTCCTGTTTTCGCTCAACAACTCCGGCGGCATGGGCGACTGCTGCGTGCTGGGCTTTCACACCTACTTCACCGACAATGGGAAGCCCAGGGAGTCGCGCTGGGTTTTCGCGTTCGCCAGCTGGATCTCACCCGGTGTTTTCAGCGGCGGCTTTCAGGATGTCACCGCCCTCAGCCATGAGATTTCGGAAGCCTTTAACGATCCGTTTGTCGACAACGTCGTTCCGGCGTGGCAGTTCCCGGGCGAACCGGGGACCTGCGCTGACGATCTCGAAGTCGGAGATCCGGTTGAGGTGCTTGCCAGCGCGGTGTTTCCCATGCACCTTTCCGGGATGATATATCATCCGCAAACGGAGGCCTTGCTGCAGTGGTTCAAGCAGAAGTCGCCTTCGACTGCATTGAATGGTGCGTTTAGCTATCCCAACACCAAGGCGCTCACGTCACCGGCAACACCATTTGGGCCGCTGGCGTGCCCGTAGTCATTTCACGGCGACAGCCAGCGTATCGTGGTGCTCGCGAATGAACCGGCGCAGGTAGGACCCGATCTGGCTCGGGGCCTCAAATCCCGCGGCTTTGGCGGCGGCTTCCTGGTCCTTGGCCGGGACATCGGCGCTCTCAGCATAGTGCTTCAGGTCACGGAAGATGCCAATGGTGAAAATGTCCCAGGCGGCACCCTGGTCGCGTACGAAGATGAAATTTTCCGGTTCCTTTAACGATTTTGCGTAGCCATTTTCCATCTCGCGCTCTTTATAAAGGTCGGCGAATTTCCCGGGCAGCGCGACAAACATCTCCACGTGAAAAAATGCTCCGTTGGCAAAGGCCTTGCGGAGATCGGCCAGCGGCGGACCGTAGGAAAACAGATCTTCCTGCCAGGCGATGTTCTCGCTGATCTTCCCTGCAAGCTTGCCTGCGGGATCGGCTTGCCGCCGCCTGGAGATTCGGCCTGCCTGATAGAAAGCAGCATACGTCCCCATGGGGTAGAGGATCATCAGGTCCCAGTGGTCACCCTGGCTATGGCGCATCCACAAAGGAGCTTCTTCACCCGCGGCCTGTAATGCGGCCGCTTGGACCTTATAAAGGTCGATGAGGTCCGGCAGCTTGCCCGGCGCAGCCTGCACCAGGGTGACTTTATAGAGGTAAGAATTGTCCGCTGGCGATGCAGATACTTGGACCAAAAAACATAACCAGACCAGCACACATCCCTTGCGCATGAGACGGGCTCCTGAATAAATTGTGCTGGAATTATAGGGGAATCGTGCCGCGCTGCAACCTTTTCTCAGCTGCTCAGCCGGATGGCCCGACGTCGTAGGTAATCGGCAGCGCTACCATGGCTTCACAGCCGGTGCGGTCGCGGCGATTGGAGAGCTGGAGAGCGCCGCCGTGCGCTTCAGCGATCTGCCGGCTCAAAATCAACCCGATGCCACTGCCGCCGTGCTTGGTGGTGAAGAATGGAACGAAAAGATTGTCGCTGTTGAGCAGGCCTGGGCCTTCGTCGCGGATGAAAATCTCCACACTGCGGGCGTTGGCGCGCCAACCCACTTCTACCGATCCTGCATGTTTGAGAGAGGGATCGAGCGATGCATCGACCGCATTGCGAATGAGGTTAATCAGCAATTGCTCCATCTGGTCAGGATCGGCGTCAATGCTTACCGGCGGCCCGCCAAGCGCCACCACGAGCAAGCGGCGTTCGACCGATGCCGCGCGCTGCACCAGCGGTCCCACCTCGATGCGGCTGCGCGTAGGCGCAGGCATGCGCGCCAGACGGGTATAGGCTTGCATGAAGCGATTGAGTGACTCGACCCGGTTCTCAATGACGCGAAGGCCCTGCTGCATGTCCTTGGCAACCTCTTCCGGTAATGCGGCGCGAACGGTCAGCGAACCCAGTGTGCCGGCGATCGACTTGATGGGCGCCAGCGAGTTGTTCAGCTCGTGGCCCAGCACGCGGATCAGCCGCTGCCACGCCTGGCGTTCTTCTTCACGCAGCGCGCGGCTGAGATCAGAGATGATGAGCAGTTCATGGGGCACGCCGTTTTCGCGAAACGACGTGTGACTGATCGCCCAGCGCCCGTGTTTACCGGGAAATGTCATCTGCAGCGTCTGCGGTCCGGGCGCATCCAAAAACTCGCGAAGCCCCAGTTCGTCTGCCGTAAGCCCGAGCATGCGCGGAGCAATGCGGCCCATCAACTGCTCGCCGGCGCGATTGACGATGCGCAGCCGCTGCTGCTGGTCAAATGTGAAGACCGATACGTCAATCTCCATCATCACTTTTTTCAGCAGCGCCGTGGCCTCCAGCGCGCTGATCTTCTGCTGCTGCAGCCGCGTGGAAAGCGAGTTGATCTCGAAAATCAGGTCGGCCAGCGAGTCTTCGCGCCCGCCACCGCGCAGGCGAAAGGAAAAATCCTCCTCCCGAATGGCCGCAACCATGTTTGACAGGGTCTGCATCGGGCGAATCACCTGGGCATGCAGCATGGAACTTCCAATTGCCCAGGCCAGTGCGATCAGCAGGGTGACCGTCCATTTAAGTTCCACTGAGTGATCGCCAAACCAGAGAAGAAGCTCCGCCACCAGCGCGCCGGGCAGGCTGATGAGCAGGGTCATGATGAGGATGCGCGTGTCAAAGCTCAGCCTGATTTTCTTTTGCGGCGGTTTTATTGCGGGCGAGCGGGCCGGCTGATAGTGCGGATCAGAAGCCATACTTTTGCATGCGGCGATAAAGCGCGCTTCGGCTCAACCCGAGCGCGTCCGCGGCATGGCTGATATTACCTGAATGGCGCGCCAGTGCCTTGCGAATCAGCAAAGACTCGACCTCCTCCAGGCTCATGTCTTCAATCTTGCCGGGGCCGGCTTTGTCAGCCTCAAGACCGAGGTCAGCAGAATGGATCTCCTCTCCCGTACTCATCAGCACCGCGCGCTCAATTGCGTGGTCCAGCTCGCGCACGTTGCCGGGCCAGGGATGACCGAGCAATTTCTCCAGCGCCGCGGCATCAAAACTCCTGACCGGCTTGCGATAGCGCTGGGCATACGCCTTGAGGAAATGGGTTGCGAGCAGTGGGATGTCTTCTTTTCTCTCGCGCAGCGGAGGAATGTGCAGTTCCACCGTGTTGAGCCGGAACAGCAGATCAGAACGGAAGCGTCCTTCGGCGCTTTCGAGCTTGAGGTCGGCATTGGTGGCGGAGATCACGCGGACATCGACCCGGTGTGTCTTGGAAGAACCCACCCGCTCCATTTCGCCGGTTTCGAGCACGCGCAGCAGCTTGGCCTGTTGCTTGAGCGGCACGTTGGCAATTTCATCGAGGAAGAGCGTACCGCGGTCAGCCAGCTCAAAGCGCCCGACGCGGTCTGCTCGCGCATCGGTAAACGCGCCCTTGACGTGGCCGAAAAGCTCGCTTTCAAATGTTCCTTCCGGAAGGCCGCCGGTGTTGACGGTGATCATGGGCCGGCTGCTGCGCGAAGACAGTGCATGCAGTGTCAGCGCGACTACTTCTTTTCCGGTACCGTGCTCGCCGGTGACCAGCACGTTAGCGTCACTGGGCCCGATGCGGCTGATCAGGGTAAGCAGCGGCTCCATGGCCTTCGATTCGGCAATGAACACCGGACGGTTCTGCGCACGCAGCAGGCTGTTCTCCGCCTCCAGCCGCTCGGCACGCCGCAGAGTGCGGTAAAGTTCGATCTGGTTGCGAATGATGCTCAGCAGCCGCTGGTTGTCCCAGGGCTTCTGGATGAAGTCGCGCGCCCCGCGGCGCATGGCCTCGACGGCCAGTTCAACGCTGCCCCATGCGGTCATCACGATGATCGGCAATTTGCTGTCGGCCGACTGGATCCGCGAGAGAAGGTCCATCCCCTCCTGCCCTGAAGTCGTATCGCGCTGATAGTTCAGGTCCATCAGCATGATGTCGAATTCATTTGTCTGTACGGCCTCCAGCGCCGCGGCAGGACTGCTGACGGTCTCTGTGGAGTAGCCTTCGGCTTTCAGGAGCAGCCGCAGCGCCTCGCGAACATCTGCCTGATCATCGGCCACAAGAATCCGCACCGGTTCAGATTTCGTCAACATGCTCACGAGTTCTTGTGCTTTGGTCGACAACGATGGCTCCCGGTGTCTCCTCAGAAATTCGCTATTAAGCCGTTGCGCTGCCCGGCACAGTGGACGAGTCCTCCACGATCCATCCGTCCTTCAGTTGAATAATGCGGTTTCCGTAGGCAGCATTGGCCTCTGAATGCGTGACTTGAATGATCGTGGTGCCCTGCTCGTTCAACCGGCGAAACAGCTCCATGATCTCTTTGGCCTGCCCGGAGTGGAGATTGCCCGTAGGCTCGTCGGCCAGAATCAACTTGGGATTGCCCGCGACTGCGCGGGCCACGCCCACCAACTGCTGCTGTCCGCCGGAAAGCTGGTTGGGATAGAGGTCCTTCTTGCCCACAATCTGGAAGCGGTCCAGGATGTCGGCCACCATGCTGGCGCGTTGTGTGCGCGGGATATCGCGATAGGAGAGCGGAACGTCAATGTTCTCCTGCACGGTCAGATTGTCGAGCAGATGATAGCTCTGAAAAACGAAGCCCACGTTGCGACGGTTGAGTTCAGCCCGCTTCTTGCGTTCGAGCTTGTGGACTGCCTGGTCGGCGAAGAAGTATTCCCCGGCCCAGCCGTCGTCCAGCATGCCGACAATACTCAACAGCGTCGTCTTCCCAGCTCCGGAAGGTCCCATAACAGTAACAAACTCGCCTTCCTTCACATCAATGTTGATGCGGCGGAGCAGCCAAACTGTTCCAGCAGGGCTCTTGACCGTCTTTTCTACATTTCGCAATTGAATCATGGTGTATTGGAAGCGCGTTCAGGCCGCGATGATCGCAGTACCGCTCCTTTTCCATTCTCTCATTCAACCCGCAAAGCTACCATGGGATCGACTTTGGTGGCACGCCGGGCGGGGACGTAGCTGGCCAGCAGGGCGACAACCAGCAGCAGTCCCACAACCAGCAGCAACGACTGCGGATCCGTACTGCTCAAGCCAAACAACATGGCCGAACACAGCCGCCCGGCCAGGAGAGCGGCCGGCACGCCGAAGAGAATGCCTAACAGCACCAGCTTGCCTGCTTCCCGCAAGATCATGCTTAGAACAGCGCTGCGCTGGGCGCCCAGAGCGATCCGCACGCCAATCTCCCGCGTCCGTCCCGCGACCGAATAAGAGAGGATTCCATAGAGACCGATCGAAGCCAGCAGGAGCGCCAGTCCGGCAAAGAAGCTCGAAAGCTTCGCAATCAGGATTTCGTCTCTGATCGAGCGATTGGTCAGGTCGTTGAGCGTGGATACGCTGTAAACCGGAACGTTCTCATCCAGGCTCTTGATCTGTTTGCGGGCCGCATCTGCCACCGCCGAAGGATCGCCGACCGTCCTTATTTCAAAAATGATTCCGGGCACGGTCCTGGTCGATTGCCTGGAGGGGAAATAGAACCGCCGCTGCACCTGGCCTTTCAGCTCATGATCGCGAGCGTCGCGAGCGACACCTGCTATCTCCAGCTCCTGTCCATTGAAGTCCGGATCGTCAACCATGAATTTTCTGCCTACCGGATTCGTCGACCCGAAGTAAAACCGGGCCATGGTTTCATTGATGACCGCGATTTTGGGTGAAGACTCGGTGTCCTGCAATCCGATATCGCGTCCCAGCAGCATCGGAATTCCAACGGCATCAAAGTAACCCGGGCCAACCTCATCGAATGCCACAACAAGATCAGAGTCGTTTTTAGGCACATAGCCCGGGACCTTGATCGTGTCTCCGGATTCGCTGCCGCTGAAAAGGCCGTTCTTGGAATAACTGGCCGCCTTCACTCCCGGCAGCTGGGCTGCTCGACTGATTACCTCGTTGGCAAAACTTGTGATTTGCTGCTTGCTGTGGCCCGCTGCCAGCGGATCAGTGGAAACGAGCAGAAGGTGTTCGCGGTTGTAGCCCAGATCGACATTGCGAATATTACTCAGGCTGCGCACCAGAAGTCCGGCGGAAAACAGCACGAGCAGTGACACAGCGACCTGCGCCGCCACCAGAGATTTTCCCCAGTTCCAGCCTGCACTGGCTGTATCGCCAGTCTGAGCGCCGGATTTCAGTGTGGGAGCGACTGCAACCTGGCGCGAGCGCAGCGCAGGAATCAATCCAAACAGGACCCCGGTCACCACACAAACGCCCGCAGTAAACAGAAAGACGCGCAAGTCAGGCAATGCTTCCAGTTGGTCGTTCTTACTCAAGTGCAGGAGAGATCTTGTGCCCCAGTGTGCAACCAGCAATCCCAGGGCGCCGCCGGCAAAGGAAAGAAAAACGCTTTCGGTCAGCAGTTGCCGCACGATCCGTGCGCCGGTGGCGCCAATGGCCAACCGTACGGCCACTTCCTTCCGGCGTGCCGAGGCGCGAGCGAGCATCAGATTGGCCACGTTCACAGTGGCGATCAGCAGGACCAGGCCGACAATCAGCATGAGCAGCAACAACGGCTCACGAAAGGCTCCGCGCAAGCTGGAAAATCCTCCGCCGCCCTCACTCACCTGAACTTTTGCCTGCTTCAGGTTCTCCAGGTCAGATTTGCTCAGCTTCGCTCCCAGCGGTCCATTCAATAGTTGCTGCACGGCGACGTTCACGTTGGCGCGTGCCTGCTGCACGCTGACGCCGGGCTTGCGGCGCGCGATCAGATGCATCCATGAAGAATTGTAGTTTTCCAGCCATTTTCTTCCCGTGATGACCTGTTCCTGCATCGTTACCGGCACCCAAAAATCCTGCGAATCGCCGACCGCATCGCCGTAGAAACCCGGTGGCGTTACTCCAACAATCGTGAACGGGTAGTTCCCGATGCGTACGGTTTGCCCGACGACAATCGGACTTTGACCGAGCTTGTCTTTCCAGAAGCCGTAGCTCACCACCATGACCGGATGCGCATTCACCGCGTTGTCGTCATCAGGCGTCAGCACGCGGCCATAGAGGGCATTCACCCCGAGCACGGCAAAATAGTTGCCGCTGACCAGTTCGCCGTTCGCATTGCCGGTGATTTCCCCGGCGCCAGGCCCCGAACTAATACGCACCCGATGGACCTCGCTGGAGGCGAGCATCCCGTCAAAGACCTGGCTACCTGCATTTAGGTCCCGGTAGAGCGGATAAGAAAAAGTTGCCAGACTCGGGTCGCCCATGGAGCGCGTGTGCACCTGGAGCGGATCGCCGATAACCACCAGCTTTTCAGGGTCCTTCACCGGCAGCATTTTGAGCAACACAGCATTGATCAGGCTGAAGATGGCCGTATTGGCGCCGATGCCAAGCGCCAGCGTGAGAACGGCGACCGTGGTGAAAGCAGGGCTCTTGCGCAGCATCCGCAGAGCGTAGCGGATGTCTTGAATCAAAGTAAGCATTGTCCTTTGTTCCTTCCGCTGGAACCTGAGACTTTCTGAGGGCGCCTAAATCTGGCTGGTTGTAGCGCCCGTGTCATGAAGGGCACCCAGCGCCCAGGCTGCGTTCTTTCGCGCCTCTGATTGCGGGGAGGTCTTCAGCACCTTGATCAGGGGCTCAATGGAGGGATGACCGATATTGACCAGAGCAGCAGCCACCTCTTCGCCCAGGGTCAACTTTGCCAGCCGGTTCTGTCGGTACCTGGCGGGATTGATCTCTGTGACGTCGCCCAGTAACTCAACCAGGGGATCCACTGCCAGGGCAGCCGCAGCGCGCTGCTGTCCCAGCCAGTAGGCCGCTTCTGCCTTCTGCTGCGCCTTACCTGACTTCAGAACCGCAATATGGCGCGCCACTTCATTGTCGAGGCCATGCTGTGGGTTGGCGGAGCGTTTGGGGCCGAAACCGGTCAGCAAAAACAAAACGAGTCCCAGGCAGAGACTAAAACCAGCTTGTCTGAGTTCACGCATGGCCCAGCTCCTTTGCACAGCGTCGGAGAACCTAAAAGCGTTCTAATTCAACCAAAAGCCAACTTTCTGAAAAGGAAGTTGGCACTTATTGTGCCGAAGCGCAATTTGATGTAAGCGGTTGAAACCAAAGCCATAAACCTGAGTTATCTGGGTGAAACAGTCACTCCGGGTGTTCGCTAACGGCATTGTGCTGTTCGAAATCGAACACCTGAGAACTTCGGAGTTGCGCATTTTCAAGTTCCTGCTGTGAAATGAAAGTGTTTCCACTCCACTCACTCAAGAGGAACGATTTGGCCTATCTCCAGTTTCTTGGCGCGGCTGGCACTGTTACCGGCTCCAAGCACCTCATCAATACGCACAGCAGCTCTGACGGCAAGAAGGGCATGCAGCTTCTGATCGACTGTGGAATGTTTCAGGGACAGAAGGAATGGCGGGAGCGCAATTGGCAGGATACCCCGGTACCGGCGCGCGAAATCGATGCGGTGATTCTCACCCACGCCCATCTGGACCATTGCGGCTGGATCCCTCGGCTGGTCAAAGAAGGGTTCAGCGGTCCCATCTATGCCAGCCAACCCACCATTGACCTGTGCTCGGTCATCCTCCCGGATTCAGGCCATCTCCAGGAAGAAGAGGCACGCTTCCATAACCAAAAGCGTTCGTCCAAACACAGCCCGGCTCTGCCGCTTTACACCCTCAAGGAAGCGGAAGACTGCATGCGGCTATTTGAACCCTTGGGCTTCGGCACAGAGAAGCGGCTTGGCCCGGAAATCTCTTTTCGATTTGTGCACGCGGGACACATCCTCGGCTCGTCGATGGTTGAGTTATACCTGACTGAGAACGGCCATACCCGGAAACTCTTGTTCACCGGCGACATTGGCCGCGTCCCCCTGCAACCCGCGGCGCCGGGCCGGGTTGTCCGCTCCGGGCCAGACCAGGGCGAAGACCCTGAACTGCTGGTGATGGAGTCCACGTATGGAAACCGAATACACCCACATGAAGATGTGCGGCCCGAACTGGCAAAGATCATCAGCGATGCCGTGCATCGCGGCGGTTCCGTGGTGGTTCCGGCGTTCGCAGTAGAGCGCACGCAGAAATTCCTGTTCCTGGTGAAGGAGCTGATGGAATCGAACCAGATTCCGCGGGTCCCCATCTTCATTGACAGTCCCATGGCCATCAAGGCGGTTGAGATATTCCTCAAATATGGTGACGAATTTACTGACGAAGCCCGCCGTCTGGTGCAGCAGTACGGCTCTCCGCTGAATTGGCCGGGATTCAACTTTGCGCCGAAGCAGGAGGACTCGAAGAAGATCAATGAGGTGCGCTATCCCTGCATTATCGTCTCTTCCAGCGGCATGGTCACGGGCGGACGCGTTTTACACCACCTGATGCTGCGCCTGCCCGATCCGCGCAACCAGGTTTTGTTCATCGGGTTTCAAGCTCCGGGGACGCGCGGCGAGATCATCAAGAGCGGCGGCAAGTCCGTGAGGATCTACTCGCAGGAAGTGCCCATTCGCGCGCAAGTCGCGGCCCTGGAGCAGTTCAGCGATCACGCGGATACAGCCGAATTGCTGGTCTGGCTTAAGACCTTCAAGCGTGCCCCGCAAACAACTTTTCTCGTCCACGGTGAGTCGCAGGCATCCGCTCAGCTGCAAAAGGCCATCTCTTCTACTCTGGGCTGGAACGCAAAGATCGCGCACTGGCTGGAAAAAGTGCCGCTGGGATAACGAAGAGCCGAGTTCTCTTGTAAGATCGTTCGACCAGGCTCAGCTCGATCGGCATTCCGGGTTCTCATGGGTCCACCCAACTAGACTTTGGAAGGTAGGTACGCACATGCTCCCCCGGCTAATGTGCACCACACTTATTTTGGCCCTCTATTGCGTGGCTGCGGGCGAACAGAAGGAACCTGATCGGGGCAGAACGCCCGAGCCTGAACTTCAAATTAAGCTGATAATTGTTCCGGCTGTGTTCCCGCCGCACCATAAGGATCGCGATCACAACCCTGACCGCGATGAAGCCGTCACCTACAACTTGCTGCCAGTGGGTGAGGAGTTCTCGGTCAGCAAAGAAATGCGGTCCATGACGGTCGGTGGGATGGGGCGGGAGCAGGTGCAGTTGACGACCGTTGTGCTGAAGTAGGCTGCACGGCCGAATCAGTGATTTTTGCTTACGAATCCGACCTGCCCTTTGCGGTAGTCGATCAGTAGTTTCATCTCTTCCACCGCACTGAAACCAATCTGGCCAGAAACCTCGATGCCGAGGTCTTTGCTCACGGAATGTAGATCGACGGTGCTGATGCTCTCTCCAGTCTTGCGCACCCCCGCGAAGCGCAACGTTTGATTGCTGGCCATGAAGGCGCTGTTGATCACGCCGCTGGCCCCGGAAACAGGTGTGTTGATGAGCCGCATTTCCGGCAATGATCTTCCGGCCTCGGGAGTGATAGTGTTCGCATTGGCGCCGCTATCGAGCACGAACAGCCCTGAGGCCTTCTTCCCGACTTCGGTCGGCAGAAGTAAGAAATGTCCGATACTGAAGGCCTGGGCCAGCGGACCGGCGCCGGTGCCGCCCGGCAACGGTTCCAGGCGCAGCTTGCGTCCGGGAAAGTCGACGGTGATGAAGTATTTCGCGAATACATCGGTGCCGATGGTGCCATCCACCTGCGCGATCTCCCGCGGTGACGCATGTACGAAGCAGTCGTGAAACTCCAGATCGCCAATCACGACCTTGTTTACCCAAGCCTTGTACCCCACGCTGGCGCCGGACTTCCCCACTCCTTCCAGCGCCTGCTCTGAGAGCCTGGAGGCGCCGATCTTCTCCGCCAGTTTACGCGTGATGATGACTCCGGAAGAACCCGTATCGAGCAGCAGGGTGACCGTGGCGCGATCATTGAGGCGCACGCGAACGCCATAACCGCGGTGCATCATCGTTGTTCCAATGGTCAGCAGCTCGAGCTTGATTTCCGTCCGCTCCACCTCTCGCGCCGGGACCCAGACATTGCGGCCGGCGAGGGCCTTGATGAAGGCAATGTATTCGCGCTCATGGCGCTCGGTCTCGTCGTCATTGCGAAACTCCGCCATGTGCTTTTCCAGGGCAGCCACGTTCTGAGGATATGGCTGGAGTAACGCCCATTCATAAAGCGCGTCGCCGTCGTCCATATCAAGTTCATGCGCTTTGGTGATTGCGGTCTTCGACTCGCTGCGCCGCGAATAGACCGCATCGGCTCTTCCCTGACCGAGCCAGGCACGCCCGTTTTGATTGTCCATCTTGATCGCGCTCTTGTATTCATCTTCGGCTTCAGGAATGAGGCCTTCGCGGAAAAGAACGTCGCCTCTGGCGGCATGGCCCAGAGACGAATCCGGAAAAGCAGCCAAGAATTGCTTAGAGCTTTCGTCCGCGGTTTTGACCTCATCGAGTTTTAGCAGGCTTTGCACCAGACCTGAATAAGCCTGGACGGAAGGTGATTTGGCGATGATCGCACGATAGGCTGTCTCAGCCTCGCGAAATTTGGCCTGCTTGAACAAGGCGCGCGCCGGCGGAAGGATGTTGGCGGCATCTGCAGCGTTCTGCGCCGACGCAGAAAGAGCTAGAACCAGGAGAACAATCGATGTGGACACGGGTACAGAACGCATTTGGGGACGGAATTTTGCGGAAGGCGTTTCAGGCGCGATTATTCCCGCGCCTTCCTGAACTCATATACCTCCAGGTTGACCAGGCCATCGCGGTAGTCGATGGTCATTTTCATCTGCACCAGCGTTCTTATGCCGATGAAACCGGCGATCTCTGTTCCTTCCGAGTTGCTGATTCTATCGATATCAAACACGGGCAAGTCATGGCTCTCAA
>DASTJB010000172.1:0-24920 GCA_035717005.1 Candidatus Angelobacter sp.
GACGGTCAACGTGACTGTAATCATTCGTGCTTCGCCCAGCTTGACCAAGGGCAAAGCGGTGATTGTGGGGCCCGCACAAACCAGGGGCGCAACACCATTGCTGAACGTGACCACGCCGTTATCGCTGGTGGCCGACATGACGGATCCCTCGCATGTGCTGCTTTACATCGGCAGCGATCCGCTTGGGTTGGGCAGCTTTGGCCAGGTCGATAAATGGGACATCCTGCTGCAGACGGACACGCTCTGGACCGGATACGGATTCGTCGGAGCTGTCCTGACGTCGTTGGCCAACCCGTCTGGGATGACCACCGCTCCGAACCGGACCCTGTATGTGGCCGACGATCCCAGCGTGACCAGCGCCGGGGCCACGGCAACGCCAGGCCAGGGGCACGTTTACACCGTGACCCCGTAAATAAATGAGCGCGACTACGCGAGAGGCCGGCAGAACATCGCCGGCCACTTGAAGAGTTTTGCTTGGAATTTGAAGACTTGTGATCTCCCGCAGAGTCTTCCGGCTTTATCGCTGCGAGTGCGGCGAATTCTCTATCGGGTGAGGTATTTAGCTATGCGACGGATTGTTTTCATTCTTCTTCTGACTGCGGGAATGGCCCAGGCGCAAAAGCGCGGCACGCTGCCCACGGCTTCTGACCCGCAACAGCCTCGGGCCTCGCAGCATGCGTCTTCATCAATGGCGGCGCCCGTCGCCGGCGCGCAGGCCAAAGCTCCTGCAACGGAGTTGCCCGGTGAAGCCAGCGTTATTACGCTGAAAGGTTTGTGTTCCGCGGAGAAGGCGGCTGACCCCAAAGCTTGCGTGAGCACGATCAGCAAAGACCAGTTTGAAGACGTGCTTTCCGCCGTCAGCCTGGGCGGGCAGGCTTTTTCACCGGGTGCGATCCGCAACGTCGCCGACAATTACGTGCAGAATCTTGTTCTGGCGGATGCGGCGGTGAAGGCGGGCGTCGACACAGATCCGCGTGTCCAGGAATTGTTGCGTATTGTGCAAATGCGGACCCTTGCCGAGGCTTACCGCCGCGCTCTGGAGGAGAAGTACCGCAGCCCGTCAGCGCAAGAAATCAAGACCTACTATGAAGCAAACATTTCCAGGTATCAAACCGTCCGCGCCGAGCGCCTGATGGTCCCGAAGTTCAATCCGCGCCAACCGAAAGATGAAAGCGGAGAGTTTCAGAAAAAAGCTGCCGTGGTGGCGGCGGAGATCCGGGAACGCGCAGCGAATGGTGAGCCCCTCGATCGTCTCCAGAATGATGCATTTCTCAAACTCGGCATCACGCCTCCGGCCATTCTTCCGGAGACAGGCCTGCGCCGCCGCGGAACTTTTCCTCCCGGAGTCGAGGAAGAGGTGTTCTTGCTGAAGCCCGGCGAGGTGAGCAAGGTGCTCAGCGAAACCGGCGGCTTCGTGATCTACCGGATGCTCGACAAACCGGTGTACACCCTGGAGCAGGTGAAAGGCGAGATCGTTCGCGACATTTATCAACAGAAGATGGAAGTCGCCGTCAAAGGCGCTCTGCAATCGGCAAAGACCGAGTTTAACGACCAGTATTTCGCTCCGCGCAGTACGCCCCGTGCCCTGCCGGTGAAGGGTGAGGCGCCGCAGAAGGGGCTCGGTCCGCACCGGTTGCGGCCTTCACACAGCGTGAAGCTGCCGCCGGCGGGCGCTGCTGCGAAGAAGCGGTAAGCACAATTTACTTAGAATACGGTCAAAGAAATATTAGAAACTTTAATATATGGCTAATCACGATCTAATCCGGCACCGGCAGACTGGGGGTGGCTCAGGGTCACGATCGTGTTGTGCCTGCGCTCTAGGGGAGCAAATGGCGTTCTGGCTCAAAAGATTGCTGCGAGGTTCGGTGGTGGGGCTGATGCTCCTGCTTGCCGCATCCGCCAATCTGGTTTCGTTCTCCTATGATGCCGATGACGATGACGAGACGCCTCCGGTGACGGTCGAGTTGAGCATCGGAGCTCCCGTCAAGAAGGCCGCGCATCTGGTAAGGCAGCAATCTTCGGCCGAAGCAGCACCACCCAAAGATCATTTGCCGGCCGCCGAGCAGATGGCGTCGGCAGCTGTGTTGCCCTCACTGCGGCTCCATCCAAATTCTCCGCAGCTTGTAATTCCTCTTCGAACGTAAATCTCACTCTTCTCTCTCTGATCCTGCGAGTGGCTGGAAGTGCATTGTCTTGGCCGCCCCAGATTGCATTCATGGGCGCGATAATCTTCCGATCATTCCGCTGAGCACGATCAGTTTTCCCAGCAGATAAGTCCATTTTGCGCGGTGCAGATTATTCCCGTGTTTCGGGGGAGCGCGGAGCAGGAATGCTCGATCTCCCCGGAAACACAGGCCAGAACATGGCCGGTGTGCCAATTTCCGCGGATTCAGTCAGCGGATGAGCGTTGAAGTGGAAGCCCGCCGCAGAGAGCGGCAAGGGCTGGAAAGGAGGGTCTTACTGAACATTTGAGCTTTTCCAATTTTCTCCTAAATCGTTTATTACGCCGGAATTTCGGCGTACCGGGTCACCTGACCCGGTCTTTTTTTGCGCGTTAAAATCATTTACGGTGAGCGCCGCGGAGACCCGTCAGCACTACTCCAGCGCTGCTACCTTCTTTAGATCGATCTTCTGCGCGAACGACGAAACCACTTTCCGGCGATTATCACCGTTGTCCCAATCGGCCCCGCCCTTATAGGCGACAATCTGCACCCATTTGCCGCTGGCCGGCATGACGTCGAGTGAATGCGTGTCATTGCCGGGGAGAGGAAACGCTTCATAAGCAGGGAATCCGCTCACTTCTTTCCGCTCCTTGAACATGGCCTTGTTCTCCAGGGCCATGCTCTGCAGCTGCTTCTGGTCGGCGCCTTTTTCCGCCTCCAGGATTTGCACGGTAACCTTCTGCGCGCCCATTCCAGCTCCAGCATTGGCAGGGACGTACGATCTTGTAGAGCTGTGGCCGACGCCGGAGAGGTCTTTGGTCGAGGCACTCCCCTCGATTTTCCAACCATCCGGCGCGTCCGGCAGCAACGCGGTCAGCTTGCTCGACTTCCCGCAGCTCGAAAGCATGGCTATGAATGCTGCCACCAGACTGTAGCGAATCAGCTTCATCATCCCTCCTGGTTTGTGCCGGCAACCGGAGTCTCGGGTGCTGGAACTTTATGCGCGGAGTATACCTGATTGAAAGCGCTGCGGTTAATCGATTTCTGAAGGAAAGCCGCCTTCCCCCAAGACACAGCGTTTTTCTTCAACCGACAGGCGGACGCCGGCCTGAGTTCCTGCATCCAAATTCTTATCCTTATCCGGAATCCTGGAGGGCATTTGGTGTTGAAAAAGACCACTAAGCTCGCATTGGCAATCACATTCACCGCAGCGATAATGATCCTCGTCGGCTGCCCTACGCGCACCACTATTGCCGATATCAACCGCGATCCGGGCCACTTCGCCGGCCGGGAAGTCACGATTGCGGGCCACGTATCTGAGGCATTCGGGGCGCTGGGTAACGGTGTTTTTCAAATTGACGACGGCAGCGGCCGCATGTGGGTGTACAGCCAGAACTACGGCGTGCCGGGCAATGGCAGCAAGGTCGCGGTGACCGGGCGCGTCGAGCAGGGGTTCGCCTTCGGCGGCCGCAGCTTTGGCGTGATCCTGCGGGAAACCGAGCGGCGCCACTGATAGGCCGCGTTTTCCCTGCACAATGATTGAAATTGGGCGGCAGCGGCCCGCGCCGGGCCGACCAAACGCCAGATGCTCCCTTTTCGGCCGCAGGCCGGCAGCATCTCGTCTGGATCGCGCTCTTTGCGAATCTTTTTTCTTCCTGTAAGCTACTCCCTTCCCGAATGCCGGTTTCCGTCAACAATTCCGCCGTTGTCTACCAGGCACTGAAGAAGTGCGGCATCGGTCTTGTTTCCGCGCTGCCGGAAACCTGGCTTGTGCACCTGATCCGCATGGCAGAGGACGATCCGCAGATGATCCTGGTGCGCCTGGCCAAGGAAGAAGAGGGTGTGGGCATCTCCGCGGGCGCGCATTTTGCCGGCGTGAAGTCGGCCATGCTCATGCAGAACCATGGTTTTCTCGCCAGCATCAATGGCATTGTTTCTTTTGCCCAGCTTTATCGCATACCGCTGCTCATGCTCATCAGCTACCGCGGGCATTTTGGCGAGCGCGATCCCTGGCAAACCCAGGGCGGCGGAGCCACCGAGCCGCTGCTGCGGGCGCTGGGAATTCCATATTCATTCCTCGACGACCCGGCGAAGGTCGAGAAGCGCATTGCGGAAGCACAAACCTGGTCGTACAGCAGCCTGCATCCGGCAGCCCTGCTTCTCACCCGCGAACTCATGTGGGAGGAGCCGGCATGATGCAGCGTCTGGATTGCCTGCGCGCTGTCTATGAGCGGCTGGAAGACTGCCTGGTAGTCACAATCATGGGTGCTGTGGCGTGCGAACTGCAGTCGCTGGGGCACAAGCCCAACTTTTTTTACTTGCAGCACGCCATGGGACTTGGCTCTTCCACCGGGCTTGGACTGGCGCTGTGCCTGCCGCAGCAGAAGGTGGTCGTCTTCGATGGCGATGGCTCGATCCTGATGAACCTGGGCGGATACACCACCATGGCGCGCTATCGGCCAAAGAATCTCGTCCACGTGGTTTTCGATAATGAAAGCCTGCTCTCCGTAGGCGGATTTCCCACGGCAACTTCCACAGGCACGGACTTGGAAGGAGTGGCGCGCGCGTCGGGAATCCCGAGGACAAAAACGGTTCGCACGATCGAGGAATTTACGCGCGCTTTCGACGACGCCATGAAGGCTGACGAGTTGACGTCGATTCTTGCCAAAGTAGAAGCGGTCGGCCCCAAGGGTTACGTCACTGAATTGGCGTTGCTGGAGAATCGGTTCCAATTCAAAAGGTACATCGAGAAGCTCAACAAGAGCTGAAGGATCCCAGGATGGCCAATGTTCTTATCGAACTCATTTCCCAGCTGAACAGCGGCACGCTGCGCATCGTCGACCTGACGCAGCCACTTAGCCCGCAAACGCCGTTGCTGCCTCTGCCTTCGCAATGGAACAACACCCCGGCGTTCAAGATCTGGGAGCTTTCGCACTATGACGATCGCGGTCCGGCGTGGTACTGGAATGGCTTTGAGACAGGCGAGCACACGGGCACGCACTTTGATGCGCCCATCCATTGGATCAGCGGCAAGGACCTGCCGGAGAGCAGCGTGGACAAGATTCCGCCAAAGAAATTTGTTGGCCCCGCATGCGTGATCGATGTCACGGCCGATGTTGCCAAAGACCCGGACTTCCTGCTGACAGTCGACCGCGTGAAGCAATGGGAGGCGCAGCACGGCCGTATTCCCGCCGGAGCCTGGCTGCTGTTACGTACAGGGTGGTCGAAGCGCACAGATCCGAAGGACTACATCAATGCCCGGGAAGACGGTCCACATACACCTGGTTTTGTGAAAGCATGCTCCGATTTCCTGGCGAAGGAGCGCGACGTACTGGGCGTGGGCGTGGAAACCGTGGGTACGGATGCAGGCCGCGCGGCGACCTTCGATCCGCCGTTCCCCAATCACTATGTAATGCATGGCAGCGGAAAATTCGGATTGGCAGGGTTGTGCAATCTCGATCAGCTGCCGCCAGTGGGGGCCGTAGTGATCGCCGCACCACTTAAGATCGTCAACGGTTCGGGCAGTCCGTTGCGGGTGATTGCCATCACGCCCTGAAGCAAGAATTTGCCAGACCTGCTTCAATTCGACCGGCTCTGCGTCGTCCTGGTCTCGACGCGCAATCCGCTCAACATTGGGGCGGCGGCCAGGGCCATGAGCAATCTGGGATTTCTTCATTTGCGCGTAGTGAATCCCTACGAAGCTTCGTTTCGTGAAGCGCGGTCTGCGGTCGGCGCTGCACCCTTACTGAAGAGAGCGGAAGAATTCAAGAGCGTTGCTGAGGCGATCGCCGACTGTTCTCTGGTGGTCGGCACAACGGCGGCGCAGAACCGCGAGTTGCAACAACCTCTGAGGCTGTTACCGCAGGCCGCGCCGCTGCTTCGGCGTAGTTTGCGATCGGGCCGCGTTGCGCTGCTGTTCGGCTCGGAAAAGCGCGGCCTCTCCAATTCCGACCTCAGCTATTGCCACTGGCTGCTGCGGATTCCCACCCGCGAAGAGCATAGCTCAATGAATTTGGGGCAGGCCGTGGCTGTCTGTCTCTACGAACTGGCGCGCACGGTACAGGGCGGAAAGCACGCCAGGATGCCGCCGGGGCGCCGGGAAGAACCGGGTGGGCCTGCCTCAGCCGGCAAGCTGGACCGCGTCACTGCGTTATTGCTGGAAGCATTACGCGCAAGTGGCTATCTGGGGCAGCATCCGGACGCGGCCAAGGAGGAGAAGGTGCGCCGGATGGTGCGCCGCCTCAGTCTTTCCGACGCCGACGCCGAAATCTGGCTCGGCATGCTGCGCCAGATCGTCTGGAAGCTTACTCAAAGATAATTCTCGTCTGCACGCTTACTCCAATGCGCGATCCTCATGAGGTAAACACCAGGTAGTGGCTGGCCGAGGCCATCATCAGCAGCATGGGGAACGATAAGACGAAGTTCGTTCGTGCCGCCAGCTGAGCAAGCCCCGCGATTTTTGCGGCTTCGGGCGGCATTGGTGTCCCGTTGGCAGCGCTTTCCTGGGTCCATCGAATCAGCTTCTTCTGCATCCGCCAGACAATGCCCCAGACGTTCAAAAACATGAACCAGCCCAGCCCACCGCCAATTCCGATGGCGAGCAGCCGGTTGCTCTCCCAGCCATGCGCGTTCAGCGAAAGGTAGAGCCACGCTGAGCCGGCAATCACCAGAGCCATGATCGTTCCGAACACCGGACCTTTTTTGAGCGATTTGGCGGGAGACATGAGCAAGCCCATTTCCACCACGAAGGCCACGGTCCAGATACCGAAGAATGTTCCTATCGCGCGGCCGCCGGTGGCATGGGCGTTGCCCATGGCCTGTGCGCTCCGCGCATCGGCGCCGACAATCATCATCCAATACCAAATGCCCGCCAGCACGGTTACCACGGAACTCCAGCGAAACCACCACAGCGCCCGCGGCATCAGCGCAGGCACAACTTTCACCCGGATGCCCGGATCAAGCTGTTGAAGGAACCTGGCATTGACCAGAACGAAGAAATACAGCAGCCCGACCCAGGTGATTCCGGCCGCAAAGTGCACCCAGCGAAGCAGGATCTGCAGATTAGCGGGATAGCCGGGCAGGTCGATATGCGGCGAATTCAGCCATGCAGATAAGAACCAGAGCATGAGATCTCCAGGGGGGCTCAAATTTGATCCATCATGGTAGCTCATTCTTATACCTGCCCTGCGTCAGTCTGGCGCAGCTGTGTCACAGCGGGCTGGGTCAGAATGGCGCAGGTAATCGGGGTGAAAGCATGTGTGTCTTTATTTTCAACAACTTAGATTTGCACATGGCTTTGGCGGCGGGTTTGCAATTGATAACCGCAGACGCGAGCTTAGCTGAACGCAAGGAAGCCTGAGGGTGGCAGTTGTGGGTAACAACGGCGTTCACGAGCAGATGAGCTTTGCCTACTTTGCCAAGGAGAAGAGTTGTGGCTGAGATAAAAGGACATGGTCCGGTGCGCGTTCCGGGAAAGGTGCCTCCAAGCCTGATCCTGCGCCCGCATGTCCTTTTATCTCTTTTTTCTTCTTTCTTCTATTATGGCCCGCTGCCGAAGGCAGTGATCCTGGCCTGCCGCTTCTAGCCTTCTATCCAGGTCGCACCTGAGTCAAATGTTGTTACCAGGTACGGCGCAGGGGATGCGCCTCAGTGTTGAAGACCACCTTAGTCAGGTCAAAAGTTTCGTGCGGCGCAAACAATAAATAAAGATATTTGAGGGTCTCAGCCAGGAAGTAGCTCTCCATCCTGTCCCGTTTTTCCTTGCTCACAACATTGCCCAACGCCGCATAGCCGCCATCCGTTTTGCAGTAGCGCACCAGGCTGAGCAGGAAGGTTGAGCCCATCTCGGTATAGCGCGGGTCTTTGGTGAAGAATTCCAGATAGTAGGCTGACTCGATGATCTCCGGACGCAGCTGATAACCGGGCGAGACCAGCTTCATGGTGGTGTAATCCAGCGTCTCTGGTTCCACGCCGAAAGTGGTCCACATCCTGTAAGAAGATTCCTGGAGTTTGCGCGCGCGGTCCAGATCGTCAGCGCGCGCCAGTACTGCGGGAAAAAATGCGTCGAGCGCGCCATATTGCGTGGAAAGGCGTTTGCCTGTGTTCATATCCGCCTGGCCGTACCACAGTCCGGTACGGGTATTGTCGGCCAGATATTTGTTGACGGCCTTCACGCTGGCCTCCCACATCTTCTTGCAGTCTTTGTCACCAAAGAGCAGCCACGATTTCAGCAGGTACTCGTAGTAAGAATCAATTCCACCGCTGATGTGGCTGGTGGTGTCAATCCACTTTCCTGTTTCAACGTTGATCGTCGATCCGACCAGTCCCAATGCCGAGCGCCGGCTGTACAGCTCAACCACGGCGCGCTTGGCCTTATCGTAATAGATCGCTTTGCCGCTGAGTTTGCTGAGGGTGCCGAACTCAAGCAGAAGGGTCCCGATCTCCGCCGGATTGCTCACTTCGCCGCGTGTTTTGCCCGTCTTGAGATTGACGAACATGTACGGCATGCCGGTAGGCGAATTGAAAACCGGGAGAAGCCTGGTGCCGAGATTGTCGGCGAGATCGAGCAGGCGCTCGTCGCCGGTGAGTTGATAGCTGCTCAGCAGCCCGCCCAGCAGGCGGATCGTGATCTCGAAATTTTTGACTTCGATGTCCTGGTCGAAGGAGAGATTCTTGACGATATATTCGCGCGTCTTGTCGGCCTCGTCCTTCAGGCCCATCAGGATCATCGTGTCCAGCGCGTCCACCGGCGTCATCAGCAGGGTGTGCTGGTGCCAGTCACGATAACTTTTGCTCAGCGGCTTGAGTTCGTCATGACCCCAGGCGTACTGCTTGTAGGCGTTCCAGGCGTAAAGAAACTCACTGCGGACCTGCAGCGCCATGGGGCCGGGCGCAGGAGCGGGCGCAGATTGGGCAAAAGCGGAGGCGAGCGCGGCGGAAAGCACGCTCATGATTGCCGTTGTGAAGAGCACTCGGCGCATGACGCGAAACACTCCATGTAGCTTGAAAGCTTCGCATCCATAATAGCGCAGTGCAGGGCGGGTGACCGCACGTTGCGGCGATCACCCGATCCCGGAATAGAAGTTTACTTGTTAATGTCCTCTTTGGCCTCGAGCCGGTGGGTAATGCCATCGAGCGCGCTCTTGAACTGCTCCGGAGCCATGGCCGAGGCGAGCTTCATCTCCTTGACCGCGGTATCGAAGTCCCCTTTGGAGCAGGCGATACGCGCTGCTTCATTGTGAGCCGTCCAGTGTTCGGGATTTTTCTTCATATTGACGCGGAACACGTCGAAAGCCTGGTCCTGCTTCCCCTCAATCTGCAACTGCCGGCCATAGCTGTGCAACTGGACCACGTTAGCCAGCGTGAGCGCTTTAATGCGGGCCACGTTGGCTTCGTCCTTCTTATTCAGCGCCTCAAGAATGCGTGACTTGTTCATTTCGTTCTCAAAACGGTCTTCCACGCCAATAGACCGGTCTTCGTATTTGAGCGCTTCTTCCAGGCTGTATTTCTGGGCAAGGAGATATGCGCCGGCGTCATCCCAGCCGTCCCAGGTGTACTGGGCGCGGCCGCGCAGCTGATTGTGCAGGCTTTGAGCGACGACCTCGTGCGTATTCACGCCGACCTTGAACGGCACCGCGAGCTTTTCCCAGCGCAGAGAGACCACAGCGGAATCGGGCGTGACATTATCGATCTCATAGGCAAGCGCTTCTTTCATTTCCGCGGCCTGCGGCTTCACCGTGACGCGCAGCGCGTCTTCTGCCTGGCTGTAGGTAAAGCTCCCCCAGGCATCCGTCTGTTTGGAGAAGATGATGGTCCACTCGTTCTCCGCGGGAATCATGTGCAGGCCATAGATGCCCCGGGCCAGCGGCTTGCCTTCGACAGTCACGGGATCGCTGAACTCGATGGTGGTGTTTTCATTGGCGCCGGCGCGCCACACCTGGCCGTAGGGAACAAGACCGCCCCAGACTTTCCGTCCTTTGACGAGGGGCCGGTGATAGTTGATGGTGACGTCAGTGATGCCGACGCGCTGCATGACGCGGGCATGCTGGCTGTCGCGGGGAAGATCGAGCAACGCGGACTGACCAACGGCCGGGAGCGCGGCAGCAAAGGACGCAAAGAACAATGCGGCAATCGCGAGCGGTTTGCGCATGGGGGAGCCTCCAAGGGACGAGATGTAGGAACAGGGAAGTAGCCGAGGGATTAGACGAGAAGCGGTAAGTGTTTGTTAGCGTCCGCTTCCCGTCCTGGCGGTGGATCAGCTTTCGAGCTGCGCGTCCATGGTGATCTTGGCGTTGAGAAGCTTGGAAATCGGGCAGCCCTCTTTGGCATTCCTGGCGGCCTGCTCGAATTTGGCTTTGTCGGCGCCCGGGATCTTCACCTTTACCTCCAAGTGGGACGAGGTGACGGCGAATCCGGAGTCGAGTTTTTCCAGGGTGACGGTCGCGGTGGTATCGATGGATTGCGCCGTCATTCCGGCATTTCCAAGTTGGGCGGAGAGCGCCATGCTGAAGCAGCCGGCATGGGCCGCCGCAATCAGCTCTTCCGGATTGGTGCCCGGCTGCGACTCAAAACGCGTGGCAAAAGAGTAGGGCGTGTTCTTGAGAACTCCGCTGGGCGAGCTCAGAGTGCCTTTGCCGTCCTTCAATCCGCCGCTCCAGTGTGCGCTTGCATTTCTCTGCATGATTGCGTGCTCCTCAAATTCGAGATGCGAGAATTGTAAATCGTATCTCACGATTCCGCTCTGGCCAGAGCAGGTCATTCAGGCTGAAACTCTGTACAATACTCATCGCGTCAACCAGGAAGCCCGCGATGTTTGAGCGATACACTGAGAAGGCCCGCCGCGTCATTTTCTTTGCCCGTTACGAATCCAGCCAGTTTGGCGGCCCTTACATCGAGACCGAGCACCTTTTGCTCGGGCTCCTGCGCGAGGACAAGGAGCTCACGCATCGGTTCCTGCGCGGAAAAGGCAACATAGAAGCCATTCGCAAGCAGATCGAAGATGCGACTGAAATAAGGGAAAAGACTTCCACATCGGTCGATCTGCCGCTGAGCAACGAAGGGAAGCGCGCGCTGGTTTATGCCGCGGAAGAGTCGGAGAAGCTTGGGCACAAACACATTGGCACAGAGCATCTCTTGCTCGGGCTGCTGCGGGAAGAAAAGTCTTTTGCTGCGCAGCTGCTGCATGAGCGCGGCGTGCGCCTCTCATCGGTGCGCGAAGAACTGGCCCTGGACCGTCCGGAACCCGAACCGGTCCGCGCCGGGAAAGAGTTTGCACTGCTCGCAGACTTCTGCACCTACCTCACGAAACTGGCGAGAGAAAACCGCCTGCTTCCACTGATTGGACGGGAAAAGGAGTTGGAACAGGTGTTTCATGTGCTGGGGCGCTCCGCCAAAAACAATGTTGTTTTGGTCGGCGAGCCGGGGGTTGGGAAACGGGCGATCGCGGAAGGGCTGGTACAGCGCGTGGCCGGCAAGATGGCGCCAGAGTTCATGGAAGGCAAACTCTTTGTCGGTGTGGATCTGGCCACGATTGTTACTGCCGCGCAGCACAGTTCGCGGCCAAAAGAATTTCTGGCCGCGCTGGCTCCGGAATTCACCAGTGCGGAAAATACAATCTTCGTCTTTGAGGACCTTCATGTGCTGCTCGGCGCGGGCAAGGGCGGCGGAGCGCATGAACTGAATCTCCTTCTCAAGCCGGGGCTTCTGTCGGGCAAGGTTCGATGCATCGCGCTGGCGACTCCGGAAGAGTATCGAAATGCGCGAAAGAAGGCGCGCTGGCTGGAGCGCTGTTTCCTTCCCGTCGAGCTGGGTCCAGCAACTGAAGCTCAGGCATTGGCGGTGTTGCAGGGGGCCAAGGAGCGCTTTGAAAAATTTCATTCCGTGCAATATACGGAGGATGCTCTCCGGGCGGCTGTTGTGTACTCCCATCGGCACATCAAGGACCGCAACTTACCGGACAAAGCGATCGATTTGATCGACGATGCCGGGGCCTATCTCAAGCTGAAGCTGGAAAAAGCGGTGTTGCCGGAAGAGGTGATCGAGGTCAAGAAGCGCCTCACGTTCGTGACCAAGCGCTGGGAAATGGCGGTCGCCAATCATGAGTATGAAAAGGCGCGCTTCTACTCTGATGAACAGCGTGCGCAGAAAGAAGCACTGCGCGAACTGGAGAAGAAGCATAATATCCAGCACGATTATGTAGGCACAGTGACCGAGCAACACATCGCCGAGGCGCTCTCGCGCTGGACCGGGTTATCGCTCGCCGCGGTTCGAGCCGGCGCGGAGCCAGGCGAAATGAAATCAGAACGACCGGCCGGCGCCAGGAAAAAGAGCAGGAGGAAATCGGCCTAGCGCCGACCCATTTCTCGGGATCAGTTCCTCCGCCGTAGCGTATCCACATTCAGCACCAGGCTGTGCTCAAGAACTTCGATTGCTATTTCCTCCAGCGAGCCGGCCACTGCATCTGCGGCCGCAAGTTGGTGCGTGGAATAGGTATTTCCCACGGCGATGGCGCGCATGCCGGCCGCGTGAGCCGAGGCGATCCCTGGGGGCGTGTCTTCACAGACAATGCAATCAGCCGGGGCGACGCCCAGCAGGGCCGCGCCGCTCAGATACGGTTCAGGCGACGGCTTGCCCTGGACCACATCATCCGCAGTGACCATATATCTGGGCAAAGGAAGGCCGGCGTATCCCAGCCGCGCGATGGCCAGAGGACGGGTGGCGGAGGTGACAATCGCGAACCGCTCCGTAGGCAACCGCCGCAACAACGGGAGCGCGCCGGGAAGAGCGGTGACTCCCTCCTTATCTTCAATCTCCATCTGCTCGACCTTCATGTTCTCGCGCTCCGCCTGCATGTGCGGAGCTACCGCACGGATGGTTTCGATGCTGCGCCGTCCATGCGCCTGAGCCACGACTTTTTCAGGATCAAGATGATGCGCATGCGCCCATTGGCGCCAGACGCGCTCGACGGCGGGAGCGGAGTCAATCAGGACGCCGTCCATATCAAAGAGAATGGCTTTTGCCGTGAAGGTCATTGTTCAGAATAACAGCAGGATTTGGCGCTTCCGCATAGTTTGATAAATGTATAGAAAAGTTAAGCCTCTCAAACGGTACTCAAGGGGAAGAAGCCGTCTTGATACCATGGGTATGTGGACTTCCAGGTGCACGGGTTGCATAATCGCGGAGTGTGAATCGTATTTAGGTGGTCCAGCAGAGGTTGGTTCAATCTTCATATTCTGGAGAGTAACTTGAAAAAGCCAGCATTGTTCGTTGCGTCCTTTTGCCTGTTGTTTTTGTTGGGAAGCGCTGCCCACGCGCAGCAGTTTGATTTGACTTTCGGGGTCTCCGGCCTGACCGGCGACGCAAGCACGGCCACCCTGCAGACGATCGGCGGCGGCGCGTATCCGACCTTCGGCATGGATTTTCTCTTTTACCATCATCTCGGCGTGGGATTTAATGCCGCTTTCCGTGCGAAACAGAATATTTTCCAGGGTTTCCAGCCCTTCCGTCCTTTCTTTTATGACGTTGATGCAGTTTATGCACCGCCCCTGGGGAAGCACGCGCAGGCCGAGCTTTCAGCCGGTATCGGCGCCGAGAGTTTGCGCTTTTACACACCTTTCCTGACTTGCGGGACATTCACCGGATGCACGAACTTCGTCAGCAGCAATCATTTTCTGGGACAGTTCGGCGGAGGGCTGCGGCTGTATGTCACGCGCAGCTTCTTTATCCGACCTGAAGCGCATGTGTATCTGGTGCACAACCAAGATGCCCAGTTTAGCGGATCCCGCGCCACGCGCTTTGGCGTTTCGATCGGATACTCCTTCAAGAGTTACGAATAACTGTGATCATGTCCGATGTTTCAGGCCCATCCAAAGCGGGTGGGCCTTTTGCATTGCCCTCAAGGATGGCCGGCAGGTCCCGGAGTGGAGTTTTTAATTTGCACACGTCCAACGAGGAGCAGCTTGGCCACATCTAAAAGCCTGGGAGTGACCGTGCCCACCAGACTTTTATTCGTCGACGACGAAGCCGGCATACGGCAAACGCTGAAACCCATTCTGGAGCAACACGGGTTCGAAGTAACCACGGCATCCACGGTCCCGGAAGCTTTAGAGACTCTCAATCATGCCAATTTTGACGTGCTGCTTTCAGATCTGAACATCGGCCAGCCGGGCGATGGTTTTACCGTAGTGAGCGCGATGCGGCGCGTGCAGCCGGAAGCGGCCACTTTCATCCTCACCGGCTATCCTGACTTCGATACCGCGCTGCAGGCGATCCGCAGCCAGGTGGACGATTACCTGCTCAAGCCGATGGACGTTCCTACCCTGATCGAGGTGATCCAGCGGAGGATTGAAAAGCGCAGGCCCTTGCCACCGCTGAAGCCGCTGAAGCGTGTTTCAGAGCTCATCCGGGAAAGGGAGTCAGAACTTGCTCAGCAGTGGCTGGCGCTGGTGAAGTCGCACCCTGAGTTGATGACCATACGCATGCCCGACAAATCCCGCATCGACCATCTTCCTGGTGTGCTGGAGGAACTGGCGAGGCGAGTGGATGTCCAGAGCGAAGAGACCAGCAAACCGGCCAAAACTGCGGCCGCAGAACACGGGAAGGAGCGGGCCAGGCAGGGCTACACCATCCCGCTCATCGTGATTGAGATGCGGCTTTTGCAGCGTGTGCTCTCATTCGTGTTGCAGCGCAACCTCATACGCATGGACTTGAGCACCGTGATTCGCGACATGATGGAGGTTGGCGAAAGCCTGCACGAACAACTGGAATTTTCGATCCGCGGTTTTCAACAGACCTCCCGCGAAGCGGCGTGAGCAGCGTTGGCGTTACTTGTTGATTTTCGGCTGCGGGATCTGCGGAACGTGCCCCCGCTTATAGATCATCATGGTACGGGTGAACTCGATGACCACGCTGCCGTCCTGCTTATAACCCGTGGTCTTCACCTTGACGATGCCGACATTGGACCGCGACCTGGACTCGCGCTTTTCCAGCACCTCACTGCGCGAGTAGACCGTATCGCCTTCGAAAAGAGGATTAGGGAGGCGTACCTCATCCCACCCGAGATTGGCCATGGCGTTCTGTGAAACGTCCATCACTGATTGTCCGGTGACCAGCGCCAGCGTGAAGGTGGAGTCCACCAGAGGCTTGCCGAATTCGGTTTGCGCGCTGTACGCGGCGTCAAAGTGGATCGGGTTGGTGTTCTGCGTGAGCAGAGTAAACCAGATATTGTCGGCGGCAATCACCGTGCGTCCAAGCGGATGCTGGTAAACATCACCGACTTCAAAGTCTTCGTAAACGCGTCCCGTCCAACCTTGCTTGATGGCCATAGGGTCCTCAGTAAGAGCGCGGCAGTCCCAGCACGTGCTCGGCGATGTAAGAGAGTATGAGATTGGTGGAGACCGGCGCGACCTGGTAGAGCCTGGTCTCGCGGAATTTGCGTTCAATATCGTAGTCTTCAGCAAAGCCAAAGCCGCCGTGCGTCTGCAAGGCAGCGTTGGCGGCTTCCCAGGAGGCGTCGGCGGCAAGCAGCTTGGCCATGTTGGCCTGCGGACCGCAGGGCTGATGCGCGTCAAACAGCCCGGCGGCCTGCGCCACCATGAGCGACGCGGCTTCCACATTGGCATAAGCGCGGGCCAGCGGAAACTGAATGCCCTGGTTCTGCCCAATGGGCCGGCCGAAGACGACGCGCTCGTTCGCGTAGCGGCAGGCGCGCTCCAGGAACCAGCGGCCATCGCCAATGCACTCGGCCGCAATCAGGATGCGCTCGGCGTTCAGTCCGTCCAGCAGATAGCGAAAGCCCTCGCCTTCTTCGCCGATGAGGTTCTCCGCCGGGACTTCCACGTCGTCGAGAAACACCTCGGTTGTGGCGTGGTTCATCATGGTGCGGATCGGCCGGATGGTGAGTCCAGGGGCGTGGCGCAGATCGACGAGCAGGACCGAAAGCCCTTCGCTGCGCTTGCGCACCTGCTCGATGGGCGTGGTTCGAGCCACCAGCAGCATCAGGTCAGAGTGCTCGGCGCGCGAGATCCAGATCTTCTGCCCTTTCACCACGTACTTCTTGAGTGCTCGGCGCGCGAAGGTTTTCATCTGCGTAGTATCGGAACCGGTGGTGGGTTCGCTCACGCCGAAGGCCTGAAGCCGCAGCTCGCCGCGCGCGAGCGCGGGAAGATATTGCTGCTTCTGCGCTGCTGAACCGTGGCGAAGCAGCGTCCCCATGATGTACATCTGGGCGTGGCAGGCGGCGGCGTTGCCTCCGGCGCGGTGGATTTCCTCAAGGATGACGGCAGCCTCGGCGATCCCCAGCCCTGCGCCGCCGTAGGTTTCAGGAATGAGCGTGCCCATGTATCCTGCGCGCGTCAGCGCCTGCACAAATTCTTCCGGATATTCGCGCCTGGCGTCCAGCTCACGCCAGTACTTGTCAGGGAAAGCCCGGCATAGTTCTACGACCGCGCTCTTGAGTTCGCGATGCAGATCGGCATTGGCAGGAGCGGTCATGGGAGAAGATTCTAAAGCTCTACAGCAAACCTGTCTTCCTGGCGATGGCGAGCTTCTTGCGCTCAATGGGCAGGCTGGCGGCATCGACCATCTCATCTTTGTAGACGACGGCGCCGAGGCCGGAGTCTGCATCTGCTTTTTCGTAGAGCGCGATGATATCGCCGGCCCGCGTGATCTCTTCACGCGTGGGCGTGAATGCGCGATTGATCACCGGGACCTGCGCGGGATGGATGGCCCATTTGCCGTCGAAGCCCATCTGCGCCGCAGAGCGCGCGTCATGCTCACACTGCTCCAGGTCGCGGAATTGCAGGGTCACGCCGTCAATCGCGTCGATGCCCGCGGCGCGCGCAGCAGCAACGGTCTTGGCTTTGGGATAGTGATAGAGCGCAAATTGCTCGCGCACCGGATCACGCGCACCGATGTTCCCCGCATAGTCCACCACACCGAAGATGAGCCCAGCCAGGCGCGGTGTTGAGGCGGCAATCGCTTCGGCGTGGAGTACGCCTTTCGCGCTCTCGATCAGCACTTCCAGGCGGATCTGCCCGGGCGGCAGGCCGGCGTTCTGTTCAATTTGCGTAAGCAGGCGATCTGTGAACAGGACGTCAGAGGCGTCCTGTACCTTGGGCAGAACCACAACGTCAATATTCCCGCCGGCCGCTTCAACGACTTCAATTACGTCGCGATAGAAGAATTTTGTGTGAATGCCGTTGGGCCGGAAGGCACGGACCTTACCGCCGAAGTCGAGCGTCTTAAACGCTTCAATCAGGGCTTTACGGGCGGGGACCTTTTGCGAGGGAGCGCAGCCATCTTCGAGATCGAAGATTACCTCGTCCGCCTCGCTGGCAGCGGCTTTGGCCATCATCTTGAGCGAGTGCGCCGGGCAGGCGAGCTCGCTGCGACGGACGGTGATCATCGGCTAATCTCCACTTCCCAGTAACTTGATGAACTCATAGTAAAAATCCACGCCGTCATAAAAATCTTTTACGCCAATGCGCTCGTCCTTTCCGTGAGCGCGGGTGTCGTCCACGTCTTCAAAGACGCCGGGGACGCCATAGGTCGGGATACCGCCGATGCGCAGGTATTTGCCGTCGCTCGCGCCGGTATCCATGACAGGAACGACCGGCAGGCCGCCGTAGAGCTTCTGGCTGAGCGCCTCAAGCTTGCGCACGATCGTGGGATTGATGGCCGAGGCAGGTGCAGGCACGGCCTCACCGACGACGGACACGCTGATTCGAGGATCGGCGAGCACGCGGTTGAGCGTGCTTTGCACGTTGGCCAGGGAATCCTGCGGCAGCATGCGGCAGTTCACGTTGGCTGCTGCAGTTTGCGGCAGGGCGTTGTTGGCGTGACCACCTTCGAGCCGCGTGGCCACGCAAGTGGTGCGTAGGAGTGCATTCAGATAGGGTGACGAAGCCGAGAGCCGCGATGCGGCTGCGTCGGCCTTGGCGCGGTCAGAGCCGTTCACAGCGCGGAAGTCGGCGGCGGTTCCCGGAGACTCCATTGCGGCCGTGCGCTCGAAGAATCCGCGCGTGGTTTCATTGAGGCTTAGCGGAAAATCGTACGCCCCAAGACGCGCGAGGCCCTGGGCGAGATGATAGATCGCGTTGTCCTTCACCGGGCGCGAGCTGTGCCCGCCGTTGCTCTTCACTTCCAGGCGGAAGTCGACATAGTTCTTCTCGCTGGTCTGCATTCCCAGCATGAGACGCTTGGCGTTTTTGGTTTCAAAGTCGCCGGCGTCGGTGTTGATCGAGTATTCGGCATCGATCAGCTCACGATGATTTTTGAGCAGCCATTGGATGCCGTTGGACTGCCCACCTTCTTCGTCGGCCGTGAGCGCAAGAATGAGGTCGCGCGCGGGCGTCCAGCCTTCTTTCTTCAGGCGGAGGAAGTTTGCCACCAGAATTGCGTCGCCCTGCTTGATGTCAGATGTGCCGCGGCCGTAGAAGAAACCATCCGCTTCGTTGAACTTGAAAGGGTCCATCGACCAGTCCTGGCGCAAGGCCTGGACAACATCAAGATGGCCAATAAAGAGGATAGGCTTTGCCGGCCCGCGTCCGTGGATGCGAACGACGAGATTCTTCTTATTGGGAAGAGGCCCGAGCACCTGAACGTCCGGCTCAGGAAATCCGGCAGCGTGAAAACGCGCCGCCATGGCTTCTGCGGCCGTGGTCACGTTGCCTGCCGGTGTATCTGTGGTATTGATTTCGATGAGTTCCTTGAAGATGTCACGGGCGAACTGGTGCTCAGGCGTGAGGCTGCCTGATTGTTGAAAGCATGCGGCGGAAACCGGCAAGAGAGCGAACCCGCAAAGAAGGAGAAAAATGGGCAATTTCATCGAGCGTGATTATAAATTCTTCCGGGTTTACCGCCAGGGAACCTGTTCCAGGATCTGCTCTCATCGCGCAGAATGATCTTATAATTGAAATATGGCGAGAGGGTGGGAAAGCAAGTCCGTCGAGGCACAGCAGGAGAGCGCAAAAGACAGCCAGGCGGGAGGTGGGCGGCCATCGCTCACCGATGAAGAGAGAAACAGAAAGCGCGAGCGCGATGCCCTGAAGCTCTCGCGGGCCTACATACTGCACCAGATAGAATCTTCAACCCACGAGCGATATTCTGAGACCCTGCGCAAAGCGCTCAGCGAGATTGAGCAGAAGCTGGCCAAACTCGGCTAAGACAAGCTGGAGAGCGCATCGACGGACATGACCGCCCCGGAATGGCGATGGCTTTTGTACGAACCGTCTGGTCAGACGGCGGCGCGGCGTCCGGTGATGAGCTCGATCACCAATACCACAAGCGCAATCACCAGAATCAGGTGAATCAGGCTGCCGGCCACGTGGAATCCCCAACCTAAAAGCCACAGCAGCACGAGAATGGCAAAGATGGTCCAAAGCATGCAGTCTCCAGAGCTGGGGGGAACTCCAGCGTTGGAGATTGGATGCTGCCCGGAGTAACTGAGTTGACCTGCAATGGCGGGTGAAGCAGCAGCTCTGACCGGGCGATGTGCGCAGCAGCTTTGCCTGAAGTTGTGCTGCGCTGCTGGGCTCCAGTTTCTCGCCAAAGCAGGTGTTCGCGCTTCTCTCGAAGCAACAAGAACAATCCCTCACAAGCTCTAACCTCTTAGATTCGAAAACAGCGGCGCGATCCTCTGCGTGTCCGCATCTCGGCACTATGAAGAAATTTGTCTGTTGGGCAGGCACATTGGCGGTGTTCGTGGCATTGACGCTGTTCGCGTCATTGCTCTATGCGCAACAAGCGCCCTCGACCGGAATGATTTCCTACGAAGGGCAGAAAGTCACATCCGTTCAGGTGGCAGGGCAACCGGACGGCAATTTGAAGAAGCTGCGGGAGTTGATCGCGCAGCCGGTGAATGCGCCGTACGCGCAGGCGAACATTGACCGCACGGCGGACGCGTTGAAGCAGGCAGGAAACTTCCAGAAGGTGGACGTCCAGATTGCGCCGTCGACGGATGGGCTGCATGTGCTCTTCGTCTTGCAGCCGGCATATTACTTTGGCGTATTCAGTTTTCCGGCAGCGGAAAAACGGTTTACATACATGCGGCTGCTGCAAACCTCAAACTATGCCAAGCAGGAGCCGTACACGCAGGAGAAAGTGGAAGAAGCGGAGTCAAACCTGCTGGAATTCTTTCATCGCACCGGCTACTTCAGGGCTACGGTCGAGCCGAAGCTGGACGTCGACAAAGAGCACGGCGTGGTGAACGTGGTGTATGACATCAAGCTGAAGCGCCGGGCGAAGTTCGGAGAAGTGACGATCACGGGCATTCCGCCGCAGCAGGCGAGGATCATGGCCGCTACGCTGCGCTCGATCCGGGCGCGGCTGCGGGGCGCGTACATCAAGCCGGGAACGGGCTACACCAATAAGAGGCTGCAGGCGGCAATCCGGTTCATGCAGCGCGAACTGGGGAAACAGCACTATCTGGCGGGCAAGGTGAAGCTGGTCTCGACGCTCTATAACGACCAAACCAACCGCGCCGATATCAACTTCCTGGTGACGCAGGGGCCGCGGATCGACATCAAGATCGCAGGCGCGCACGTGTGGGGGCGAACGCAAAAGAAGCTGATCCCCATGTACCAGGAATATACCGTCGATCGCGACCTGGTGAATGAGGGCGAGCAGGACCTGACTTCGTACTTTCAGTCAAAAGGTTATTTCGATGTGAAGGTGCGGAGCAAATTTGAAAAAAGGCCGGACGGAGTTACGGTGCTGTATCAGATCGACAAAGGCAAGCGGGGCAAGGTGAGCACGCTGGACTTTGACGGCAACCGCCATTTTGACGACAAGGACCTGAGGGGAGCAGTGCCCATCAAGACAGGCATGCGCTTCATGCCGTTCTCGCACGGCAGATACAGCGAGCAACTGGTGCGCAAGAGCGTCAAGAACATCGAGGGGCTGTATCACGGCGCCGGTTATAGCCAGGTAAAAGTTACGCCGAAGATAGCGAGAGAAGGCGGCGACCTGAAGCTGGCGTTCGTGGTGGATGAAGGATCGCGCGACGTGGTGGAGTCGCTTGACATCCAGGGCACGCACGCGCTGGGAAAAGACAAGTTTGCGGCCAAAGGGCTGAACCTGGAGCCGGGCAAGGCGTATTCGGCGCAGCTGCTGAACAAGGACCGCGACCAGATTGTGGCCGCATATCTGGACAACGGTTTTCTTACGATGACGTTCAAGGCGACGGTGCGGCATGAGAAAGACGATCCGCATCGCGTGCAGGTGGTGTACCAGATCGATGAAGGGCCGCAGGTGACGACGGCCAGCGTGTCGCCGGTGGGGGTGCAGCATACGCGGCCGGAGATCATCGCGCGCAATGCGAACATCAAGACCGGCAAGCCGCTGAGTGAGACCGCGCTGCTACGCGGCGAAAGCCAGCTCTATACGCTGGGGGTGTTCGATTGGGCCAGCGTGGATACGCGGCAGCCGGTGGGAGACAACTCTCATCCGGAAGTTCTGGTGAAGCTGCATGAATCGAAGCGCAACACGATTGCGTACGGCTTCGGCTTCTCGGTGATCAATCGCGGTGGAAGCATTCCCAGCGGGACGATCGCTCTGCCGGGGCTTCCGCCGGTGGGCTTGCCAACGAACTTCAAGACCAGCCAGCAGACTTTCTGGGGGCCGGAGGGGTCAATCGAGTACACGCGCCGGAATTTTCGCGGCCGCGCGGAAACGGTGACGCTGACCGGGTTCGGCGCGCGCCTGGACCAGCGGGCAGCGGCGAGTTGGCACAATCCCACCTTCTGGAACTCGGGCTGGAGTTCGACGGTGACTCTCTCGGCAGAACGAACGAGTGAGAACCCGATCTTCACCGCGCGGCTGGGCGGGGCAGGTGTGCAGTTCCAGCATTATCTGGACAAGAACCGGCAGAAATCGGTGATCATCCGCTACGATTTCCGGCGCACGAACCTGTCGAACATCGCGATACCCGGCCTGGTGCAGCCGGAGGACCAGAATGTACGGATTTCCGCGGTGGGAGGCTCGTTCGCGCGCGACTCGCGCGACAACCCGCTGGATGCGCACAAGGGTTTTTATGAAAGTTTTCAGGTGGACGTCGATCCCGGATTCCTGGGATCAAACACCAGTTTTGGCCGCTTCCTCGGCCAGACCGCGTACTACCGCTCGCTGACCAAAGACTCGTCACTGGTGTGGGCCAACAGCCTGCGCGTGGGCCTGGAGCGGCCGTTTGGCGGCGCGCACATTCCCATCAGCGAAAGCTTCTTCTCCGGCGGCGGCAGCACGCTGCGCGGGTTCAGCCTGAACGGCGCCGGCCCGCAACGCCAGGTACTGGTGTGCCCGTCAGACAATCCGGGTTGCAGACAGCAGATCAGCGTGCCGGTGGGCGGAAGGATGCTGGTGGTGGCGAACACGGAGCTGCGTTTTCCGCTGGGAATTTCCATGCCGTTCGTCGGCGGCCCGCTGGGAGGCGCTCTGTTTTATGACGGCGGAAACGTCTACAACGCCGTGAATTTCCATAACCTGTTTTCCGATTTTACGCACTCAGCCGGCGGCGGCGTGCGCTACAAGACACCTGTGGGGCCGGTGCGCTTTGATGTGGGACATTTGTTCAACGCTCCGCCGGGAGTCAAATCACTGCAATGGTTCGTGACGCTCGGCCAGGCATTCTGAAGTGGTGGGCCTTTAACAATGAAACGACTGAAAAAATGGCAAAAAATCGTTTTGTGGAGCCTGGCAGGAGTCGTTGCCCTGCTGTTGGTGGCAGCGGTTACGCTGATGCTGCTGCTGGAGCATAGTGAAGGATTCCGGCGCGACATCCTGGGGAAAGTGGAAAGCAGCATTGAGGAATCGACAGGCGCCCGGCTCGAGGTGGGCGACTTCAAGTTCCGCCTATCGAATCTCACGCTGGACATCTACAACATCGTGCTGCACGGGCGCGAGGCCGACCCCAGCAAGCCGCTGCTTACGGCCGACCATCTGCAAGTGGGATTGACCATCGATTCCCTGCTGCGCCGCACGTGGCACGTGCGGGACATTGTTCTCGATCATCCGGTCGTACGCATGCAGGTGAACAAAGCGGGAGAGAATAACCTGCCCCAGCCGCAGAAGAAGAGCACCAGCAGCGACAACACAAACATTTTTGATCTGGCCATCCGGGAGCTGAAGCTCGACCGCGGCGAGATTTATTACAACGACCAGAAGACCCCGCTCGACGCCGAACTGCGCAACTTTGCGCTGAACGCAAATTACGATCCGGCGCAGAACAAATACGCGGGACAGCTGGGATACAACAATGGACGGATCGTCTATGGGAAATATGCGCCGATGGAACACAATTTCCAGGCGCATTTTGGAATCACGCCGCAGACCTTCACGCTCGACAAGCTGGAATTGGCGGCAGGGAAGTCGCACGTGGTGCTGAGTGCCACGGTCAATGACTACAGCTCACCCAATCGCAAGGCCGACGCACGGTATGAAGCAGAGCTGGTCACGGGCGAGTTTCAGCGAATCCTGAGAGACCCATCGATTCCCGCAGGCACAGTGAAGCTTGAAGGACAGGTGAAGTACCAGGGCGACCCGAACCGGGCGATGCTCGAAACTGTCGCAGTGAACGGCAACGTGAGCAGCGGCGGGCTGGCAGTGAAGACGCCGGGCTTGCAGACACAAGTCCGCGATGTGTATGCGCGATACACGCTGGCGCACGGCAATGCCGAGGTCAGCGACATCAGGGCACGTATTCTAGGCGGAGTGCTCAACGCAAAGCTGACGATCCGCGATGTGAGCGGCGCGGGAGTGGCGCGGCTGCAGGCAACCTTGAATGACCTCTCGCTCGACCAGGCGCAGGCGGCGATGCACAGGAACCCCGCGCAGCAGGCGCACCTCACCGGCAAACTGAACGCCGAAGCGGACGCACGCTGGGCCAGGACGCTCGACAATCTCAACGCGCATAGCGATCTGACGATGCAGGGGAGCGTCGGGCAGGGCCAGGCCATGCCGCTGGACGGCGTTGTCCATGCCGATTACGCCGCGGCGCGCAAGCAAGTTGCGCTGACCAACAGTTACATTCGCACGCCGAAGACCACACTCACCATGAACGGAGAAGTGAGCAACCACTGCCAGTTGCAGGTCGCACTGCGCTCCAATGATCTACATGAGGTCGAACAACTGATGGCGGCGCTCTCACCCCAAGACGCGCAAAACCGGCGCGCCTCGGGGGCCCCGGCGCAAGGGCAGCAGGCGCAGCAGCTTGGACTTTACGGCACCGCAGTGGCCAGCGCCAGCGTGAGCGGCCCGCTAAGCGCTCCGCAGGTAAACGGACAACTCGAGGCGCGCAATCTTCGGGTGAAGGGAAGTTCGTGGAAACTGCTGCGCACGGGATTCAGCGCGAATCCATCACTGGCGAGCGTGACGAATGGAGATCTGGAGGCTCTGCCTGCACCCCAAAACGCGCAACCCCGGCGCGCTTCGGGGACCCCAGGTTCGCGAGGGCAGATCAAGTTCAGCGCGCAGGCCAGGCTGAAGAATTGGGCCTACATGCCTTCCAACCCTATTACGGCGAACGTCTCAGCTTCGCAAATCTCACTTACCGACCTGGAGCGACTGCTGGACAAGACTTATCCCGTGAGCGGCACATTGGCGCTGAACGTTTCATTGCGCGGGTCGCAGCTGAATCCAGTGGGACAGGGAACGCTTACTGTCACCAACGCCAAAGTTTCCAGCGAGAACGTCCAGAGCGTGAATCTGAAATTCCAGGGTAACGGGAATGCCATCAATGGCGACCTGACAGTCAAGATGCCGGCAGGC
>DASTJB010000173.1:0-21073 GCA_035717005.1 Candidatus Angelobacter sp.
TTGACGGCGCTCGGATCAAGCTGGCTCAAGTCCAGGTTCAGGTTGATATTGTTTGTGTTCTGGCCGGTGAAGGTGCTCGCCGGGATCGCTCCTACGATCTGGGTGAAAGTAAGAGTGGTGAAGTCAGGAGAAAATTGGAAAGCAAGATAGTTGATGCTCGCCGTCGCGGTTGAGCCGGTGCTGGCGTTTGCCGAGACGGAAAAGCTCGCGCTCGACCCGAACGTGCTGGTATTGAAGGCGGCAAACTGGCCGTCCTGGTTAAATTTCAAAACCGTTGTCTGGGCTGTGAGGGTTAGAGGTGCCATTACTATCAGAAAAAGCAGAGTAACTAAGAAGAAACGTTTCATAACTTCTCCTTCCGCGCTGGGCGTCATTTTTTTGAGGCCTTGGGGTCTATGAAAAGCGGAGGGGATTTTCCTCCAGTAATACTGGAATTTCAAGAACTATCTAAAAGAAATCAAATGAATTTCTGGTTTATCCCCAATAACACACAAGGACGCAGAAAAACGGCAATTCCCTGCACACTTCGGGTTCGTATCCTGAAGTGACGATTAAAAGAACGTATCGCGCCTTGCTGAACGTTTTCTTCGGGCCCACAATCGCAGCTCGAACACCTCCCAGGGGCGCATAAACAGAGGTTTTTCCTCACATTTTCACATTGGGATAAATCCGAAAGATTGCGTCTTACCCGCATGAACACTGGAGTTTCAAGAGACGCTGCACCGCTTTTTGTTGACCCGCCTGTGGACGCGTTGCAAGGTGCTGATTTCAGACAGGTTATTTCGTCGAAAAACTGTTTGACTTAATTTGCGGAGGGCGTACATTCACAATCGTTCTTTGACATTTCAAACGTTTTCCCGGTTGGCGGTGAGTGCCGGGACCCGAGCAAGATCACGGCGCACGGCCAGGCCAAAACCCCTGTTGCTGGAAACGGCGGCGGACGGAACAAGCTGAAGCTGGAAGTTGCCTGAGGGTCAGCGAGGGTCTATAGCGAACTGCTGGTCGAGGAGAACATGAAAAGTTTAAAGGCAAAGATAGAAGCCCCGAGGTGTTGACCGATTTACCCGGTTGGCGGTAAGCCCGGAGCCCAAGCTTCAGCCAGGCTGATTAAAGATCGCACTTTGTTGGAGTTTCGCAAGGAACTAGGACAGAGAAACGCTGGTCGGCAAGGGTCTATAGCGAACCGCTGGTCGAGGCGAATGGGTCAACCACAAAACTCGGGGCTTCTTAATTTTTGCTCGAATTCCACCTTGTATCGCCTCGCCAAAAGTATGGCGTCCCGTTTATTTGACCCTGCCGGAAAGTCATCATAAAATCAAAGGATGTGAGCCGTTCTGGCTCCTTGTTTCATTGCTGCCCCCTCGTTCAACGGCAGGACAGCTGACTCTGGATCAGCATATCGGGGTTCGAATCCCTGGGGGGCAGCCAAATTCCTTCCCTGCTATTTCCGGCTCAACTCTGAAAATTCCTCGCCGCCCTGACAATCCCGCGCTCGTTCCACTGCCTTCTGTACAATACGGGGTTCTTTATGCGCTACGGGTTCGTTATCGATCAGGACCGATGTATCGGCTGCCACGCCTGCACGGTGGCGTGCAAGGAGGAACACCAGGTCCCCATCGGCGTCTTTCGGACGTGGGTGAAGTACATCGAAACGGGCGAGTTTCCGGAAACCAAACGCCACTTCGGTGTAATGCGATGTAATCACTGCGACGACGCGCCTTGCATCGAAATTTGCCCCACGCACTCCCTCTTCCGCCGTTCTGACGGAATTGTCGACTTCGACAATCAACGCTGCATCGGCTGCAAGGGCTGCATGCAGGCCTGCCCCTACGACGCGCTCTATATCGATCCCGACACCAACACGGCGGCCAAATGCAATTTCTGTGCGCATCGCGTGGAACAAAATTTGGAGCCGGCCTGTGTGATCGTCTGCCCGACGCAGGCGATCCTCGCCGGGGACATGGATGACAGCCGCAGCAAGACCAGCGCAGTCATCGCGAACCGCGCGACCGCCGTGCGGAAACCGGAGAAAGGAACGCTGCCCAAGCTGCATTACGTGGGCATACACGAGGACTTGCTCCAGCCGACACGCCTTCTGAAACAAAACACTTTTCTCTTTGCCGACCGTCGCGATGCGCCGATGACACTCAGCTCTTTCAACCCCGCCGCAACGCGTGAAGTCTATGACGTGCCGCATCCTCCGCCCTGGGGATGGAAGATCGCCGCCTACCTGTGGACGAAGTCCATCGCGGCCGGCGTGCTTCTGGTCTCAGCTTTGCTGATGTTTTTGGGGCACAGAAGTACGGCCGTGAGTATCGTTAGCCCGATCGTTGCGCTCGTCGCGCTTGCCGCCACTGTGGCTTTGCTCATCCTCGATCTCAAACGTCCTGATCGCTTCTTCTATCTGCTTACGACGCCAAATTTCCGCTCGTGGCTGGTCCTCGGCGGCAACATTCTTGTAGTGTATGGCCTGCTCGCGGCCGCGTGGCTCTTCTTTGCCCTCTCGAACGCCAATGTTCCCCTGATGATTGTCTGGCCGACAATCGTGTTGGCTATCGGCACCGCGGCGTACTCGGCCTTTCTTTTTGCCCAGGCCAGGGGACGCGATTTCTGGCGCCACAAATGGTTCAACGCCTGGCAACTGTTGCTGCAAGCCTTGATTGCAGGATCGGCCGTGCAGTTGATTCCAATCACCTTTGACAACCCGGCGTTTTCTGTTCAACTGCCCCGCTTCGAACCAGCGGCTGGCCTTCTGCAACTGTTTCTGGTGTTGTGGCTGATTAACCTGACCATAGAACTCGTTCTGCCGCATCGGACAGCGGAAGAACGCATCGCCAGACGCTCCCTGCTCGGTGGGCCACTGAGCGGCGGTTTTTTGGCCTTCGTTGTAGTTCTCGGCGTGCTTTGTCCACTCGGAATCTTACAGTTTTTAGCGCATCGGCCGGCGCTCGTGGGTGTAGCCGCAATCCTGGCTTTGTTCGGCTTGTTTTGGTTTGAATTCGTTTGGGTACGGGCTGGGCAATCCGTTCCGCTGAGTTGAGGCTTGCATGAAGGACCAACTTCCACTGAACCCGGCCGCGCAAGAGTTGGAATCGCAACCGCTCGCCAGCTTCCCGCCATCGAGCCGCTGGGATGACTGGACGGAATACGATCCCGCGCAGTGGCCCCGGCGAGTGAAGAAGAGCTACTCGCTCATTCCCACCATCTGCTTCAATTGCGAAGCCGCCTGTGGACTGCTGGCCTACGTCGATAAGGAAAGGATGCGCATCCAGAAGTTTGAAGGGAATCCGGCGCATCCCGGCAGCCGCGGTCGCAACTGCGCCAAAGGGCCTGCAACCATCAATCAAGTCAACGATCCTGAGCGCATCCTCTATCCCTTGCGGCGCGCGGGCAAACGCGGTGAAGGCAAATGGCAACGTGTCACGTGGGACGAAGTTCTCGATGACATCGCCGGCCGAATCCGCAAAGCCTTGCAAGAAGACCGCAAGAACGAAGTCATGTATCACGTCGGCCGGCCCGGCCACGAGCTTCTCTATAACCAGCGCGTGCTGCACGCCTGGGGCATAGACGGCCACAACAGCCACACCAATGTTTGCTCTGCGGGAGCGCGCGCCGGGTATGCGTTCTGGCACGGAATGGACCGGCCGTCACCGGACTACGCCAACGCGCGGTTCATCTTGCTGCTTAGTTCGCACCTGGAAGCAGGCCACTATTTCAATCCGCACGCGCAGCGGATCATCGACGGAAAATCACGCGGCGCCAAAATATGTGTGGTGGACACACGGCTTTCAAACAGCGCCTCCAAAGCCGATTACTGGCTGTCGCCCTGGCCAGGATCGGAATCTGCCATGCTGCTGGCCATGTGCCGCGTGCTGCTGGAAGAAGACCTGTTTGACCGGGAATTCTTACGTCGATGGGTGAACTGGGAAGAGTACCTGCGTTGCGAATTTCCCACTGAACCGCAAACGTTCGATCACTTCATCGAAGTCCTTAAGCGCGTTTACGCGCAGTTCACTCCTGCGTTCGCTGAACAGGAGTCCGGTGTTGCTGCAGCGCAGATCGTCGCGGTTGCGCGGGAAGCAGGTCGCGCCGGCTCCGCCGTGGCCACCCACGTTTGGCGCAACGCCGCGGCCGGCAATCTCGGTGGATGGCAGGTCGCGCGCGCCCTGGAGTTCCTCACCGTGCTCGTCGGAGCGGTTGGGACTGTGGGAGGCGTCTCTCCCAATGCGTTCAACAAGTACATTCCGGTTCCGCCGCTGATGCCGCCGGCCCCCAAGGCGTGGAATCCCATGATGTGGGCCAAAGAATTTCCGCTTGCGTTCTTTGAGATGAGCTTCCTGCTCCCGCATTTCCTCAAAGAGCAGCGCGGCAAGCTGGCCATGTACTTCACGCGCGTTTACAACCCGGTCTGGACCAATCCTGACGGGATGAGCTGGATTGAGGCGCTGAGCGACGAGAGCAAGGTTGAATGCCATGCCTGCCTGTCGCCCACCTGGAGCGAGACCGCATGGTTCGCCGACTATGTGCTCCCCATGGGGCACGCCTCGGAGCGGCACGATCTGATGAGCCAGGAAACGCACGCCGCAAAGTGGATTGGATTTCGCCAACCGGTCATGCGCGTTGCCCTGGAAAGACAGGGAAAGAAATTCCATTCGACCTATGAAGCACATCGCGAAGCCGGGCTGGGCGAGGTTTGGGAAGAGGATGAGTTCTGGATTGAGCTCTCGTGGCGCATCGATCCTGACGGTTCTCTGGGGATCAGGAAGTATTTCCAATCTCCTTATCGCGCCGGGGAGAAGCTCACCGTTGACGAGTATTACCGCTGGATCTTTGAGAACAGCGTTCCCGGGCTCCCTGAAGCGGCCGGAAAAGAAGGCCTGTCCCCGCTCGACTACATGCGCAAGTACGGTGCGTTTCTCATCCAGGAAAGTTCTTACCGCGGCCATGAGCAGCCGGTAGCAGCAAAAGATCTTGATGGATCAACTGTTGACCAGCAAACGCGCGTGCTGAGCGCAAAAGGCTCGCCGGTCGGCGTGCAGATCGAGGACCAGGCTTGCGTTGGCTTTCCCACTCCGTCACGCAAGCTGGAGTTCTACTCCCGAACGCTCAAGGATTGGGGATGGCCCGAGTATGCCATCCCCGCGTACATCAAGAGCCACGTGCACCGGGACACGATCGACATAAATAAAGGAGAGATGCTTCTTCTTCCAACCTTCAGACTGCCCACGCTCATTCACAGCCGGTCCGGCAACGCGAAGTGGCTTTATGAGATTTCGCATAAGAATCCGGTTTGGCTGCACGCCAGTGATGCCGCACGGTTGGGCGTCAACACCGGTGATCTGCTGCGGATTGAAACCAGCATTGGCTACTTTGTCGATCGCGTCTGGGTGACTGAAGGAATCCGTCCGGGCATCGTAGCCTGCTCGCACCACCTGGGACGATGGCGTTTACAGGAGGAATCCGGCGGCGAGCGCTGGTCAACCGCGGTTGTCAAGCTGGAGCAACTCAAACCGGGCGAGTGGATGATGCGCCAGGTCCATGGCGTGCGTCCCTTCGCCAGCAACGACCCGGATTCTGCGCGAATTCATTGGGAGGATGCGGGGGTCCATCAGAACCTGGTCTTCCCCGTCCAGCCTGACCCGGTCAGTGGACAGCACTGCTGGCACCAGAAGGTGACAGTCACGCGAGCACGCGATGGGGATCGATATGGCGACATCTTCGTTGACACCAACCGGGCGCATCTCGAATATCAACGTTGGCTGGGATTAACTCGCCCCGTTCCGGCAGACGGCAGCTTGCGGCGCCCGTTGTGGCTACCCCGGCCGTATCGCCCCGCAACGGAAGCGTTCCAACTCGATTAACGGTCTGCGCGAGCCCATTTGAGTGCAGCGAAGGCAGATCAAAAAGGGGAAGTCGTTGCCGGCTTGGGGTAGTGGGTCAGTCTGACCCACTACCCGGCTTGGGAATGATTTGACGGCCCTCACAAACCGGGTGTAGCATGGAGCCTTCGAATGCACCAGTCATTCACCAATCCGGCTTGCGACCGCAACATGGCTATGTGTTGCTGTATGTGTATGTGTACAGGCGAGCGGCCGGTGCGGAGCGTTGATTTGTAGGGTTGAAGTCAGATTCACACCGGGGCCGCTCAAACGAGCGGCCTTTTACTTTTGGCTGCTCACGGGACAAGGGTGGTTCCTTCAGAAAGAGGAGGGACATGGCAAAACTACAGCAGCCAATCGCAATCTACTACGAGCATCCGCACTGGTTCGTGCCGCTCTTCAAAGAACTGGAGCGGCGCAAGGTGCCTTTTGTCACGATCGACGCGGCCCAGCACCACTTCGATCCGGCACAGTTGAACGGCGAAGGCAACTATTCTCTGGTCTTCAACCGGATGAGTCCGTCAGCCTATCGTCGTGGCCACGGCCAGGCGATCTTCTACACACTTTATTACCTCGATCACCTGGAACAGCGCGGTAGGCGCATCGTGAACGGGCACAAGGCGTTTCGCTATGAAACGTCAAAAGCGCTGCAACTCTCTCTGCTGGAATCGCTCGGGCTGCCCTATCCGAAGTCGCGCGTGATCAATCATCCCGCGGATGCCCCTGCGGCCTCTGACGGGCTACGCTTCCCAATCGTGGTTAAGCCGAACATCGGCGGCAGCGGCGCGGGTGTGACGCGCTTCAACTCGCGCCAGGAACTGGAGGAAGCCGCCGGCGCAGGCACACTCGATCTCGGAATCGACTCGACTGCTCTGGTGCAGGAGTTCATTCCCGCGCGCGGTGGACACATCGTGCGCGTCGAAGTCCTGGGTGGAAAATTTCTCTACGGCATCAAGGTCCACCTGACCGGCGAAACCTTTGATCTCTGCCCGGCCGACATCTGCCGCACCACCGGCGGACAGGAGCTGGCGCGCGGCGCATGCCCGGTGGACGCGCCGAAGACCGGACTGCGGGTTGAGGGCTACACGCCTCCGGACGAGATCATTCAGCAGGTCGAGCGCATCATGAACGCCGCTGACATCGAAGTCGGAGGGATCGAGTATGTCGTCGACGATCGTGATGGCAAGCTCTACTTCTACGACATCAATGCGCTTTCAAATTTCGTCGCTGATGGGCCGAAGGTCGTCGGCTTTGATCCCTTTGTGAAGTTGGTTGATTTTCTGGAACGGGAGGCTGCGTAATGCGATACGGATATTGGCTTCCTGTTTTCGGCGGCTGGCTGCGCAATGTGGAAGACGAGCAGATGGAACCCACGTGGCCTTACGTGAGCCGGCTCGCCCGGCGCAGCGAAGAGATTGGCTACGATCTCACACTGATTGCCGAGCTCAACCTGAACGACATCAAAGGGCCGGAGGAGCCTTCGCTCGATGCGTGGTCCACCGCCGCCGCACTGGCTGCGGTAACTCACAGGCTTGAGCTGATGGTCGCTGTGCGGCCGACGTTTCATAACCCCGCGCTGCTGGCAAAGCAGGCGGCGAACATCGACCATATCAGCAACGGGCGCGTGTCACTGAACGTGGTTTCCTCATGGTGGGCGGAAGAGGCGCGCAAATACGGCGTGCAATTCGACCAGCACGACGATCGCTATGCCCGCACCTCAGAGTGGCTCGACGTGGTGGACAAAGCCTGGAAGTACGACCACGTCAATTTCGAAGGCAAGTATTACAAGGTGCAGGACCTGGTGCTGCAACCGAAGCCGGTTTCCTTCCCGCGTCCGGTCATCTACGCCGGAGGTGAGTCTGAAGCGGCAAAGAACCTGATTTCGCAAAAATGCGATGCCTACGTGATGCACGGCGACCCGCCGGAGAAAATTCGCGCCAAGATTGCCGATCTCTCCGCGCGCCGCGAGCGCTGGGAGCTTCCCCCGATGCAATTCGGCGTTGCCGCGTACGCAATCGTTCGCGACAGCGAGCGCGAAGCCCAGGAAGAGCTCCGCCGCGTCACTGACGTAAAACAGAATGCCGCCGGGTACGACAATTACCAGCAGTGGCTGGCCAACACGCAGCTGGAGCAGCGCGTCTCGCTGGAAGACTATTCAGTTTCAAATCGTGGGCTGCGCTCCGGCCTTGTTGGCACGCCGGAACAGGTGGCCGAGCGCATCGCAGAGTTCGAAGAGGCGGGAGTCGATCTGCTGCTGTTGCAGTTCAGCCCGCAACTGGAAGAGATGGAGCGTTTCTCGGCCCAGGTGATCCAGAGCGCGCCGCGCACGCTGGCGAAAGCGGTTTAAGTGAGATTGGAGCGCAGGCGCCTTCGCCTGCGTTCGAGGAAATTAATTTCGCGTCCCGCGAATCTGACGAGACCTGCTACGGTCAGACGATCGGCTTGGGCAGTCTCAGCAGAGAGCACGCGAGCCTCACGCTCCTTCCCGGGGGCTCGCTTGCTCGAAAATCACCTGGCCGCACCCACTGGCGGGCCGTGGGCCGTCAGCGCCTTCAGCTCCGCCTCCACCATCATCTCGATCAGCTGCCGGAAAGAGACTTCCGGCTTCCAGCCCAGAACGCGCTGCGCCTTGCTTGAGTCGCCGCAGAGCGGATCGGGTTCGGCAGGCCGGACCAGCGTCTGGTCAATTTCGACATGCTTTTTCCAATCCAGCCCGACATAGGAAAAGGCAACCTCCAGCAACTCCTTCACGCTGTGCGTCACACCGGTGGCGATCACGAAGTCATCCGGTTCCGGTCGTTGCAGCATCAACCACATGGCACGCACGTAGTCGCCGGCAAAGCCCCAGTCGCGCCGGCCTTCCAGATTGCCCATCTTCAGTTTGGTGGCCTGCCCAAGCTTGATGCGCGCCGCCTCCTGCGCGACTTTGCGGGTCACAAATTCGACGCCCCGCCGCGGCGACTCATGGTTGAAGCTGATGCAGGAGCTGGCGAACATGCCGTAGCTTTCACGGTAGTTGATGGTCACGTGATGAGCAAACAGTTTTGCCGCGCCATAAGGGTTGGTAGGCTGCATCCGCGTATTTTCGTTCTGTTGCGGCGTTTCAGCCTTGCCGAAAATCTCCGAACTTGAAGCTTGAACAAACTTCGTCCTGGGCGAATGGCGGCGCATGGCCTCCAGCAGACGGAGCGCGCCCATGCCGGTGATCTCCATGGTGAGCAGCGGCTGGCTCCAGGCCACAGGAACGAAGGTCTGGCCGGCGAGATTGTAAAGTTCGTCGGGACGGACCTGCTGCAGCACCCGATCAAGAGAGCTCTGGTCAGTCAGGTCGGCTTCCACCAGTTGAATGCGCGAAGCTATGCCGGCGAGGCGCTTGTGCGCTTCGCGCCGGATGTTGCGCAGCATCCCGTAAACTTCATAACCCTTACCAAGCAGCAACTCGGCCAGATACGATCCATCCTGGCCGGTGACGCCGGTGATTAAAGCGCGCATTCGTCTGCTACTCACCTTTCCTGAATTTCCAGTGCGGCCAGTATGTCAGCTGAAAAGAAGCCGTGAAGTCGGTCTTCTTATTACCTGCGCTCAGCAGCGGAAAATTCCACCACTCGTACTGCAGGAAGCTCGTAAGCGAGACCTTCGGGTTGAAGCGCCACTCGGACTTGAAGAAAGTATCGCGCAGGTTTCCACCCTGAAGAAACATGCTGTCGGATATCTCCTGCCGGTACCCGAACTGCAGCGTCCGGTCAGAGGCAAACCAGTAGGTGCTCTGTGCGCGATACGAAATTCCCTGCCGGCCCACAGTCGCGTTTCCCAGAATGTTGCCCTTGTTGGTGTAGCCATCAAGATAGCGCGTGTTCCAGTAGAAGAAGCCACCCAGCGGGAAGCCGTCCTGCGGAGGCAGTAACAGCCCCGGCAGGTTGGTGTATGCCGCTTCGAGCCGAAGGTCAAGATGCGGCAGCCCCGGCACCTGGGTCAAATAGATGCCAGGATTGTGCGCGGCCCGCCGCGGATAGCCGATGGGCGAAATTTCGTCTTCGACGAAAGAATCATCGTAGAGGGTCAGCAGGTTTCTAAAGCCAGGCAGGCGATAGCTGAAATCGACAGTCGAGCGCCGGTCGCCCGGATCCGTGCCTCGTCCGATGGTGTTGGTGGTGGAAAACAGCGAATGCCGCACCGATCCCAGCGTAATCGGAAAATCGGGACCGCCGAATATGCCGGTGCGGCCGATTCCGAATTCGAAGTTGGGCGTGGGCTTGAAATTGAATTTGACGCCGTTGACCATGGGCTGCTTGCTCAACGTACGGCCAATCGACGAAACCAGTCCCGTGCCGCCGCCAATCGCCGGGTCCTGCGTGTTCACCCAATGATGGCCGGTCATTTTGCCGACCCACCATTCGGTCCGGAGAGGCCCCAGGAATTTGAGAATGCTGGGCAGCCTTGCCGGATGCGTTTGATCAACGCGCAACATGTAAATGGGTTCCGCGTTGTCACCCGAGAGGAACGGGTCCTGCGTTGGTCCGGTCCAGAGCGTCTGCTTTCCAAATGAGGTCTGCCAGCCGTTGATGTTCAGTGACAGATAGCTGTCGAGCAGGCGGAACTGGCTGAACGCGGGGACGGGCAACGCAGGCTGCGGCTGCTTACGATCGGCCGCATTGATCGCGTTTTGCTGCGCCTGTGTAAAGCCCGGCCCCGAGGGCGCATGCTCGTATTCGCCGCGTACATAAAATCCCAGCGCACCCGTTGCCACGCTGCTGGTAAATCCGGTCACCCCGTTGGTTCCATTCTGATAAGGACGGCCATAGTCATTCACGATGGTCTGGCCGAAGTGAAAGCCATCAGTAAGCGGCTGCCCGGAGATTCCGGTGACGCGCGCGTACACCGATTCAAGCTCCGCGTGGTCGCGCTCCTCGCCATTCAACTCCGACGCAAACTCGCGCGCCAGCGCGGAGTACAGCCGCCAACCTTCGTCAGGATTGTATTCATCCACCTCGCCGGACGCCTCTTCCAGCAGACGCGAGCACTCTTTGCGCGTCCATGGGCGCAGGCCCATCATGCCGCTGTTCACCAGGCCCAGCGCCGCGAGCCTTTCAAACGCCGGATAGACCCAGCTGTCCATGGGAACGTAGGCCGAGGCGCGGTTGTAGGGGACACCTTCGATGGTAGTGTGACTGACGAAGACACCGTAGCTCGCTCCGGGGAGCTCGGGATCGTGGTGTTTGTGGTAAACCTCGCGTCCGATCAGCCACCCGGCCACGCTGCCCACCAGAACGTCACTGGGAAAGTGGTTGTGGCCGGCGATTCTGGCAGCGCTGACCGCGGAAGCCAGACCGTAAGCGAAAACTTTCGTGAGCGGCCCGGGATACTCCTGCGCCAGCACCGTCGCCGCAGCCCACGTCATGGTGGCGTGGCCTGACGGGAACGACGAGTCCGTGATCGAGCTGCTGTTGTAAAACTCTCCTTTTTGATTTCCATCGCTCGGACGCGCTCTCTGCGTCACCAGTTTGACACCGGTGAAGACGATGTATGCGTTCAACACCGCCTCACTGGCCAGAATTCCCGTTTCTTTCTGGTGTTCGTCGCCGCGTATCTTTCCCAGCAGGTAAAAACCTGCGCTGCCTCCAAGTGCTGCGCCCAGGCCACCATTGGAAATAGTGCTGGCATGCTTGGAAAATGAGTTATTCGGGTTTACGCGGGAGGCGGTTTCTGCGTCGGAATTGATAAATCCTGCCGTTAGACCGGCCCAGGGCACGACCCAGTTCAAATCTCGAGGTTTGACTCTGAACGGACTCGTCCAGATGTCTTTCTGGTCGCGCGCAAGATTGCGCAGGAACTCTACTGGATGATCGCTGGCGAGATGCCGGTCATCATCCGGGGAAGGAACCGGTGTGGGGTTGGGGGCAGGCGCAGGCGAGTCCTGGCCCCAGGAACAAATTGAAATTGCGAAAAATAGCAATATAAAAACGGCCTTACGATTTCGTTTTAGGCTCACTGCTTTTCCCTTCGGGGTTAGAACGTTCTGATCACGCTCACGGCCACCGCCGCGCCGGAAAGAAGCTGTATCGACTGGCTCAGATTTTTGAAGACCGAACTGCTGCCTGCTCCCTTCTCGGGTACAAAGATTGTGTCCCCCGCATTCAGGGTTACGTTGAGAGCGTTGCCAGACCACCACTCACTCGAACCTCGGCCCATCACAGTCCCGTTGCCACGGACAACGAAAATGTCCTTTTTATTGGCCAGGCTGGTCGGACCGCCCGCCTGTTTCAGATACCAGCTGGCATGTTTTCCCGGACTGAAGGTGATGGCAGTCGGGTTATAGACCTGGCCTGCCACCATTACGAAGTTGGGTTTTTTGGGAATGTAGAGGCTGTCTCCGGACCGCACCTCGACATCAGCAATCGTGTTCTGCCATTTTTCGATTTGCGGGCCGATATGAATCAGCATGCGCCCGCTGGGCTGGATTTGCTTCAGACGGTTCACCAGCTGCTGGCGTTCACGCTGGCTGGCAGCTGTTTCGCGCGGGCCGGTCATGGCCTGTTCCTGGATTCTGGAAACCATTTCCTCCCGGCTCTTGGCCGCGGCTTCACGCACTGAGGCGCGATCCAGGATCGCCGCATACGGATAGGCTTCTGAAGAGAAACCACCGGCGCGCTTCAGGATGGAGCTCAGGCGTTCCCCGCGGTCAATTCCGTAACGGCCCGGATGCATTACCTCGCCGGTGATGGCGATGGCGCCGCCGATATCGGTCCACCCGCCGATCTGGCGAATCGTGAGCACGTCCCCAGGTTTGAGGATCACGTCCGTGTCCGCTTCGCCGGAAAGCGCACGCTCAATATTAACTTCGCGATGCTCCAGATCAACGTGATCGCCATCGATCACCGAGTAGCTCGTAAGGTCTGCGGTCTGGCGGTACGCGCTGCGCTTGAACCCGCCGGCGATACGGAGCAGGTCGGCCGCGGTCATCTTTTCCGCCAGGGGATACTCTCCCGGGCGCAGCACCTCGCCAAAAATCGAGACCTTGGGTGCGTCCGCCTCATAACGGCCAAAGACACGCACAGTGTCAAATGGTTCAAGGCTGGGCACAGGCGCAGCCTTACCGAGTACCTGACGCAGATTGAACGGGATGACCGTGGGAGTGAAGTCGGGTGGATGCAGGCGAATGATTTCCGCCCGGTCCGCCGGCTCAGGCAGAAGATCGTCGAACGAGCCGATCAGATCTGTGACTTTCAGGCCATCCTTGTAAGGATATTTGCCGGGACGGAAGACGTGTCCTTGCAGATAAACGGTGCGATTGCTGTAAGGGAGGATAGGCGCGACAGTGATTACGTCGCCATCCTGCACCCGGAACCGCGTGAATGCCTCCTGCGAGGCCGCCACATTGGTCTCCCCACCCACGTGCACGCTGAGCATTTCTCTGCGCTCGTGCGCGACGATTCGCTCGACCTTGATGCGGCTGAGCTCGCCGGTCACGGGAACGCCCCCGGCAAGATCCAGCACCTGGTCCAGAGTCTGTTCGCGCCGGAGTTCGTAAATGGCCGGCCGGCGCACCTTTCCGGAGATGGTCACCTGCGGGCCGGCGGGGGGGACCAGAATGCTGTCGCCCGATTCAATGTGAACTTCCCCGCCGCTCACGCCTTTCAGCATCAGATCGTAAAGATCAACTTCTTCAACCAGCGCCTTGCCGCGGAAATGCTTCACGATCCGGTAGGAACCCGTGTCCGTCGGGCCACCCGCAGCGATCAACGCACTTAACGCCGTGGAAAGTGAGCTTATGTCATAGGCGCCGGGGTTTTTGACGTCGCCCACAACAAAAACGCGAACGGCACGAAGCTTGCCCAGCGAGACATCCACGGTAATCCCGCGCAACTGCTGGCTGAGCATGCGCTGGACCATCTGCCGGGTTTCGCCGAGCGTGCGGCCGGCCACAACAATGGTGCCGGCTTCAGGAAGCGCAATTCGTCCTTCGCGATCCACGGCGCGCTGCAGGTGCTGGGAACTCGCGCCCCAGTAGTCGATCACCACTTCGTCGCCCGGGCCGAGAACGTAATCGGGACCTACGGGAATACTGAGCGGCGTCTTGTCAGAGACGGCTGCGCTGTTGCGGAAGAGCGCGGCGCCAAAGCGCTCCAGCCTGGTTTCATCGGGCAGGGCCTGGGTGTACAGATCGCGCAGAGCAGGAAGGTTGCGCAGCGGATACTGCTCCTGGCCTTTCATTCTCTGTGTTCCCTGGCTGGGCTCACGCGTCGGGCGGGTGCGTGTGGGTGCGGCGGTGGTGCTCCCGGGATATGCGGTGGAAGGCTGCTGCGGGCCCATGAGAGGCCCCGGCGGCGTGGGTGAAGGCTGAGCACCCGGTTGTCCCTGGCCGGTGCCGGGCTGTTGCTCCTGCTGATTTGGCTGCTCTTCCTGCTGAGGACCGAATCCTTTCTGGACCAGGAAATTGCTGGCGATCTGGCGGACCCGATCGTCAGAGCGGATTTGACTGAAAAGACGGTCGTCGGTGACGTCGCCTACCGAAACGTTGTACCCGCGGTCGCGAAGCTGAGCAACAATATTTGCTTTGGCTTCCGCCAGAACGTCGGGATTCTCCTGCAGGATCTGGATGATCTCGTCGGCCGAAAGTTCCGCTTCCTGCGCCAACAGACGTGCGCTCAAAACGAGCGTAAACGCTGCCAACGCCAGAATGAAAAAGCGGCGAAGGCGGTAATGAATGGACGATGAATTCAAGTTTTTCCCCTTGAACCTGCCAGTTAGACACCCTTGCGGAAGCACAGTGCTTGAGCTGCTTGCGGCGGAGATTCTCATGAATAACCGATTTTATATGCAACGGGCGGAAGAATAGAAGCAAAGCACCTGATGGCTGGTTTTGGGCCCAAACAAGGCAACAGCGGTGATTTCTGGCAGGAACTCCAAAATCGCGGGGCAACTCTGGCTGATGCCATCTCCACGCGTAAGGCACGGCATCCCATTATGAAAGCGCGTTTTGAGCCATTATTCCGGCTGCACTGGCTGCAGCCATTCTGATAAGGAGCATACTTCCATGCGAAAGATTTTATTGGTAGCCGCGGTGTTAGCGCTCGCCACGGGGCTTGCCCCCGCTCAGACAACGGGCACAGTAACGCCGAGTCCCGGCATGGGCACCAGCACAACTTCGCCGAGTACCGCTACGACGACACAGCCAGGCAACACGAGCACAGGCGTTGGGACCCAGACCGGAACAACCACAGGCACACAAACAGGAACTACGACTACGACTCCAACCACCGGAACGCCCTCTGTCAGCCCCGGCACTCCGGCCACCGCGGGAAGTTCCGGTAGCGTTACGGGAGGCACACTGGGCACGCAGAATCAAGGGACTACGACTGGCCATTCCGGAACCTCAACCACCGTCGCGCCCTGCACTCCTGCGAATAGCGGCGCCGGCGTAGGCAATTCGAGCACCTCGACTTCAACTCCAGGCACCAGCAGCTCGACAGGGAGTTCAACCACGCCCGCCACCACCAGCAACTCGAGCGTGAGCGGCGCGGGGACATCAACCGTAGGATCGAGTACTACCAACTCGACCACGGCAAGCACCACGACTCCAGGAACCGCAAGCTCGACGATGCCAGGAACGTCAGCCACGGTAGCAGCGGCCCCCTGCACTCCGGGTAGCACGCCGGGACCGGGCTCAACGAACGCTCCGGTAGTGAATCCACCAACACCGAGCAACATGCCCAACACGGTTCAACCGTCACCCAGTCCTACGCCGCCACAGCAGCGCTAGGAAAGAGATCCGCAAAAAAACGGCTGCCCTTGAGAGGCGGCCGTTTTGCTGTCAAAAAAAGGAGTTGGATCGAAAATGGAAAAAGGCGGCGAATGCGCGCGCCGCCCTTTCGTGCCAGGAGGAGAGAACAATCTTATTTTTTCTTCAGCAGCACTCCAGCGGCGAAGATCGCGCCCGCCGCCAGCAGCCACTCAATGCGCCAGAGCTGCACGGCCTGCCAGTCAAGCAGGGTGGTCGCTGTAAAGACAAAACCTGTGACCACTGCAGCAATCACGCAGGCGCAGCCAAGAATGAAGGCCACCAATGAGGCATTGGTCAGGCCCAGCGTATCGCGCAGAGAGGCAAAATCGAGCCAGTCACCAACGCCGGTCACCGCGTTGTCTGAGAGATTCACACTCCGATCAGTGCCACAGACGTGGCAAAACCGGGAGCCCACAACAAAATCGGTTCCGCATTCCTGGCACACCTGCTGTATAGGCTCAGAGGTGGCTGCCTGTTCAGGACGCGTGGCGACCGCCGGCTTCCAGAATTCCTGGCGCTCGTCATAGTTTGGTGCCATATGTGCCATGGGAAACCCTCTTTGTTTAAGTGGGATTAGGGCACATACGTTGCCAAACACTGGTACAGATAAGTCTCATCCATGCAATTACTTGCATATTGCCCATGGCCTAACGGACAATGTACCTGGAAATTCTTACGTTGTAAAAGCTTCAGGCCTCGCGGCGGCGTGGCATGCGGAGGACCTTGGGGTTTTCCCTGGTCTTGCTCCAGAAGCCAAGCAGCACAAGATCAGCCTCACAGAACGTAAGGTCCTGGGGGCGGGGGCTCCCGTCGTTGAAAATGTATTCATCCAGAACCGAATACAGTTCGTCGAGGGAGATATTGAGGTATCCAGCGGCCTCGGGTTCGGTGTAGAACTCCTTCACTGGTCGAAGCGGTCTTGTCATAAGTTTTGTCTGTTTCCGTATCCCTTTTTTAGGAATGCGGGGGAGCAAGGATGTTGTACCGTTTACGGTGCCATTTAAAAATCAGGTAAACTGCCCGATAGCCGCCAGCATGACACCTTACCTGGTAACCTTACCTAGGTACTCAGGGTAACCGCCTGTGTACAATAGAGTTAATAATCGATCAGCAAACCGCTTGTGAACTTTTTGGCTGCCCGGTTCGTATGAGAGATTGAGGGGTTTTTCTGACCCGAGGAGTGAACCATGTATTGCAATTACTGCGGTAAAGTCATTCCTGATGACGCCAATCTCTGCGCCTATTGCGGCACGCGTGTTGCCGGAGTGGTGGCGCGCAAGCGGCTGGTACGGCCACGGAACGGACGCAAGGTGGCGGGCATATGCATGGGTTTTGCCGAGTACTTTGATGTGGACGTCACGCTGGTGCGGATCGTATGGCTACTCTGCTCAATCCCGGGCCTCTTCGGCCTGGTAGCCTATGGGATCGCCTGGATCGTGATGCCGGAAGAGCCCTTGATGCTGGCAGCGCCCACTGCTGCCGCTTCCGATAAAGCCGCAAACAGCTAGAGCCGGCCAGCAGTGCTGGATGCGCGACGATGGAGTCTATTTACTCTTTCCCACGAATGCCTGCGCCTTCTCCAGCATTTTCTGGGCTTCGGCGCTGTTGGGACCCTGCGGCTCTTTTTGCAGGTAAACCTGCAAAGCCGACATCGCTTCCGAATATTGCTTCAACGCCAGCAGGGCATGGGCCTGCAAAAGATAAATGAGAGCATATTCCTGCGGCGCCAGCGCCTGGGCGCGCTGCAGGTGTCCGAGCGCGGCGGCATAGTCGTTCTTCCCGATGTAGGATTTGCCCATTTCAAATTGCGCTTGCCAGTAATTGGGAGCAAGCGATTCGCCTTGCCGAAGGGCGCGCAGCGCTTCGTCAAACTTCGACTGCATGTTCAGAGCGGAGCCCATGACCATATAGGCCATGGCATAGTTCGCGTCCGCCTTGACTGCGCTGTCCAGATCGCTCATTGCCGCCTCAGAATTGTGCTGGTTGAGTTCCAGCACGGCACGGAGGGTGAGCGCATCGGCATATTTAGGACAAATCTCGAGCGCGCGGGCCAGATGCTTGCCGGCATCCTCGAGCTTCTCTTTTTCCATGGCGTCGCGGGCCTTGCGGTATTCATCGCGCGCCTTGCCGGGAACCTTGTACTGCGCGACGGAGATTGCGTTGCCGTTCACGCCGTCCTCCGGCTTGTCGCCGTTTTGTATGTGGATAGAGACGAAGTTGTTCCATCCGCTGACCTCCACGCGCTCGCTGTTCTGCTGCAGACCCGAGGTCGCCACAACGGTGTAGCTGCCCTGCGACACGTGCGAGAATTCGAAAGAGCCCCCCGCGTTGGTGTAGGTGGAATTGACGACCACGCCATTCATGTTGGTCAGTTCGACCCGCACATCCTTTAAGGGATTGTTTTTAATATCCTGCACCGTACCGCTGATGCTGCTGTTCTCGCGCGCGGACGATGAGAACGGCGAACCCGGCATGGAAGAACGAGGATCAAGGCCAGGCCGTTGCGCGAAGGCGCAAAGGCTGCAAAGGAGTACCGCAAAAAGAAGAACGGGGTTCCGAGGAGTCGTCATGGCCAACCTGCTGCTGGTGAAATGCAGAGCAAAATCCAAGCAGGGGCCAGAGACCTGAACCTGGGTGTTGCGCTTGCCGCACGATCTTGCTTACGTGCTGAGGGTAAGATGATGAACAAAATTGAAAAGTTTGTATTACGGCAGATGTTGGCCGTCAGATATTTTTTTGCGGCTGTTGGCAACTAAAAAGCATTCAGCAGTCAGCCAAAACAATCAGCTAATTGGTAATTAGCACAGCTGAAGCCGGCTCGCGAAGCAGGATCAACGTCATTGATGGCGCGGTCCGCCCAAATGCTCGCGCCCAAAATGCTAAGCTAAGTGCAATTTGCTAATTGCTGCTTTGGCCGAGTGCCGAAGGCTGACTGCTGAGTGCTGATGATCATTCGTCCCGCAAAAAATATTCTCGGTTCGCTGCGGCTGCCGGGCGACAAATCGATTTCGCACCGCTACGCCATGCTGGCGGCGATTGCCGAAGGCACAACGCGCCTGGGCAACTTTTCTACCGGCGCCGATTGCGCCAGCACCCTGGGTTGCGTGCAGCAACTCGGATGCACTGTGCGCAAAACAGCGGAGGTGATCGAGATTGAAGGGCGCGCGCGGTTGCAACAGCCGGACGCAAGCCTCGACTGCGGCAACTCCGGCTCCACCATGCGCATGCTCTCCGGCATTCTGGCCGGACATGATTTCTCCTGTGATCTGCATGGCGACGAATCGCTCTCGCGCCGGCCCATGGCGCGGATCATCGCGCCACTCCGGCAAATGGGAGCGCAAGTTTCGGCCGCGGCCGGCGACCGTCCTCCTCTTCATATCCACGGCGGCAGCCTGCAAGCGATCGAGTACAAGATGCCCGTCGCCAGCGCCCAGGTGAAGTCGGCGGTGCTGTTTGCCGGATTGTTTGCCGAAGGCGAAACCGCTGTCGAGGAGCCCCACCGCACACGCGATCACACCGAGCAGGCGCTGCGCGCTTTTGGCGTGCAGATTTCCCGCAGCCGCAATCGTGTGGCTGTGCGCGGAGGACAGAAGCTGAAGGCGATCGAGGCGGCGGTCCCCGGTGACATTTCTTCTGCGGCATTTTTCTTCTGCGCGGCAATGCTCTTTCCCGGCTCGAACCTGGTGATCGACAACCTGCTGCTCAATCCGACCCGCGCTTCCCTGCTGGACGTCCTTAAGCTCCTTGGCGCGCGTATCTCGGTCATTAACCTTGAGGAGCACCACGGCGAGCTGGTTGGGACGGTGAAAGTCGAGTACGGCAGGCTCGCGGGAACAACGATTCAGGGCGCGCAATCAGTAGCGCTGATCGACGAGCTGCCCGTGCTGGCCGCAATCGCACCTTACACGCGCGACGGCATCGAGATTCGCGACGCCAAAGAGCTGCGCGTGAAAGAATCAGACCGCATTGCGCTGGTCGCGCGCAACCTGCGTGCCATGGGCGCCGAATGCGAGGAGCGCGAAGACGGCCTGCTCGTTCCCGGAGGCCAGAAGCTGCACGGAGCGGAGATCGACTCCGGCGGGGATCATCGCATTGCCATGGCGTTCGCTGTGGCGGGGCTCAAAGCGGAAGGCGAATCAGTGATTCACGGAGCGGAGTCGGCAAGAATTTCGTTCCCGGAGTTTTTCGCGACTCTGGAGAGAGTGGTGGAGAGATAGCTTTAACTACCGCAGCAGTGAGTTAATCGAGCTTGCAAGGGATCGTCTTTGTCGCGTTCTAAAAGAACGGTGGAAAGATCTCTAATGAGAAGACTTGTTCTTCGGCTCGCAGTCTTGGCGTTTCTTAGTCTTCCAGTGAATATCTTGCTCGCGCAAATCAGCTCTGACGAGAAGCCAACAGGATTGCTGTTCCCGAAGAGGACGTACATTCTTGCGGCACTAGGAGATGCACGAGCTGCAGATGAAACTGCTCTAAGCGTCCGGTTTTATAACACTTCCGATGGCGTGCACGTAACAACCGCACATGGCACATTCAAGACGGAAAAAGCAGCGACTGCTGAACTCGAAAGACTGATGAAAGCAGCTCGCCGGGTGAGAGAGCAGTCGGTCAAGAAGGGACGCTTTGGCGGAACTGTTGGAAAGAGAATTGTTATCGAATCAAACCTGGGCTCGAACGAGATGACCTTTTCGATTGTCTGGACAAACCTGAACGAATTTTACGAAATCACATCCAAGTCTCTTTCGGCAGCGCTGGAGTTGGAGGCGAGGTATTATTCGTAACATTCACAAAAGCAGAATGATAGGGATCCCTCGCTGCGCTCGGGACTTCGGAAAAATCAGCAAACCAGACTTTCCCGCGACAACTTCAGCCCATCCAGATTTCCCAGCACAGTGATGGCGACTTTATCAGGGCTGAAGAGCGCGTTGGCCATGGCGCAGACTTCTTCTCCGCTGACTGACTCGATCTGGTCGATGGTCTCATCGAGCGAGAAGAAGCGTTCAAAATACATCTCCTGGCGCGCCAAATTGGACATGCGCGAGGTGCTCGACTCCAGGCTCAGCATCAGGCTGCCTTTCAGCTGGTCTTTGGCCCGGCGCAGTTCGTCGGCGGGAAGGAGACCTGATTTCAGCTCGTGAAACTCGGCCAGCACCGAATCCACAACTTTGCGCGTCGATTCCAGCGAGGTGCCGGCGTAGACCGTCAGGCAGCCGGTGTCACGATAAGGGTTGAGGTCGCTATAGATGGAATAAACCAGGCCCTGCTCTTCCCGGATCTTCTGAAAGAGCCGCGAACTCATGCCGCCGCCCAGGACTGTATTCAGCACGTAAGAAACGTATCGCTTATCATCGGAAATGGGGTGCGAAGGCACACCGACGCAGAGCTGCACCTGTTCAAGCGACTTCTTGTTGCGGGT
>DASTJB010000174.1:0-9131 GCA_035717005.1 Candidatus Angelobacter sp.
TGGGATGGCACGTGCGGCGCGATCTCTGGGGCAGGGGATATGCTACCGAGGCGGCGCAAGCTTGCATCGATTATGCGTTCTCCTGTCTAGGAGCAAAGCGAGTCATTGCCCTCGTTCGTCCCGAGAACCTGAGCTCGTGCAGGGTGGCAGAAAAGAGCGGCATGAATTGCGAACGGGTGATTTTCTGGCGTGGATATGATCACTGTATTTATGCGAGGAGTCGGAGCTGAACAAGATGGCCAGCAGGGCTATTGAGTGTTGCATAAAAAGGCTGACTCGTAGATCAAACGCAAGGTCCCTCCGTCCTACTCGCGCGCTGGTTAGTGCGCGCGCTCGCTTAACGGACGTCGGGATGACGATCTTTAAGGTGGGGATTTACTTTTGCAACGATCAATGAAGCTGCTCCACCCCGCGATGAACATTGCATCGAGAAAAGTAGTGTATGACAGCTAAGAGAAGATCCAAGGGCGCTTACATGATCTCGGCGGTGGCGGAGATGTACGGCATTCATCCGCAGACGCTGCGCTTGTATGAGCGCGAAGGGCTGCTCAAGCCGTCGCGCACCGAGGGCAACACGCGTCTTTATACCGAAGAGGACCTGCAGCGGCTGGAGTTCATCCTGAACCTGGCGCGCGACCTGGGCGTGAACATCGCGGGGATTGCCATTATTTTGCAGATGCGCGAGCGTATGGAAGACATGAACCGGAGAATGCAGGAGTTCGTCCGCTTTGTGCAGGAAGAGGTGGCCTTCCGGGCCGAACACGCGCACGCCGATCCGCGCGAGGGCGCGATTGTCCCGCTGCGGAAGTCGATGTTTGTGGCGCCTCCGCGCGACAAAAGAAAATAGGCGGCGGCTTCTATTCTGTCGCTTCGCTCCAAACCGCTTGAGAGTTTCGGACTAGCAAATTGTCTTTTTTGCTCCTGAAACAGGCGGCTCGGCGCCACAGGGGCCTTGCCGCTTATTGCTGGCGTTGCGCTCCCTGTGGACTTGTAGATGGTTAGAGCCGCCCAGTATGAAATTCATAACCGCCGCTTATCTACGATATTTACCGCTCTGTGCTTCGTTGAGGAGCACGGCACGGTCAGTCATTCACGTCGCGTCCATCGATGGAAATGATGAGTTTGCCGGCGGCGTTGCTTGCCGCCTGGTCCGTCTCATCCAGCTCCATCTGCGTACCCGAGCGGGGCGCTGCAGCGGCCATGGCCTGCCGCTTCTGCGGATAGATTCTCATTCGTTGCCGCAAACGGCGCTCCACATCAGACCATTCTTCCCGGGCGCGTTCCATGCCGCGCCGGATGGCCGTGGCGCCTTTTCTTTCTGCTTTGCGGAGATTCTCGACCAAACGCATTTCATCTCCCCTTTCTTATGCTGGTTGTGTCTGTGAACACTTTAGCTGATGAGTGGGATGCAAGGGGCGGCGGGTTGGAAACTGCTGCTGGAAGTACCTGAAATCGCGAACCCAGTGAATAGCTTTGAGGTGCAGAGTGGGCCGAGAGCGCGAGGAATTCCTATCAATCCCCTGTCGCTTCGCTCCAAATCGCTTGAGGGCCTGCCACTGCGCACAGTAATTCTGCTCCCGAATCACGCGGCTCAGCGCCCCGGCTTCGCCGGGTTATCCTGAGAGGAAGAGCTCTGCTTCAGCCAATCGATAAAGAGCTGTTCGATGGGTTTGTCTTTGGAGCGAATCACGTGGCGCATGGTGTGGCCGGTGGCCAGATGGCAGAGTTCCTCAGCCATGTTCTTGATGTGGTCACCGGCGCGTTCCAGGGCATTGGCCATGGAGAGCACGTGCAGGCTTTCCGGCCCCTTAAGCCCGTCGGCGTTTTCCGTATGCCGGACGGTGATCAGGTTGCGCATACGATCGATCTCCGAATCGGTGCGCAGAACATGAATCGCCTGTTCAACGTCACGAGAGGAAAACGCGCGGGACATGGCGGCCAGCATGTTCTCCAGCAGGCAGCCGATCCTGGTAAGCTGATCGACGTCCTCCATATCGATGCGGTGGCGGACGATGGCGGCGCGCTCGGCAAAACTGAGGACCAGGTCGCCAACTCTTTCGACGTCGAGCATGATTTTCATGCAGGCCAGCAGCTCGCGCGCCTGCTCCGGGTCCACCTGCGTGATGACGACGGCCATCCGCTCGTCCATTTCGCGGTCCATGCAATCGAGCTGCTCCTCGCACTTCCGCACGGCGGCAAGCGCCCGGGGCGAGCCGTTGATGAGCGAGTCCAGAGCGTGCGAGACCGCTTCACGCGCCGTAGCACACGCGCGCAAGGTGAGGTCAACGAGCTGGCCTTGGGCCGGTGATTGCTTCGGGAGGAGTACTGCCTGCGAATTCATAACCGCTCGGCGCCACACGTGCCTCGCCGCTTAACTCCTGTCGCTTCGCTCCAAACCGCTTGAGAGCTCCGTGCTTGCATACGGCCTTTTGCTCCTGAAACAGGCGGCTCGGCGCCACACGGCCTCGCCGCTTATTGCAGAGGTTGCGCTCCATGTGGACTTGTAGATTGTTATAGCCGTTCAGTGTGAAAAGAACGTTAAAGCGCAGTCAATCTTGTGCAAATTGGTGCAATCGAGAAATCAGCGCGGCCCGCTTGCGTGCCGAGCTGCTTGTCTCAGGCGCGGATGGCTTTTGTCGACGCGAAGCTCGCCGGCGGTTCGAAGCGCAGCGACAGAAATAGAAGCTCAGCAGGCGATCTGTGGCCTGTTTTCCGGCCGGCCGCTTTGTGTTGACGGGGCGCTGCCCAGGAAAACGACGAGATTTTCCGCCAGCTCAGAAAGGTGATCGGCGATCTGCTCAAGGCAGCGGGAGGCAAAAAACAAGTGCGCGTTCTGCTCAGTGGAGGTAAGTGCCGGCTGCCGCTGCCCGCGGTAGACGTAATCGCGATACGTATCTACGGTGCTGCTGCCCGCGGCGGCGTTGCGCGCCAGCACCAGATCCATATGAGCTAGTGCGCGCAAAGTCTGGCGGGAGAGATGAGAAACGGCGATCGCCAGCGGCTGCAGCCGCGAGAAGTCTTCCTGGTCACAGTGCTCACCAACGTCGCCGACCCTGCGCCCCAGGTTGGCAGCGAGCCTGGCCAGTCGCGCAAGCTCCTTGCCAATATTTAAGCTCGCGGTGGCATGGCCGACTTCAGAGGAAGCCATGGCGCCGCTGCGCAGCGCCGCGAAGACCGCCTGGTCGACCGCCAGTCCCAATTCCTGAATGGCCACCACGTCTTCCACTGGCGCAGCCACGTTGTGGGTTTTGGAGTGCAGCAGAGCCATGATCGCCTGATCAACGGCCTCTTCCACCTTGAAGCCCATGCTCACGAGAAGGCTGGTGATCTGCTGCCTGGAAGACTGCGACTGTACTGCCTGGATCGTCATCGGACCACCCTCTCAAGAAGCGTTACCTGTTTAGACGAACGTATCGCGCTCCGGTTAACAGCAGATGAAGGGAAAGATAAAGTCCGGTGAAGCGGAGCGCTATGATGCAGCCTTGTAGATGATGAGGACTGCGGCGCGATTCATTTTTTTGGTATCTCAAAACGATAACCTGCGCCGCGTACCGTCCGCAAGTAGCGCGGGTGCTCGGGATCGGCCTCAATCTTGGCCCGCAGCTTGCGCACGTAAACGTCGACGGAGCGCGGGCTGACGAACGTAGTTTCGCGCCAGACGGCGTCGAGGATCTGGTCGCGGGTAAAGACGCGTCCGGCGTGCAGGGCGAGATAGTGCAGCAGGCGAAACTCGGTGGCCGTGGTAGTCATGGCGGAGCCGCGAACGGTCAATGTCATGGCCAGGGAATCGATTTCCAGCTCCCCGGCGCGAACGCTTGCCGGCGGCAGAGGCGCTTCACAACGACGAAGCACCGCCCGGAGCCTTGCCACCAGCTCGCGCGGGCTGAACGGCTTGGTGATGTAGTCGTCGGCGCCGATCTCCAATCCGCGAATACGGTCGCCTTCGCTGCTCTTGGCGGTCAGAAAGACGATTGGAATCCCGGAGAGACCTTTACCTGACTGTCGCACCTGACGGCAAAGCTCCAGGCCATCGTCGCCGGGCAGCAGAATGTCCAGCAGCAGCAGGGCGGGACGATCTTTTATTGCGTCGGCGACAACGGAATGCGTGCTGGAGTAGGTGCGCACGCGATAGCCGGCAACTTCAAGATTGTGGCGAAGAAGACGCGAGATGTCGGCATCATCTTCAACCACGAAGATTTTTGGCTTGTCGTTGGCCGCATCTTGAGCGGGTTTCTCCAGCCGTTGCTCTTCCGGCGATGGCATTCGGTTGACTGCGCCCATGGCCATCAGCTTACAGAGCCAATGTTAAGAGAGTATGAAAAGAAGATCAGCCGTTAGCCATTGGCTCTTAGCCCTTAACCTTAGCCCTTAGCCTCATTTGAAGGCCGTCCGCTTTGGCTAAAGGCTAACGGCTAAGAGCTAATGGCTAATGTGGCAATTTTCTGACTACAATTCTGAACAGCCCATGTCGATTACGCTCCGTCCATATCAGGATTACGATCGGGACTTTCTATTCAAGGTCTATGCCAGCACGCGCGCCGATGAAATTGCGCCGTTCGGCTGGCCTCCGGCGCAGCAGGAAGCTTTTTTGCGCATGCAGTTCACGGCACAGCAGCAGTGGTATTCCATGAGCTACGCGCAGGCGGTGCACCACATCATCGAGCTGGACGGAGCTCCCATTGGCCGTCTGATGGTAGCGCGCGCACAACCCGCGGCAGTGCTGGTGGACATTGCGTTGCTGCCGGAGCATCGCGGGAAGGGAATTGGCGGCCAATTGATTCGCGACCTGATTCAGCAATGCAATCAGGAGAAACTTCCGTTGCAGCTGCAGGTGCTCAGGACGAACCCGGCGCTGCGCCTCTATGAGCGCCTCGGGTTCATTCGCACCGGCGAAGACCAGATCTATGTCCAGATGGAACGGCAGCCCGGGTGACCTACTCCGGCTGCCGCTGCTCGCCGCTGAAAACCAGCGGGACATACAAACCGCGCCCCGGCGATACTTGCTTCTGCTCCAGTATCCGCGAGGGCGTGCAGGTCGTCATTCCAGCCAGCACCGGCGCCTGGCCGTCCTGGCGTTCGAAGTGATAACTCCGAATCGTGTAGCAGGTGTTCCTGTCTTTGATTTCATCGGGCGATAACCTGCGCATCTGCAGCTTGCGTTGCACCAGATTTCGGAGCTGAGGAATTTTACCGACGTAAGCTTCTCCCGGTGCCGGGGCCTTCTGCTGCGGCCCGGCGGTCGCGAAGAGAAGAACAATGCTAAGAGGCCACATAGATGAGTCCTCCTCCGGGGATTATAGTCCAGCCGTAGCCCATGGAAACCGAAACCCGTTTACACAAACTCCACTCGCGGCTGGTGCGGAATGATGCCCGCGCGATAGCCCATATCCAGCAGCCGCCGCACGGCTTCTTTGCCGTCCTCACCGTAGTCGAGCGTGCGTTCGTTCACGTACATGCCGACGAACCGGTCCGCCATCTGAGTATCGAGATCGCGCGCAAACTGCATGGCGTAGGCCAGCGCGGGCTCGCGATGATCAAGAGCATACTGGATGCTGCTGCGCAGCGCGCGCGTCACCTGCGAAATCAGATCCGGGCCAAGTTCACGGCGAATCGCATTTCCCCCCAGCGGCAGCGGCAACCTGGTCTGCTCATGCCACCACTTGCCCAGATCAAGGACGCGGTTCAGCCCTGCGCGCTCATACGTCAGCTGGCCTTCGTGGATGATCAGCCCGGCTTCGTATTTGCCCGCCAGCACCTGCGGGATGATCTGATCGAACGGCACCACCGCGGTTTCGATCGCGGGGGCAAAAAGTTTCAGCACCAGATAGGCCGTGGTCATGGTGCCGGGAACGGCGATCCTGATGCGCTTAAGTTCTTCCAGGCCGATCATGCGCGGCGCAACCACCATGGGGCCGTACTGCTCGCCCACGCTGCCGCCGCACGGCATGAGCGTGTATTTCTCCTGGACGTACGGGTACGCGTGGAAGGAGATTGCGCTTACGTCGTAAAAGCCCTCCATGGCCTTGCGATTGAGCGTTTCGATGTCGGTCAGCGTATGGGTGAATTTCAAGCCGGGCACGCGGACCTTGTTCGTCGCCAGCGCATAGAACATGAATGCGTCGTCGGAGTCGGGGCTATGCGCGACGGTGATCTCTCTTACAGGGGTAGTTACGGACGAAGATGACATATCAAAATCCTACAGTATTCTGTGCTTGCGAAACGGGCGCAAAGAGGGACAACTTGCGCCAACTTTATTTCTGTCGCTCTGCTCCAAACCGCCTGAGAGCGACATCGCCCTAAACTTGCGCAGGCTCCTGAAGCAGCGGCCTCACCACGCAAGTCGGGCCCGGCCTTTAGGTGGAGAGTAGACGATCGTGAGCATTAAGTTCTTTCCACCGGCTGCTGTTCCGGCTCCGGCTCCATCTCGGGCGCGGGCGCTGCCGGCTTCACGTGTGGCCGCTGCAGGTGCCAGCGCAGCCGCCACAGCAGCGCGCCTGTCGCCGCCAGAATGGCCACCACCGAGAGCGCCAGCAACACCATTAAGTATTTCATCAGCGTTGCGGGTAGCATACCAGAGCACCCGCGGGGCGCCGGCGGAAAAAGCTCTTAGACCCCTACAGGGAACGGCTTAGCCTGGGTCTCGGGTATAGTCTTGCTGCGGCGCTCAAACCGGCCCTGCAACAGCGACATCAGACCTGTGTACCAGTAGCCGATCACGAACAACAGCAGGAACGGAATGGTCCAGTAGTTCTGGCTGTTGAAGGCGTACACGCACGTGAGGACAAAATACGTGCCGACCAGCAGCTCCAGCCAGGGAACCAATCCCAGCCGCCGCCGATATTTCTGCCCCAGCGCCCTGTCCGCCTTCGATTGCACCCGGTATTTCGGCGTGCGCTTGAACGAAGACTTTATGCCCAGCAGCGCCTCGATCACCGCCCGCGTGTTGGTCAACGTCAGGCCGATGCCCAGCGCCATGAGGAAGGGAAGGAAAAGAAATGTCCGTCCCCAGCGCCGCGGAAACAGCTCTTTCTGCGAGACCAGGTAGAAGCTCGAAATCGAGAACGTCGAAGCCAGGAACAGCGGCAGGTCGATCACCAGCATCTGGAACCATCCGCCGAACGAGCGGATGATCATCGCCGGCATCAAAAGCGTCGAGAGCACAATCATCAGCGGGTAGCTCAAGTTCGCGCTCAGGTGATAAAACGCCTCCACCTTCACGCGGAACGGCGCTTTGCTCTTGAAGACCTTGGGCAGAATTTTCTTGCCGGTCTGGATCAGCCCTTTGGCCCAGCGTGCCTGCTGCGTCTTGAACGCCGTCATCTCGATCGGCAGTTCGGCCGGGCACTCCACGTCCTGAAGATATTTGAACTTCCAGCCCTTCAGTTGCGAGCGATAAGACAGGTCCGTATCTTCCGTGAGCGTGTCATGCTCCCAGCCGCCGGCGTCCAGAATGGCCTGCCGGCGCCACATGCCGGCCGTGCCGTTGAAATTGAAGAACACCTGGCTGCGCGAACGGCCGCCGTGCTCCAGGACAAAATGCCCGTCGAGCAAAATGGCTTCAACTTCCGTCAGGAAGGAGTAGTTGCGGTTCAGGTGCGTCCAGCGCGTCTGCACCATGCCGATCTTGGGATCGGCAAAGTGATGCACTACCCGCATCAGCCAGTCCTCGGGCGGAACAAAATCGGCATCGAAGATAGCGATGAACTCGCCCTGCGCCGTCTTCATTCCATTTTGCAGCGCGCCGGCTTTATAGCCTTCGCGGTTAGTCCGATGGATGTAGCTGATCGGGTGCCCCAGCGCGGCGTAGCGCTCCACCACGCCCTGAGCGACCTTGACCGTCTCGTCGGTCGAGTCGTCCAGCACCTGGATATCGAGCTTGTCTTTGGGATAATCGATCTTGCAGATCGCCTCCACCAACCGGTCCACCACGAATTGCTCGTTGAAAATCGGCAGCTGGATGGTGACCCGGGGAAGCTCGGCAAACTGCCCCGAAGGCTCCGTGGTCCGGTTCTTGCGGTTGCGATAGTACATGTAAACCAGCACGTACCGGTGAATGCCGTACCCGGCCAGGATGACCATCACCACAAAGTACGGGATGAGCAGCATCAGGTCGAAGGCATTCGGCGAGTACAAGCCCTTGAAGGTCTTGTCCAGGAACTGGCTCTTTAAATAATGGATGATGCCCCTCTGGGAGTTAACCAGGAGAAACATCACCAAACCGGCACACACGTTCAACGTACACACTCCACAGGACCCGAGGGTCAGAATTCAACATTGTACCTTAATTCCAGCAGCCTCACGGACCTGCGTTCGCCGCAACAGCAATCGTTAATTGTCAAAGATCATCCAGCATCCCGATTTCCGAATGCCTGCGCCTTTCGCGCTGTGCTCTTGCCCTGATTCAAGCCTCGCCTTCCGATCACCAGATCATCCGATGGCCTACCCCCTCCCGGTTCATCCCACCCCATCCCATTTTGGCGTGGGTTTGACCGCCTATTAGTGCCTTGTCATCCTGAGCAAGCTGGAGCAAGCGGAGCGCGTGACGGCGCGAAAACGGGGTCCCCAACGCGTCCTTCGCGTTGGGGTGTGGGGTCGAAGGATCCCGGGAATGTGTCCCTCTCCAATGCTGATTCAGGGAGTTCTCCCCAGGACCTGTCCCGCTCACCCGTCGACCGCCCATCTTGCTGAGCTGGATCAGTGTTATCCGCCTCCATCCGCGGCAAGCTCTTATTTTCCTCTGCGTTCTCTGCGCCCTCTGCGGTGAAGGCCTTTTGGTATTCCCTGAGCCCTGGAATGTCCCGAGTGAAGATCGGCTGCGGACTCACAATACCCATCTCCTCCCGCATTGCCTCCTGCTCTTCGACAGTGTCCGTCACCAGATCTTCGTCGTTCGCTTTCCCAAACGTCGTCTGCCCCACGTTCGTAATCGCCAGCTGCAACGAGTAAAACAGCACCCCGGCCTTCTTCACCGAAATATGGTCGTCAATCAGCGCCTTCTGCACCCGCATCAGCGCCATCTGGATTGCGTTCGGGTCCTCGCTCGCCGGCAGCCTTAGCGCCAGCGCCCGCGCCTCCATCATCTGCCGGTGCGCGTAGCAGTAAATATGGTTCCGCATCTGCGGCGACCCGCA
>DASTJB010000175.1:0-12149 GCA_035717005.1 Candidatus Angelobacter sp.
CTACTTCTGGAAGGAGTCGGCGGTGAATGAGCAGCTGGAATTCATCCTGCGCGAAGCCTTTGAGGCCGTGGTCGGTTTCTCTGAAGCCCACAGCGTCAACAACCGCATCGCCGCCTATATGCTGGCGATCAGCCGCGTCGCTCATACCATCAAGCTGCGTGGCATTTACGCATAGGAGAAAATCGACCTTACCACTGATAACACGGATAGCACTGATTTACACGGATCTGAGAAAGCTCAAATTTAGTGATTTTAGATTTGGAAATCCGTTGAATACGTGTTCATCCGTGGTGAGGTTTTTTCCGACGGCGAAAGAAGCAAGGCCGCGATTACTCGCGGCCTTGTTGTTTAGATAAACCTTTTAGCGGCGGGCTTATTTCTTCTTGCGTGCGCCCTTCTTCTTGCTTCCGCCTTTTTTCTTGCCGCTCTTCTTCTTCGCGGCCTTCTTCGCCGGACGTTTCTTGCCGCGTCCAGCCGAGCCTCTTTTGGCCGCGCTCTTTTTCTTGGCAGCTTTTTTCTTGCCGCCCTTCTTCTTCGCGGCTTTCTTCCTGGCTGCTTTCTTCCGGCCGCCGCCACCGCCGCCGCCGCTGCGCACCGGTGCTGGTGTGCTTACCGGCTCAGGAGCTTCGCCGCCGCCCATGGGCTCTTCAGCGCCCTCGCCGCCGCCGTCGGCCCCAATGGATTCTTCCTCTTCCTCGTCATAATCCTCTTCTGTGGAACCGCTCCCGTAGCCGCCGATGTCGCCGTATTCATCGTCCATATCGTCCTCGCGTCTTGCCCTGAGGGTCTCATCGTAAAAGCTCATGTCTCCTCCAGAAATTAAGGCCGCTCGCCGCACATCAATGCTCAAAACAAAACAGGCGCGGATTATATCAAGCCGCACGAATCGCGTGTCAACTGCGGCGGACTTCAAGTGTGCATCTTGCTCGCAGAATAATCAATGGGCCCCCAAGCCAGGGCTCCCGGAGTGCGCCGGTTTTGCGCTTGTTTGGGCTGAAGATCAGCGGCTGCTTGCACTGAGGCTGGGTTTCGTGTTGGCAGGCGAACCGCCGTTCGTGGCGGTTTTGGCGGCGGTCTTTTGGGTGCGCTTCCGCCGTCTCGGAGCTTTGTCGGCTTCGCCAGGCGCCAGCGGCTTATAAACAGTAAGGATCCTGCCGCGACGTAAGTCATTTCCCTTCAATCGGTTCCATCGGCGGAGCTTCTCCGGAGGCACGCCAAAATCTTCCGCCACCGTAAGCACCGTATCGCCTGTATGCGTCTTGTAACGCGTCGGATAGCGCGAGTACACAATCTTGCCATTCGCTCCCGCGCCGCTCACCGGGATTACCAGCTTCGCATCGGCTGCGATCTCGGAGCTGTCAAGGTTGTTGGCCTGGGCGATCGCGCGCTCCGTCGTGTGATACTTACGCGCCACTCCGGCCAGCGTGTCACCCTGTTGGACGGCGTAATACCTCCACACCACGCGCTTCTCCACCGGGATCGAAGCAATCGCCGTCTCGTATTTCTCTTTGGTCCCTTCCGGCAGATGCAGCTCGAACGGCTGGTCTTTCGGCGTTGTGCGCCGCAGCAGGCTCGGGTTCAGGTCGATCAAGAGGTCCAGAGGCGCGTCCACGCATTCGGCCACCAGTCGCAGGTCCACCGGATAATCCACCTTTACCGCGTCATAGTGCAGGGGCGGGTCCGGCTGGACCGCATCCAGCCCGTACTGCGCGGCGTTCTTCGACATGATCGTCATCGCCAGGATGATGGGCACGTAATTCTTTGTCTCTGCCGGCAGCACGTTGCGTTTGTAGAGCTCCCAGAAATCGGCATAGCCGGTGCGCCGCACCGCCTGCTGTACGTTCCCTGGCCCGGAGTTATATGCGGCCATCGCCAGATACCAGTCGCCGAACTGGTTGTACAGATCTTTCAGATGGCGCGCTGCGGCACGCGTGGCTTTCTCCGGGTCCTGCCGGTCATCCACCCACATGGTGCGCCGCAGGCCGTAGCCCACGCCGCGGCTGGCCATGAACTGCCACATACCCCGCGCCCGCGCCCGCGAGAGCGCCTGCGGCTTGAAACCCGACTCCGCCTGCGCCATGTAGATCAGGTCCTGGGGAACGCCTTCTTCCTTGAAAATCCGCAGGATCATCTCGCGATATTTGCCGGAGCGCGTCCAGGAACCTTCAAACACACCGCGCCCGCGGCTGGAAAAATAATTGATGTAGCCGGCCACGTACTCATTCATCATCAGCGGCAGGTCAGACTGGATCTGCTTCAGGTTGGCCTCCGCCTTGGCCGTGGTATTCGGGTCTGCCGCTGGTTCTACCTGGTTCGTCTCATCGATCGGCGCCGGCACCGGCTGCTGTTCCTTGAAGCCCTCGGGCTCTTTCGCTGCCGAGGCGTCCAGCTTGTTGATCTCTTCAGTGATCTTGTCGAATTCCTGCTGTATCCGCTCTTCGGCCCCAACCTCAGCCGGCCGCTGTCCCAGGATTTCGATGGCGCGGCTGAAGTCTTCCCTGGCCGCCTCGTTTCGGCCCGCCTTCACATTCTCCTGCCCCGACTGATACGCCTTCTCCGCCTCCGCGATGATCGCCGGCACCGGATCCGTCTCCTCGGTCTGCTGCGACGGCTGGTTCTGCGGTGACGCTTGCTTCTGCTGTTTCCCCGGTTCCTGCCGGGGTTCAACTGTGCGACGGCTTTGCGCGCTCTGGGGCTGTGTGGCGTTTGCCGGCGTGGCAGTTGCCGCAGGTGCGGCAGGCGCCGGCTTTGGAGTTTGCTGCTGCGGAACAGAGGTCGTACTCGGCGCCATGGCCTGCGTCGCCGGCTGCGCGTGCCGCGGCGGGTCCTGAACGCACGAAGTCAGCAGCAGGACCGTCATACCCAAAATGAGAATGTTCAAACGCTTCAAGCGAAACTCCATAAGCAGCATCCACTCATCATAATCTTCGTTTTGGACGAGATCAGCAGCATCCAAGGATAGCCACAAATCCTTACCGGCTCTAACGCTTCAATCCTCCGCTTCCTCCGTTCCTCCGCGTTTCAAAGGTTTTTCAAATGACGGCGGTGACGCGCGATGTCGGCGATGACGGCGATATCTATTTTCCCACAGCTCAAAAAACGCGGCCCCGGAAACTCCCGGGGCCAGTGGTTACGATCGTGATCCTACCAGCTCAACCGCAGCCCGAACTGGAACTGCCGCGGATCAAATGCCGCCGTCGGCGTCCCCGCCGAGGTGTACAGGCTGTTCACGTCGGCCACGTTGAACCGGTTGATGAAGTTGAACATGTCGACAATCCCCTCCAGGTGCACGCGTTCGCCCAGTCCAATGTTCTTGGCAATGCGCATATCGGTGAAGATCGTCATCGGCCGCGTTCCGGCGTTGCGGCCCAGGTTGCCGTCCAGCGAGCCGTTGAACACGCCGTCCAGCGGGTTGGAATCGATGAAGCACGGGATCTGGAACGCGCCCGTCGGCGAAACCTTGGACGGCACCGTCGGGAAGCCGCACGCATTCGTTGGCGTGCCCACCGGTACGGCATTCGGCCGGTCGGTTGAGGTCGAGAAGTTGAAGTTCTGGTCGGTCGCGGTCACGATGTTGAACGGCCGTCCCGAGCTGAACTCGACGATCGGGGCCACCGTCCAGTTCGAGAAGAACTTGCCCCAGAAGCTGTCGCCCGCCTTGCCACTCTGGTAAATGCCGCTGAACACAAAGCGGTGGCGCTGGTCGAAGGTCGAGTTCGCGCGCTCGCGTTCCGGATGCAGATCGTTCTGCGGCGAGAGCAGCGTTTGCAGGTCGGTGGAATCGTCGATCGCGTGCGACCACGTGTACGATCCCAGGAACTCGATGTGGTTCTTCATCCGCTTGCGCAGGTTCACCGTCATCCCGTGGTACACCGAGCTGCCGTTGGAGAAGTTCCCGACCATATCGCTGAAGGGAACGTTCGTGCCCAGCCCCAGCCGGTACTGCCCGGCCACCAGGTTCGCCAGCCCCATGCACGGCGCGAAGACAGCGGTGAGCGACGGATTGATTCCCGACGGGCGGAAGAAACTCAGCAGCGCCGGCGGCACAAACGCTCCTGCCGGGCCGACATTGCAGGTCGCGATGGTGAGCGGATTGGTGAACAGCGGCTGCGCATTTGCGACTGCCCACGCGTTGGCGCGCTCCCAGTTCTCCACGATCGCTTTCGCGCTCGCGGGGTTCACGTTGATCGGCCGGTTCAGGTGGTGCCCGCCGGTGAAGTTGTAGGTCGCGCTCAGGGCAAAGTCATGTCCCAGATCGCGCTCAATCGAAAGACCGGCCTGCTCGGCATATCCATATTGAAAGTTCTTGCCCGTGGGGAAGCCGAACGGCTGGGAGATCATTGGCACGCCCGCCGTCAGATAGGCCTGGTTGGTAAAAACAGACGGAGCATTCGGCGCCGGATTGAAACGTTGTTGCGCGTCAAGGAAGTTCGCCGCCGTGGCCAGCCCGGGCGAGAGACAGTTTCCGACGCCGAGCAGCCCCTGGAATGCGTTCGTCGCATTCAGGTTCAGCGCATTCGCCGGTGAAGGTGGCGCTGCCGGATTGCAGGGCGCGCCTCCAAACAGAATGAACTGCGGCGCCTGGCTGCCATCGGCCACGTCGGAATCAAAGGCCAGCGCCAGCAGCGGATGATCGTAGAAGATCCCATACGAGCCGCGGATTACCGTCTTGCCGTTGCCCTTCGGGTCCCACGCCAACCCCACTCGCGGCGCAACGTTGTTGCTGTCGCGCGGAATGCCCTGCGTGATGTTCAGCGCATCCTGCGCTGCCTGCGAAAGCGGGTTCACCGCGGCGAAGGTCGGCGTCAGCTCGTAGTCATAGCGCACGCCGTAGTTCAACGTCAGGTTATTGCGGATACGCCATGCGTCCTGCGCGAAGAATCCGAATGAGGTCAGGCTGAACTGGTCATGCGGATTGCCCACGCCCTGTATGAACACCTGCGGCAGTCCCATGCCATAGGCCTGCACTGCGGAGAAATTCGGGAAGCCCGAGAAAGCCGGGCTCACCTGCGAACTGCCCACTTCGCCGAAGTTGTAAATTCCGCCGAAGTTCACGGTGAAGTCCGCCGTGACCGGCAGGTGGTTCATGTCGCCGCCGAATTTGAAGCTGTGGCGCCCTTTGATCAGCGAGAAATTGTCGCTGACCTGGTGCCGCTGCTCCACTCGGTCGACGAACGAGAACGGCTCGCGGCCAATGAAGGCGAAGCCGGGAATGTTCACCGCCACGTCGCCGCCGCCCGGCGCGCGCGAGAAGTTGTACAGCAACCCGCGCCGCGAATACTGGTACCGCGCCTCATTGATCTTGTTGTCGCCCAGGATCCACGTGTCCTGGAAGCCAATGCTGCCGTCGTGATAGTTCTGCGTCGAAGTCCGCGAAAACGCGTTCTGGCCGAAGTCCTGGTTCTGTGCGTTCACCTGGATGCCCGTCAGGTCGCTCGGGCTCAGACCCCCGCGAACCATGATCGAGTTGTTGGCCGTGAACTTGTGGTCCAGCCGCAGCGAGTAAAGTTCCGTTTTTTCAACGACAGGGTAGTTTCCCACCTGGCTCAACAGGCTATGAAATGAGGCCGGCAGCGGCGCGCCCGTTGTGGGGAACGCTCCCAGCGGGCCAAGCGCTCCCGGCGTTCCCTTCAGCGCAACCCCGGCACCACCCGCCGCCAGCTGCGCGTACGCGACGGTGAAAGGACTGATGGGAGCAGTCGCCAGGAACGTGGCCTGCGCCGGCGTGACCAGCGATCCTGCGGGCAGGCCGAAGCTCGCGGCATTCGCCAGCGGCACCAGCCCGAAATTGTTCGCGCCGATCGTCGAGAACCCGGTCTCATGCCGCCGCGTCAGCTCAAAGGAAAAGTAGTAGAAAGTTTTGTCGCGCTTGATCGCTCCGCCCGCCGCAGCTCCGGCTTGTACCCGCGTGTATCCCGGGTTGGGCGTGTTGCTGAACGGGTTCGGCGCCTGGATATTGCGGTTCCGCAAATAGCCGAAGAGGCTGCCATGAAAACCGTTGGTGCCCGACTTGGTAATAATGTTGACCACGCCGCCCGAGGCGCGGCCATATTCGGCTTCATAGCCATTCGTGATGATCTGGAATTCCTGCACGCCCTCCTGCGACAGCGTGGAGCGGATTCCGTTCACGCCGGCGTCGACCGCATCCATCCCGTCGACGTTCACCGCATTCGAGCGCGCTCGCTGCCCGCCGAAGTTCAGCCCTGAGGTCGGCGCCGCGCCAATCGAAGGCGCCACATCGCGCTGCACCTGCGAGTTCGTCAGCGAGAAATTCACGTAGTTGCGGCCGTTGATCGGCAGGTTCTCAATACGGTTCTCGCCAATCGTCGTTGAAGTCGAAGTCTTCGCCGTCTCCACCAGCAGCGGCTCGCCCGTCACCGTGACTTCCTGCTCCGCGGTCGGCAACTGCATGGTCACCGGATAATCGGCCACCTGGCCCACCGTCAGGCTTAGGTTCCTGGCCGTGAGTTTCGCGAACCCCTTGGCTGTGACCGTCAGCGTGTAATTGCCCGGCGGCAGTGATAGCAGGGTGAAGTAGCCGGTGTCATTGCTCGTCGCCGATCTCTCGAAGTTCCTCGCTTCATCGCGAACCGTGACCGTGGCGCCGCTGATCACTGCGCCATTCGGGTCTTTGATGGTTCCATGCAGATCTGCCGTCGCCGCGGTTTGCGCGATCGCGGAAGCGCCCATGACCGACGCAAGCAGTATCATTGCGAGTCGCTGAATAATATTCATTTTTGTGTGGCTCCCTCGCCCCGGTGGCACAGCCCCATGGCTACCGTGCAGATGGGCGGATGGTGCGCTTTTATCACCCCCGGAGCACAAAAGGCAAGCACGTTATTTTTTAATCTGCCGCCATTTTTTACTTAGACACTTCGCACCATGATTTGAACGCCATCGTTTCCGTTGCGGCGTATAATCCTGGTCATCCCCGTCAGGGAGGTCTTATGCGTCGCATCACCGCCATTGCCATGTTCGCAACCGCATGCTTGTTTGGTACAGCCTTGATGGCACAGAAAAAACCCAGGGAACCTCAGCGGCCCGAAAAACCCAGCGTGCAGGCGCAGGATTCGCCGCAGCAGATGAAGCAACTTGTCCACCGCGTCTTTGAAGACCTCTTCAACAACGGCCGTTATGGCGCGATCTCTGAGGTTTACGCAAGCAACTGCGTGGTGCACGAACGCGGCAAAACCGTGCCGCTGGAGCACTCCGTCTCTGAAGGCAAGAATTTCCGCTCCGCCGCCCCTGACCTCCACATGACGCCCGGCGGAATGAGCGTCGACGGAAATATCGTCACCGTCTCCTGGACCGGACGCGGCTCCCACAGCGGCAAAGCTAATGGCTTGATGAAGCCCACGGGAAAGCATTTCCAGGTGAGCGGCAGCAGCCGTTTCCGCATTGAAAACGGCAAGATCGCCGAGGTCTGGAATGACTGGGACCGCAACGAACTCTTCCGCCAGATTGGCGTCTCGCCCGGCGCGGCCTATCTCTACGACAAGGCCGAAGACGTCATGCTGGCGCTCGAGCGGATCTTCCCTCGCGGGCCGTCTTAATTCTGTTTGAAAACTCCAGCTGCTTCGCCGGAAGTCCAACTGGGGCCGCCTGACTTCGCCTATATCCGCCGTCGCAGCTTCCTTTTCAATTTCCTTGCGAACTATTACTGGCGCGTCGAAACCACCGGCCTGGAGCACCTGCCCCGCGAAGGCCGCGCCATCCTTGTCGGCAACCACCGCGGCTTCATCCCCTTCGACGCCATTATGGTCCTGCATCTTATTCAGCGTCACACCGGGCGCGTTCCCCGCTTCCTGGTTCATCCCGGCCTGCTCAAATTTCGTCCGATTGCCCGATTCGTCACCAGGATGGGCGGCGTGCTCGCCTGTCGTGAAAACGCCGAGCGGGCTCTTGCAGCCGATGAAATCCTCGGCGTCCTGCCCGAAGGCGTGGCGGGGGCGTTCTCGCTGCATCGTAACGCCTACCAGCTCCAGAGCTTCGGCCGCGACGACTTCATAAAAATGGCCCTGCGCCATCGTGCTCCCATCGTTCCCTTCGTAATCGTCGGCAGCGCCGATGCTCTGCCCATTTTTGCCCGCATCCAGTCCCGCTGGTGGCGGCGTCACATGCAGTGGCCCTATCTCCCGATCTCGACCTTCCCCTTTCTTCCCGCTCCCCTGCCTTCAAAATGGCATGTCCAAATCTTGCCGCCGCTGCACGTCTATAGGCAATATCCGCCCGAATCGGCTTCCAACCGCGCCCTGGTTAGCTCCATCAGCCGACAGGTCCGCGAAGAAATGCAGCAGGCGCTCAATCAAATCGTCTCCCGCCGCCGCTGCATTTTCTGGGGATCGGCCTTTTGAATTGCAGAATGCCAAAATTGCCAAGATCGCCGAAATTGAATGCAGTGCCGGCCTTCCCGATCGCCAGATCACCCGATAAAGGTATTGCTCCCCTCGTTACCCCTTCATTTCTTTACATTCCAGGTACTTCTTCATAAACTAAGCCCACTCTCCCCAGGATTTCCCCCAAAATCCCGTTAAACTCGGGAAGCAAGCAGACCTCAGATAGCGCGCTATGGACTCGCCCGCCGTGACAAAAGCAAAGTCGCAGAGCCGCAACTACGTCAACGCGTTCGCGTCGGCCGTGGCCACGCTCAGCCGCGCCGGTGAAGACCTGACCGCGCGCGTGCTGGAGATGCTGGTTAGCGAGTTTGAGGCCGCGCGCGCCGAACTCTGGCTTTGGGACAGCTCCTCCGGCTCCTGCTATCTCACCCACACCGAGGGCCTGCGCGCCACGCATCGCCGCGACTATGCCGCTGCCGGCGAAGGGGCTGTGGGCAAGATCGCCCACAACAAGACTCTCATTGAAAACATCGTGCTCTCCACCTTCGGCGGTGACGACCAGGAATTTTCTCGCGCCACCGGCCTCACCCACATCTCCGGCTACCCGCTGCTCGCGGCCGGACAGCTTGCCGGCGTTCTTGCCGTCTATACCGCAGGCGAAGCCCCGGAAGACCTGCTTCTCTGGTGGCGGCTCTACTCCGAGATGAGCGCAGCCAAGCTCACCAACGTGCTGGCCACGCAGGAAAAAGACAAGCGCATCAACCAGCTCTCACTGCTGTTCGAAGCCACGCGCCTGCTCAACTCCACGCTCGATCTGGCCGAGCTTCTGGAGCTGATCCTCAAAATCGCCCGCACCGAAGTGAAAGCCGAGCGCGGCACCGTCTTCCTCGCCGACCAGAAGCGCCAGGAACTCTGGTCCATTGCCGCCTCCGGTCTCGACCACCAGGAAATCCGCGTCCCGTTCGGCAAAGGCATCGCCGGCCACGTGGCCGTCACCGGCCAAGTCGTCAATACCGACGACGCGTACAAGCTCGAGCTCTTCGATCCCAGCTTTGACCAGCGCCTGAACTACCGTACCAAGTCGCTGCTGAGCCTGCCCATCCGCCATCACTCCGGCGAAATCGTCGGCGTCTTGCAGCTGCTCAATGCACAGAGCGGCAAATTCACGAACGATGACATCGGGTTCCTCACCAAACTTTCCGGGCACATGGCCATGGCGCTCGAGAACGCGCAGCTCCATCGCGACACCATGGAAAAGCAGCGCCTGGAGCGCGACCTCTCGCTCGCGCGCAGCATCCAGCAGCGCCTCCTGCCGGACGCGCCGCCCGTCGTCCCCGGTTATGACATTGCCGTGCTGAGCGACTTCTGCTTTGACGTGGCCGCCGACTACTACGACTTCATCCAGCTTGGGCCCCATTCGCTGCTGTTGGTCTCCGCGGAAGTGGAAGGCAAGGGCGTCTCCTCCGCACTGATCATGGCCAACCTGCACGCGACGCTGCGCGCGCTGGTCATGCATCTGCACTCGCTGGAGGTCCTGGCCTTTTCGCTCAACGAGATGCTCTATACCTACACCCACGGCGGCAAGCACTTGAGCGTCTTCCTCGGCCTCATCGACACGCGCCGCAACATTCTGCAATACGTGAACGCCGGTCACGTTCCGCCCATCCTGGTGAAAGGCAAGAGCGGTGAAGTCAAGCTGCTGGAGGAAGGCGGAACCGTGATCGGACTCTTTCCGCAGGTCGACTACGCCCGCGGCACCGTGAAGCTTGAAAAGGACGATCTGCTGGTCTGCACCACGGACGGTATCATCCATATTTCCGATGAACAGAAACACGAATACGGCGCCCGCCGGCTGACCGACTTTGTCCGCCGCCACCGCGAGGGCACCGCGCAGGGCATCATCGACGCCGTCCTGGCCGAACTCTCCGCCTACTCGACCGCCAGCATGAATGACGATGACAAGGTGATGGTCGCGCTGAAGGTTACAGCGGATGGCTCTGAAATCCCGAGCGCAAGCGAGGGACCCCTATAGCCACGAAATGCCTGAGGCCTATGCCGCCTGGGCTTACTGTAAGTCTTTACGCTCGTCATCCCGAACCCCCGTAAACGAGCGCGCGCTTGCTTCAGCGCGCAAGTAGGGGTGAGGGACCTTGTGTTTGGAACTTATACCGGCTTCCTCGACTTCTGTAGAACCTGAAGAGCTTTCCGGTTATAGGGTTCCCTCGCCGCGCTCGGGATTTCAGAAAACGCTACTTCGCACATGTGAAATGCACCGGCACTTTGTTCGAAACCATGCTCTCCGGCGAGATCACCTTTAGCTGCACCCAGTAATCCACCATCTTCCCCGGCTTACCCACCTTCCATCTGTGGCTTACGCCGTTCACGCCCGGCAAAGAAAACCGGCGATGATGCACCGGCCAGCTCTTCCCGCGGGAATCGACCCAGGTGTAAGTCACCGACGCGGCGCGAGCGGTGGTGATATCCCCGTGAAAAACCAGCACCACCGGACAAGGCTGCACCAGCAGCGTCGATGCCGGGTGCAGTTCCACCGCGGCAATCACCGGGGCCGGCGGCGCCGGCGATGTGGAAGTGGTCGCGGCTGAAGATCGGGGAGACACGCCGAGCATCGAGACGCACACCAGGGCACTCGAAGCCGCGACGACTCGCAACAGGAATTTTTTGGGCATATTTGCGCGGAAGTATAGCACCTTGCAGCGACAGGCCGAGGCGCAGTGAGGAACTCCGTATGGGCTGACTGCTGATTGCTGACTGCTACTCTTTCGGCGCCTTCTCGCTCGTCTCCTCCGACCGCCCGCTCTCATTTCCGCGCAGATCCACCGCTGAAACCGAATAGAAATACTTTGCCCCCAGCTGGATGTTGGGATCGGCGAACCGCGGCGTTTTCACCAGCTCGTTGTTGATCTTCACCGGAGGCCCATTCTCTCCGTGTCGATAGACGTTGTATCCCGCCAGGTCCGGCTCTGTGTTCGGCGTCCAGGTCACATCGATGAACGGCTGCTGTCCGGGAACCACGGAATAAACTGCCTGCATGCCACTCGGCGCTGCCGGTGGGAATGAATCATGCGCCAGGATTGACGCTGCCGGCGAATCGTCGCCCTCGATCTCGCCTTTACGATTCCCGTCCTGCCAGAGCGTCACCGGCGTAATCCAGTACTGGTAGTTCTTCTCCCACTCAATCGTGCTATCGACCACCACCATCGCCTCATTGCCGGCCGTCAGCTGCCGAACCATCACGGCGTCATTCGCGCCTTCCAGCCTGCGCATGATGCGCCACACATACTGCGCGGTGATATGCGACTCGCGGTTAGGCGGCCAGCCCTGGTCCCAGCCGATCCTGATTCCATCAGGAACCGTTTCGAGCTTTACATTTTGTGGAGTCTTGAGCGTGAGCACCAGGGGCACGGAGACGCGATTCGGCAATCCAAACGAGCGGCCATTGCGGTTCTGCGCCATCACCTGGTAGAGCGCGTAGTCCGCATTGCCAGCCGATTGCCAGACGTTCGTCAACGAATCTTTCGCCGTCGCCTGTTCGCCGCGTTCTTCCTTGAGCGTGGGCTCCAGCGGCACTTCAGAGATTGACTGGAAGCTCAGTTCCGCGTCGTGTCCTGAACTGAGCGCTCGCTGCAGCAGCATCTTGCCCGGCTTGCGGATCAACTCGCCGTCGCCGGTCTCGGTTGGAGTGGTCCAGGTGAGAGTAACCGTGTCGCCCTTGCGCACGGCCTTCAAGTCGCCGACAAACTTGGGAATTCCCGTAGACGGAGGCTGCGGCGCGCCCGGAACACCACAGCCGGT
>DASTJB010000176.1:0-6952 GCA_035717005.1 Candidatus Angelobacter sp.
GGCCGGAAACTCGCCGCTCCAGCTCAATGGCCAGCCCCTGCCCGAACGCGACTGGCTGGTGACGCTGCCGCGCCCGGACGGCAACGTGATGTACCTGGTCTTCATCTCGCCGGAGCGCGACTTCAACCAGCTCCATCCGACGTACCAGAAGATGCTCGACAGCCTGCAGGTGCGCTAGCGCGCTGTGGCGGCCGGAGAACGCATCCAATGAGAGTCGGGTGATGGCGCAGGTTTTTATCGTTTCCCTGCTCGAGCCGGGCTGAAGCGCAACGATGGTCAGGCCTGGCTACATCATCCGCTCATTTTTTTACGTACAGCTCGGGCAGCATTTGCTTCAGGTGATCGAGCTTGGGCAAGTCGTTAATGGCGATGTACGGCTCGTTGGGATGATGCTCCGCGTAGTCCTGGTGATAGGCCTCTGCGGGGTAAAACGCCTTCAGCGGCGCCAGTTCGGTGACGATCGGCTGGGCAAAGACCCTGGCGCGGTTGAGCTGCTCGATGTACGCCTGCGCGATGCGGCGCTGCTCGCCGGTCGCGTAAAAAATGACGGAACGATATTGCGTGCCTTCGTCCGGACCCTGGCGGTTCAGCTCGGTGGGATCATGCGCGACGGAGAAAAACACTTTCAGGATCTGCCCGAAGGAAATCTGCGCCGGATCATAGACGACGCGGACCGACTCAGCGTGTCCTGTGCTGCCGCTGCTGACGATTTCATAATGTGCCGTGTCAGCGGCGCCGCCGGAATAACCGGCAGTGGCGCTGCTCACGCCCTTCACGTGCTCGAAGACGGCCTGAATGCCCCAGAAGCATCCGCCGGCCAGCACCACGGCCTGCGGGCCGTGAGTTTTGCTGAGCGGCTCGTCAGTGGTGGGATCGGGAAGTTTCACCGCAGCGCTTCCTGACGAGGCGCGGCAGGAGATGGCCGCGCTCAGGCACAACAGCGCAAGAATGCTGATAAGTCGGCGAACCATGGATTCTCCTAGCTTTTCTTCACGAACTCGAGCGACGCAGAGTTCATGCAGTAACGCAGCCCGGTCGGCCGCGGGCCGTCAGGGAAAACGTGGCCCAGATGCGCGCCACAGCGTGTGCACTCCACTGCGATGCGGCGCATGCCGAAACTCGCGTCATTCAGTTCTTCCACGTTTTCTTCGGCGATCGGCTGCCAGAAGCTGGGCCAGCCGGTGCCGGATTCAAATTTGGTATCGGAGCTGAACAACGCCGTGCCGCAGCACACGCAGTGGTAGATCCCGTTTTCGTGGTTGTCCCAGTACTTGCCGGTGAAGGCCATTTCCGTGCCATCTTCGCGCGTAACGTTAAATTGCTGCGGCGAAAGCTGCCGCCGCCATTCGTCTTCAGTCTTCACCAGCTTGGGAACACGCACCGTGTCCTTGCGCTCGCCGGAGCCGGTGAACTCAACGATCGTCACTTCCTGCGGCTGGCCCTTTGCGTTCGAGTGGCTGCGTTTTGGCGTTTCAACTTCTGCTGTGCCCGATTTTCTTGAGAAAAAGCCCATAATCAAAAAGTATATGCCTCCGCCGATCGCGGCCGCCGAGAAAAGGAACGCGCGGCGCGATAACGTTCCGGAGGAACTCCCCTCTAGTGAATTGAACATAATTCCAGTCGTAAGTAGTACGTCTCCGAGGGGCAAACGGATTTCGCCCCCGTAACTGCTTAAACGTGTGACGAATGTTATATTTTAGGATTAAAGATTCGCGAGCGCGCACACCTTGAATACGACCAATCCGATCCAGACGATCCGCGACCTGATGCAATCCGCCCTGGGCGACATCAACTCCGCCGTCTCCATGGCCGATCTGGAGAAGGTGCGCGTCGCCGTGCTGGGGCGCAAAGGCACGCTGGCGGGCATCAGCAAGACTTTCGGCTCCATGGCGCCGGAAGACCGCGCCAAAGCCGGCGCCCTGCTCAACGAAGCCAAGGCCACGCTGGAAAAGTCGTTCGAAGACCGCAAAGCTTCTCTCGAGTCGTCTGAGTCCGACCAAAAGCTCAAGGCCGAGTGGATTGACTTGACCATTCCGCCGCAGGGCATCGCGCCTGGCCACCTTCATCCCGTTACGCAGGTGCAGGAGGAGATCGAGCAGCTCTTCATCTCCATGGGGTTCCGCGTGCTCGACGGTCCCGAGGTGGAAAGCGACTACTACAACTTTGACGCGCTCAATATCCCGCCTGACCACCCGGCGCGCGACATGCAGGACACCTTCTGGATGACTGACGGCCATCTGCTGCGCACGCATACTTCGCCGGTGCAGGTCCGCGGACTGCAGAAGTACGGCGCGCCCATGCGGATGATCGCGCCCGGAAGGGTCTTCCGCAATGAAGAGGTTGACGCTTCTCATGAGCACACTTTCTACCAGGTCGAGGGCATGATGGTGGACCGCGATGTCTCGGTCGGGCACCTTATCTATTTCATGCAGACGCTGCTCAGCTCGATCTTTGGCCGCAAAGTCACCGTGCGACTGCGCCCCGGGTACTTCCCTTTCGTCGAACCCGGGTTCGAGCTCGACATTCAGTGCCTGATCTGCGGCGGCGCCGGCTGCGCCGTGTGCAAGCAGAGCGGATGGGTGGAACTGCTGCCCTGCGGCCTGGTACACCCGAACGTGATTTCCAATTGCGGACTCGATCCGCAGGAGTGGAACGGATTTGCTTTTGGCCTGGGCCTCACGCGCCTGGCCATGATGCGCTATGCGGTTGACGATATCCGCCTGATGCAGAGCGGTGATCTGCGTTTCCTGAACCAGTTCTGATATGAAATTTTCTTATAACTGGCTGCGCGAGCTTGTCCCCGGTCTCAACATGGAGGTGACCGAGCTGGCCCGCCAGATCACCATGAAGACCGCCGAGTGCGAGGGCGTGCATGATCCCGGCGCGTTTCCCGGCGCCAGCGTCAGCGACGTGGCGAAGGCCGAAGGCAACGAAGTTGATGCAATCATCGAGATCGACAACAAATCTCTCACCAACCGTCCGGATCTCTGGGGACATCTGGGCATGGCGCGTGAAGTGGCCGCCATCGCCGGCCTGAGCGTTGCCGATCCCGTGGGCGAACTCTACCCATTCACGCCAAAAGCGGGCGTGAATGGGGGCCCGCTTAAGGCGCCCGCGGCGAAGGGAGACCTCTCCATTACGATCGCAGACCCGAGCCTCTGTGCGCGCTTCAGCGGCCAGCGCGTGGAAAACGTCAAGGTCGCGCCCTCGCCGCTGTGGATGCAGGTGCGCCTGAACTCGCTGGGCGTGAATCCCATCAACAATCTGGTCGATGTCACGAATTACGTGCTTTGCGAACTGGGCCAACCCATGCACGCCTACGACGCTGACCTTCTCGGCGACACGATCATCGTCCGCGCCGCTAAAAAAGGTGAAGGGATCCTGGCGCTGAACGGCGAAAAATATTCGCTGAGCGCGGAAGACATCGTGATCGCCGATGCAAACAAACCGGTGGGCATTGCCGGGATCATCGGCGGCAACGACACGGCCATTCGCGATACAACGACGCGCATTGTTCTGGAAGCCGCGAACTTCTCTGCTGCCCCGGTGCGCAAATCATCGGCGCGGCTCAAGCTCCGCACGGATGCCTCCATGCGTTTTGAAAAGGGCCAGGACCCGGAAAACACCGCGCGGGCGCTGGCCCGCGCCGTCGAACTGCTGAAGCAGATCTCGCCCGGATCGCAGGCCGCGCAGCCCATCGATATCTACGCGCGCAAGCTGCCCATCCCAAAGATCACGCTTGATATCGACTGGGCTGAGCGCAAGCTGGGGCGCAAGCTTTCCACTGAAGAAGTCATCAACATCTTCCGCGCGCTGGTTTTCGGTGTGGAGCAAGCCGGGCCGCGCAAGCTGGTGCTCACCGTTCCCAGCTGGCGCGCCACAAAAGATATTTCCATTCCCGAAGATCTGGTGGAAGAGATCGGGCGCATGGTGGGCTATGCCTCCATCACGCCGCAGGCGCCTGCGGTGCTGGCTGAGCCGGTGCCGCGCAATCTGGATCATGAGCAGCACCGCGCCGTGCGCGAGGCGCTGAAAGGCCAGGGCTTTACCGAGGTCAGCAACTATTCGTTCATATCGGAAGCGGACGCAACCTTGTTCGGTTACGACACTGGCAAGCTGTTACAAGTGGCTAATCCGATTGTTGCCGAGCAGAAATATATGCGTCCCAACCTGCTTCCGGGCATTCGCCGCAACCTGACCGATAACAGCCGCTACTTTGCCGACTTCCGCCTCTTCGAGATCGGCCGTGAGTACCACAAGGACAAAACCGGCAAGCCGCAGGAGCGCACGCACCTGATCGCCGCGATCTTTGTTCGCGACGGGGGCCGCGACCTGAGCGGTGCACATGTCCTGGAGATGAAGCGCGTTGCGCAGTATCTGGTTCCCGAGTTCACGTTGGCGCCGGACAAAGACCACACCCGGACCATGCATCCGGAACGCTCGGCGCATATTGAAGCCGGCGGCGAGCGTGTGGGCAGTCTTTACGAACTGCATCCTTCGCTGCTGGAAAACGCCCGCGGCCGCGCCGCCATACTCGATCTGGATCTTGATGCGCTGCGAGCTCTGCCCGCACAGCCGCGGAAATATGAGCCGCTGCGCCGCTTCCCGACCAGCAGCTTTGATCTGTCGATCGTGGCGGGCGAACGTGAGCTGGTTGCCGATCTGGAAAGCAAGCTGCGGCGTCTGGCGGGCGACGATCTGGTTGCACTGCAATTTCTGCTGATCTTCGCGCTACCCGGCGGCAAGAAGAGCGTCTCTTTTCGATTGACCGCCGGAGCGGAACACCGGACCCTGACCGCCGACGAAGTCACGCGCATTCGCGAGCGGGTAGTCCAGGGAATTAAATCGGCGGGCTACGAGCTGCGCGAGTAGCTTGCCTGAAAATCGCTTTAGCAATGAACGAGCGGATATCAGCGGGTAATCCACCACAGAAAGTGAAGTGCTGGCCAGTAGGCCTGGTCGAGCCCTTCCAGAGTGACAAGACCATTTCCAGTTTCGATTTCCAGGCGATCAAAGTGATTGCGTTTTATCTCGTCAGCTTCTAGCAGCTTGTCTCGGCTGTATAGGTCCTTGAACATCCAGTGCACACGTTGGATATGTTCGTAGCGCAGCAGCTCTTTCATCTCGGGAGATTCTTCCCATAAGATTCGTCGATCAGTGAACCAATAACGCCCCCCGCGCCTTGAATCAACTCTGACAACGAATATTTCGTTCATTTCAGCGCTATTCGCAACGTAGGTCGGTAAAGCTGGATCGAGGCAAGCATTGTGGAGAAAACCTCGATTCAGGCTCTTCTGAAATTGGATTCTGAGCTTTCTTTCAATCGAGGGTGCCATAAAGAGATCAAATTACACGGCTGGCAATCGCTGCCGCAAATCGTTCCGCCGCGCCCTCGGCCAAACCCAGAAACAATTCCGGTTCGATCAGCTCCAGCTCCATCAGTAGTAACCGGCCGTCTTTCTCCACCGCATCAATGCGGCAATAGAGCGAGTCGCGCACCTGAGGCACGGTCCTGGCGATCTCATCCGCCTGCTGCAACAGAGCAGCCGGCGGCCGGTATTGCTCAGCGCTGCCGCCGTGCTCCAGTTGTACGCGAAAATCGTCACTGCCAGGCCGCTTCAGCACGGCATGGCTGTACGCGCCGTCGATATATATGAAGGATATCTCGCCCCTGGTCTGAATCTCCGGCACAAACTGCTGGACCAGAAAAGGCTGGTGTTTCATCAACTCTTTCAGTTTTTGCGGCTGAGGCAATGTGCCTTTTTTAAACCGGTAGGTTTTGTGCGCCGAAGCCGAGACCGCGGGTTTCACCACGGTATCGGGCCAGCCTTCGATCTGTGCGAGCTCCCGGCTGCTCAGCTCCTGCCCGCCCGGAACAAAGCATGCCGGAGCGATCTCAATGCCCAGCGATTCGAGCTCCCGCAGATAAAACTTGTTGCTGTTCCACAGCACAGTTTCAAGACGGTTCAAGACCGGCACAGTGCGAGCCGTGGTGCGCAACCAGCCGGCAAAAGCGTCGTAATGCAGGTGATAGTCCCAGCACGAGCGCAGCACGAGCAGGTCGAAAGCAGTGAAGTCCGCGGACGAATCGCTCCAATCCACCAATTCTGCTTCCACGCCGCGCTGCGCGAGCAGCGGAATCAGCAGTTGCTCGCTTTCCGCTCCCTCAGTCAGGCCGCTCCATGTAATCAGCGCGACTCGGTTCATTCCTGGCCGCAGGACCCGGTTTCGTAATCTCCGCTCATCCCAGTCCCTGCTCCTGCATCTTTTTGCGCAGGCTTAGTGGCCGCATATCGGTCCAGACTTCCTTGATGTAGGCAAGACACTCTTCCTTCGTTCCGCTCTTGCCGGCGTCGTTCCAGCCCAGAGGCAGCTCCTTATTCGCCGGCCATATGGAATATTGTTCTTCGTGATTGAGCACAACTCTATAAATCGTCTGATCCTGCTCTTCAGGCATGGCCTCTCTCCATTCTTCGGCTGATTTTAGCTCGAATCGTGCGTCGGCGAACTAGACCTTGCGCAGCTGCGCCAGCGAGATTGGCTGCATGTACGTTCCGATCAGCCTTCGTTCCCACCACGCACCGGAGTCCCCGGCAAATGCGGGGCCCCCGACAAGCGCGCTTTTCGCTTGGCGGGGTGGAAATGCGTTCTTTGCGTTTGCCGGGGTGGAGGCGCGGGTTTCCTTCCGCTCGCGCCAGGTGGTGTAGCGATACTGGTAGAACAGCGCGCGCAGATAGCGCGGCGGAGTTTCGCGAAACGGATGTCCCCGCAGCAGCTTCAGGGTGGCGGGATCGTTTTCCAGCAGCTTGCGCATGAAGCGCATGAACCACAGCTCATAGCCGCGCACATAGACGCCGCTTTCGCTCACGCCGACCGCAAAAGGAAGAAACCACATCAGCCAGTCCAGCCGCAGATGATAGGGAGCAAATTGCGGTGGGCGGCGCCGCGGATC
>DASTJB010000177.1:0-5899 GCA_035717005.1 Candidatus Angelobacter sp.
CCGACGGTCTGGCCCGGAGCGATTTCCAGGTCCACGCCGCGCAGTGCGCGCACAACGTCACCGGCGGCAGCGTCATATTCGACGCGCAAACCGGACACGCGGAACAACAGCTCAGTTTTTGATTTGGCCAAGGCTTCAGCCAAGCCTGCGTCGCCGGAAGTCAATCGCTCGCCCTTTCAGACGTTCTGGAGGTGCGAACCCAATTATGCAGCATGCGGGGCTTGGGGCTCTATCGAATGTTCACCTGTTTTCGCCCCGCACCTCAGATTTCGAAACACCGCTTGGACACCAAAGCAAAAGCGGGACTGTTCCGGCGACCAGTTGAGCACAACTGGCCTTTGGTGCAGCCGCAGAGGGCGCGGCAAGCGCCAGGGGATCCGGCAAAGCCCATGAAGCTGCACAAGTTACCGGCATCCGGGTGAGCACCCGTGCACCCTGGGCTGCACGGCAAGGCGAGACGCAGAACTGTCCGAAAGAACAGTGCCCGGGGATACATTCCCGTAATTCATTAAGAGTTCCAGCGTAATCTCAGGCGTTTTGCGTAATACAGAATCAGGGCGCCGTTGGTAAAGTTCCGCAACACCAAAAGCCAAACCCCTCGAGCAGGAGGCGCCTTTGCGGAACTTGCGGACTCACACCGCTTTGTTAATGCTTGCGTTTACCGTTGTGCTCGCGTCGTGCGGAGGAGGAAGCACGGCTTCCACCACGGCCGGCGCGGCCCCGGCTCCTACGCCGCAACCGACTCCACCGGCAACGCCTACACCGCCCCCGACCACGAGCAGCACAGTTATAGACCGTGTGGAGGAATCGCCGTGGCTCACCTGCGGCAACTGCGGCAACAACGGCGCAACCGGGGCAACGGCGGCGTACTCGGATACGCTGGGTATCGCCACACCAAGCGAGGACGGATCTTCGACGCAGTTTTCCATCGCCGCAACAGTCCCTTTCACCAACGGCTACTTCTATCAGCCGCACACGCCGGTCACGACCCAGATCACGGCGTTGACTTATGAGTTCGACATTTACATTCCCGCCGGCCTGGAGAACCTGCCGCAAGCGATTGAGTTCGAGTGCCAGCAGGTGCTGAACGGCTGGGTTTACAACTTCAGCTGGCAGGCACTGTATCCGGGAAACCAGTGGCGCATCTTCGATTACGGCTTGAAGCAGTGGGACGCAACCGGCATCGCGTTTACGCGTTTCACGCCCGGAACGTGGCACCACATTGCCGCCGACTACCACAATGACACTGCGGCGCACACGGTGATCCACGACGCCTTGACGATCGACGGCGTGCGCATCCCGGTGAACATCACGCACAACGCGTTCTTCTCCGGCGCGGTGAACAACCAGTTCACCAATGCCGTGCAACTCGACAGCAACAGCACGGCGGCGGCGTACAGCATTTATGTGGATGGGATGAAGATCACGTACAGGTAATCGCCGCGATCGCGCGTCATCGCCGGAATCGCAGGAATCGACGGCGTCGGTGCTTGTTGGAAACTCGAATCTCGCACTCGCTAACAGTCCCGCCCGTTTCTCGGGATTTGGATTTACAATGCCCCGAAAACATGTCTTCTCCTATCCACACCATGATGGACTACCCGCTTACGCTCACAGCCGTGCTGGAGCGTGCGGGAAAATACTTTGCCGCGACCGAGATCGTCTCGCGGCTGCCGGACCGCTCGCTGCATCGCTACAACTGGGGGCAGTTGCACCAGCGCGCGGTGCGGCTGGGCGAATGTCTGCTTTCGCTCGGCCTCAGGAAAGGCGAGCGCGTGGCCACGCTGATGTGGAACCACTACGCCCATCTCGAGTGCTATCTGGGCGTGCCCGCGGCCGGCGGCGTCTTGCACGCGCTCAATCTGCGGCTTCATCCCGACGAAATTGCCTGGATCGCCAACCATGCCCAGGACCGGTTTTTGATCGTGGATGACGTGCTCCTGCCGGTGCTGGAGAAGTTCAGCGCCAAGGTGAAGTTTGAGCGCATCTTTGTGGTCCGCCATCCCGGGCAGGCGGTGCAGCATGGCTTTGCCGACTATGAAGACTGGCTCAAGCAGGCCGGTGGAAAGGCCAGGCTTCCTGAGATCGGGGAAAACGACGGCGCGGCGATGTGCTACACCTCCGGCACCACGGGCAATCCCAAGGGTGTGCTTTATTCGCATCGGTCGGAGGTGCTGCACAGCATGGCGCAGGCTCTGCCGGATTCGCTGGCGATTTCGCAGCATGACTCCATCCTGCTGGCTTCGCCCATGTTCCACGCCAACGGCTGGGGCCTGCCCTACACCGCGGCGATGGTGGGCGCCAAATTCGTGATGCCCGGCCCACATCTGGATCCCCCGAGCGTGCTCGACCTGATGCTGCGCGAAGGCGTCACCATGACCTGCGCCGTCCCGACGGTGTGGTTGAGCGTTTTGCCCGAATTGGATAAGCGTGGTCACGACTGGAAACCGCCGCAGCCGGTTCGCGTTCTGATTGGCGGCACCGCTCCGCCGGAAAGCCTGATCCGCAATCTCGACCGGCACGACTTCCACGTGATTCACGGCTGGGGCATGACGGAGACCTCGCCGTTGGGGACCGTTTCATGTCTGCCCCGTGAATCACCGGCCTGGCCGGAAGACCAGAAATATGCCGTGCGCTCCAAGCAAGGCTGGCCCGCGCCTTTCTTTGACGTGCGCCTGCGCAACGATCAGGGAATCGCACCCTGGGACGGGCAGACCATGGGCGAACTCGAGGTCCGCGGCGTCTGGGTAGCGGGCAGCTACTTCAACGCGCCGGAGACTCGCGACCGCTGGACCCAGGATGGATGGTTCCGCACCGGCGACGTCGCGACCATCGATGGCGATGGCTGCGTGAAGCTGGTGGACCGCAGCAAGGACCTGGTGAAGTCCGGCGGCGAGTGGATCAGCTCGGTCGATCTGGAAAACACGCTGATGAGCCACCCGGCAGTGCGGGAAGCGGGCGTGATCGCGGTGGCGCATCCCAAATGGCAGGAGCGGCCACTGGCAGTGGTCGCGTTGAAAGATGGGCAGAAGGCGACCGCGGAAGAGCTGTGCGCGTTTCTAAGCAAGAAGTTCGCCAAGTGGCAGATGCCGGACGATTTCGTCTTCGTGAACGACCTCCCGCATACCTCAACCGGCAAGCTGCTCAAGGCGGAGCTGAGGAAGAGGTACGCGGAGTGGAAATGGACGGCGGAATAGAAACTCTTCTTATTGGTTTTTGATTCAGGGGAGGCGCGCATGCGCAAGGTACGGCTCTCGATTGGAACCCTTGTTCTTACCTTCACGGTCAGTGTTGCCGCGAAGGCCCAGTCTTCCAACAAGGCGGAAACAGTCACGATTCAGAGCGGACCAATCACCCTGCACGCACTGCTCTGGCGGCCGACCGGCCGGGGCCCGTTCCCTGCCGTGCTTCTCAACCATGGCAGCGGCCGCTCAAAACAGGAGCTCGAAAAACTTGGGTCCTACGAAGACCAGGCGCCGATCCTGGGACCGGTCTTCGCCCGGCATGGCTATGTATTTCTTTATCTCTTCCGCCGTGGCGTCGGACTTTCCGCGGATGCAGGCACGGCCGTAGTTGATCTGCTTGATCAGGAATTCGCAGCTCGTGGTCAGGCAGGACGTAATGCCTTGCAGTTGAAGTTGCTCGAAGACGGCGACCTGAGCGATGCGCAGGCCGGCCTGGTTTTTTTGCGTAAGCTGCCCGAAGTAGACCGGCGCAAGATTGCCGTAATCGGCCACTCATTCGGCGGTTCTCTCACTTTGATCCAGGCAGAGCGCGAGCCCAACCTGCGCGCAGTCCTGAACTTTTCCGGATCAGGCTACAGCTGGGAGCGATCGCCGGAGCTGCGCGAACGGCTCTTCGCCGCCGTGGCGCGAATCAAAGCGCCCGTGTTCTTTATTCATGCGGAAAATGACTACTCGCTACGCCCGGGCAAAGAACTGGACGCGAGATTGGCCGATCTGGGCAAACCTCATCGACTGAAGATCTACCCACCGATCGGAAAGACGCTGGAGGATGGACACATATTCATGTACCTCGGCGTGAGCATCTGGGAACCTGAGGTGTTCGCATTCCTGGACGAGCAGATGCGGCGCAAACGCTAGACCGATCGCACGATCGAGATCAGGCTATTATTTCTCTTTCAGCTTCAGTTTGTCCTTGTTCTCGTTAAGGAAGGCGCGAAGCTGGTCTGCCTGGTCGAGCAGGCGGGTCCACTGCTCGAAATACAGCGTGACTGGGAAGCGGCCAAGACCGTAGACGCTGACGCCGCCTTTTTCGCTGACGCGGAATTCCAGCGATCCGGTGCGCTTGGTTCCAACCTGCTTCTCCAGTTCGGCAAGCCGGGCTTTCATCTCGTCATAAGTGGGTTCGGGCATGAGGGACCTCTCAACGAAATCTTACAACAGGGAAAATGAGAATTTCACCACGGAGATGCGGAGAAGGACCGTGATCACTTCTGCGCCAGATATTTTTTTGCTGCGGCGAGCTCCGGCCGCCCGGTTTCGGCATGGCCGCACAGCGCAAGGAGCTTCGCGTAGTAAGTGCGGGCTTTTCCCGCCTCGCCGGAACGTTGCGCGGCTTTTGCGGCGCCGTAGAATCCGCGGTAGCGATTGCGCGCCGACTGCAAAGAAGCTTCGTATTCCTTCAGGGCAAGACTGGGCTGATCGGCCGCCAGCAGCATGTCGCCGAGTAGTTCGCGCATCGGCCACAGGCGATTCTCCATGGCCACGTGCTTCTCACTTCCGTCTTCCAGGTCCGCGGCTGTGCGCATCAGCTTTAAAGCGGCGCCCCTCTTGCCTTCGCCGAACGTCACCCAGGCGGTGGCTGCATCCCTTTGAATCTCCACCTGCTGCGCCCAGTAGTCGTCTTTGGACACCCGCAGACGTTCCTCGATCTGCTGCAGTTGGTCAATATTCTTCCGCGCAGCCTGGAGGTCACCGCCACGGGCAGAGCCCATGGCGCGGGTGAAGTAGGTGATGGAATCGGCCACGGGAGTCGAGTGCGTTGGCTCCAACCCGGCCGCCTCGGACCAGGCTCCCCTTTCAATGGCGTAGCGCGCGGGAATAGCCGCCACCGCAGTATATCCAGCCAATATTGCGCCCGTCGGAGTATCGGCGGCTGCGCTCTGACTTTTTTGCAACTCGGTGCTCCGCTCGACTCCATGTCTTGCATCGATGTCTTGCGCCAGCTGGAGATAAGCATAGACCATGAAATCCAGGGCATGAGCATAACGCCCGGAAACGGATAAGGCTGCCTGGTTGGACTTGATGGAGTCCTGCCACATGCCCAACATGGAGTAAACGTGCGAAGGCATGTGCAACGCGTGTGGAGCCGAGGGCGCCACATCGCCGTAGGCCCGCGCCGCAGCCAGGCCACGGTCCGCCAGCGCAGGAAAGTCATAGCTGTGAATGAGATAGTGAAGCGCCCCGGGATGCTCCGGATTGGCCGCCAGCACTTTTTCGAGGATCGCTCCGGCCTTCAGTTGCCGGGAGAAATTGGGGTCTGCAGGAAGAACGGTCACGGCTTCATTCAATGCCAGAGCGTAGAAGACGGCCGCTTCGGAATCCTCGGGATAGCGGGAATACATTCGTTCCATGGACTTCTCATAGGCTAGCTCTCGGGTCTTGTGGTCAAGCTTCTCCCAGTCTTTGTAAAAAGTCTCAACGGCTGCGACATAATCGCGTTCCCGGTCGGTTTTCGTGCCGATGGCCTTGGCCTTTTCGACTGCTTCCCAACCCTCCCTGAGCGCGGCTGCGTCAGGCGGACCCGCGAGGGGATTTGTCCGTCGATTCATCGCAACTCCCCAGTACGCCATCGCGCAGTTTGGATCGGTCTTCGCAACATCCGCGAATGCGTTGCCTGCGCGCGTATACCAGAAAGAATGCAGCATGGCGACAGC
>DASTJB010000178.1:0-4809 GCA_035717005.1 Candidatus Angelobacter sp.
TGCACGGTGCGCGTCATCGGGCCAACATGGTCGTAGAGCCAGGAAAGCGGAACCACGCCGCGCGTGCTCACGCGTCCATAAGTCGGCTTGATGCCGACGGTGCCGCAGTATGCCGAAGGCTGGCGGATCGAGCCGCCGGTATCCGAGCCCATTGCGCCGTAGCAGAGTCCTGCGGCCAGCGCCGCAGCCGAACCGCCCGATGAGCCCCCAGCCATGTGCTCCGCAGACCATGGGTTCCGCACCGGACCAAAAAAGCTGACCACCGAGCTGCCGCCGTAGGCGAACTCATGCATATTGAGCTTGCCCAGCAGCACCGCTCCTGCGTTCTTCAGCCGCCGCACGACCTCGCTGTCCTCGGTGGGAACTCTGTCCTTGAAGACTCCGCTCGCCGCCGTGGTTCGCAAACCGGCGGTGTCGAATAAATCTTTCAGCGCAATGGGAATTCCATGCAGCGGCCCGCGCCAATGTCCGCGCTGGATCTCGGCTTCGGCTTCGCGTGCCTGCTGCAACGCGGAATCGGCGGTGACGCTGATAAAAGCATTCAGCTTGGGATTGAGCTGTTCAATGCGCTTCAGGCACAGCTGCGTCAGCTCGACCGGTGAGATCTTCTTCTCGCGCACATTCCGCGCCGCCTCGGACAGACTGAGCCAGGTCGTATCCTGCGCCGGAGCCTTGCTGCCGGCCTGAGCTCCCATCGGCAGGGGGTTTCCGATGCCGCTCATCAACGTCACAGCCGTCGCGGACAGGCCCTGAACAAATTTTCTGCGGGAAAAGCCGGAGTCATTCTCATCGAACATGCCGGGGATTATACGGCAGACACGCTGCCCTTGGGGGCTTCCGATGTTGTTCCAGCGCTGTGTCTGCCAAGAGCCAAGAGCCAAGAGCCAAAAGCCAAAAGCCAAAAGCCAGGGGCTAGCGGCTAGAAATCCGCTCACACATCCAATAAAATAAGGAACATGAGCGATCATCTAGTCGATCCCGATGTCGAACGCGAGCTGAAGGTCAAGCGCTTTGAGAACACCGCCGGCTACCCCGACGACGCCGCGCACATGCGCGAAGTCCTGTTCGGCAATGAGCAGCCGCAGGGCGTGGTCCTCACCTCGCTCGATAACGTAGTCAACTGGATGCGCAAAAACTCCATCTGGCCCATGACCTTCGGCCTGGCCTGCTGCGCCATTGAGATGATGGCCATGGGAGCCTCGCGTTTCGATATCGCGCGCTTTGGCGCTGAGGTCTTCCGCCCCTCGCCCCGCCAGTCTGACCTGATGATCATCGCCGGCCGCGTCGCGCAGAAGATGGCACCGGTAATCCGGCAGCTCTGGGAGCAGATGCCCGAGCCCAAGTGGGTGATCTCCATGGGCGCCTGCGCCACCTCCGGCGGCGTCTTCAATAATTACGCGCTGGTCCAGGGCGTGAACCAGGTGATCCCGGTCGACGTTTACGTGCCCGGCTGTCCGCCGCGCCCTGAGCAGCTCATCTATGCCATCACTTTGCTCCAGGAAAAGATCCAGAAAGAGCGCGGATCATTCAAGCGCGCGCTGAACCTGGCGTAACTAATGCCGAGCGGAAAGGCGTTTGGGATTACGGGCCTGGTTCTGCTTCTGCTGTCGGTGCTTCCGGTCCTGCTGCCGATTTCCCTTCCGCCCCGATGGGACGCTGACATCTACGGCATCATCGTTGTGGGTACGTTGCCCGGCTCTCTGATTACAAGCGTAGTCGCCGCGATGAAACATCACAAAGGATGGTTTCTTACAGCCTTTTTCGCAGTCGCCTATGACGCGATGCTGCTGGCGGGCCTGGCTGTTTGATCGCGCTCCACCGAGCCGGCCAAGACTAAAATGATTTTCAACATCTGCTCGCGTTGCGCGATAATGGCCGGAGCAGTCGAAGGAAGTCATCATGCCGAAGTCCGCGTTGTTCTGTTCTCTCGTCCTCGCCATTTCAGTTCTCACCGCAGCCCAAGCCAATCCCAATCAGGATGTCTTCACCATCAACGTAACCTCGCCCCGGTTGTTGCAGGACGTACAGGTGCGTTACTTCCTCAGCGGCAATCCCGCGGTACAGCAGGCCGGGAGCGTCGCCCGTCCGAACAACAACCATATTGTGATTGATACCGCGGTGTCCGGGACATCGGCCAAGGGTTTCCGCGCGATCGTCTTCGCGCCCGGCTGCCAGCTCGCCACCATCAAAGCCGATCTCGCCGCCGGCACGCGCCAGGCAGACTTCCAGTGCCAGAAGCTAGGCACCACTCCGCTGCACGGCAAGGCCGATGTCTCGCGCTTTGCTGGCAAAGCCCTCGAGGTCTCAGCCCTCTACAACGTCCGCTGGGCCGGCCAGTTCTTCGGCGTGCCCCGGCTCGCCGTCTCGCCGCTCGCGGTGGGCAAAGCCGCCAAAGTAGAGCCTGACGGCAGTTTCACCCTCGATCTGCCGGATTTCGCGAGCGATCCGCTGTGGAACAGTCTCTCCCACAATGCCACGCTCACGTTGGTTCTGCTGGATGCGGCAACTGGCGTGCCTGTGGCTCAACTCGACGCGCCGCGCGAGCTTGCAGTGGGCAGCTCTTTGAAAGTGGCGGCCAGCTATCCGGCAGAGATCGAATTCGCGCTGAAGTGAGCAGCCCGCAAGCGAGTGATCGACAATCCCGCGTTGCCCCTGTTTGCGCCATAATCGCCAATCAAAAACCAGCCGCGAATCAACGCGAAATGAATCAGCCATCAGACCTTAGCTCTTAGCCATTAGCCACCGCAGTGGATCCGGAAGCCAATGGCTAATGGCCAGGAGCTACGGGCTGCTTTTCGGGCATCAATCCTCCAGCTACTTGCATCCCAATACGCTGATGGCAGGTCCCTGTTCCCATGCGGAAAATTAAGGCCGTTTTTTTCATCACGATCCTGGTCTGTTCAGTGTACGGCTTCGCCGCCAAGCTGCGCCAAGTCGCGCTCATTGACCTGCCGGGCAGCCCCGGCTTCAACCAGGTCACCATGGCCAACGGCCAGGTGGTCATCACCCGCCCTGGGACCAACACCATCGAGATTTTCAGCCCGGTCAAGCGGCGCGTCGTCGCCCGCATCTCGCAGATCAGCGATCCCCGGGGCATGGCAGTCGATGATGAAGGCGGCGTGCTCTACGTCGCGCTGGCCGGCAACAACAGCATCATCGCCGTCGATACGCGTAATTGGAAAGTCGAAAAGATCATCCCGGTCGAGCACCGTCCGGACCGGCTGCTCTGGGTGCCGCAGAACAAGACGCTCTACTCGACCAGCGTTCTCGATCGCACGCTCAGTGCCGTCAATCTGCAAACCGGTTCGGAAGGCGAAGTTCTGGAGCTGGGCGCTCTGCCCCAGGACCTGGTCTACGATCCGGCAAAGCGCGCGATCCTGCTCAGCCTGCAGGACCAGAACCAGGTCGCATTGATCGACGCGTCGCACAAGATCGTTGGCCGCTACAAGCTCGTGGCTTCCGAGCCCACCGGCCTGGCGCTCGATGAAGACCGGCGACGTCTCTACGTGGCCGTGCGTTACGCTGTGCTGGTCCTCAATGCTGACACCGGCCAGGAACTGGCGCGCATTCCCGCGCCGGGAGGGACTGATGCGCTGGTGCTCGATCCCGGCGGCAACCTGCTCTACGCCGCTGCGGGCGACGGCTCCGTACTGGCCATCGACCTCAACAAGAACACTGTCGATCACGAGCTGCCCACCGACGTAAAGGGCTACGCCATCGCTTACGACCCGGCGCACCACATGATCTTTCTGCCCGGTGGACGCGAAGGCCGCTCCAAGATGGTGATTCTCAGCCCGGCCGGCGTGGCCGGAGCGCCCAAGCTGCAGAACGCTGCCAGCCCTCCCCCGGGCGCAGAGTCGCAATCGTCGCAAACGGCCAAGAAGTAGCAGCAATCAGCAATCAGCACTCAGCATTCAGTCCCGAATCATTTTTCCGAGCCTCGAGAACGGTCAGAGGCTGTGTGCTGACTGCTGAGTGCTGATTGCTTGAGCTATAATCCGCCATTCGAGAACACCGGCCCACCCTCAAAGGCGGATTTATGAAAAAATCAGTGGTTGTCCTTTTTCTTCTCATGAGTACTCTTCTGAACGCCTCAGATAAAGACAAAGGCGCGAACGGCGCCAACGCGGCTCCGCCGCCACCGCCTCCGCCTGTCGCCAAGGCCATTCATACCGAGAACCACATCAACGGCGGCAAGCTGGTGGACGATTATCGCTGGCTGCGCGACAAATCCAATCCCGAGGTCGCAAAGTACCTGGTGGACGAGAACGCCTACGCCGACGCGGTCATGAAGCCGACAGCTGCGCTGCAGCAGAAGCTCTATGACGAGATGGTCAGCCACATCAAGGAGACCGACGTCAACGTTCCCTACAAAGAGGGCGACTACTTCTATTATTCGCGGTGGGAGAAGGGCCAGCAGTATCAGATCTTCGCCCGCAAAAAGGGCAACCTGGAAGCGCCGGAGCAGATCACGGTGGACGTGAATGAGCTGGCCAAGGGGCAGCCATTCATGTCGCTGGGCGCGTTTGAGCCGAGCGACGACGGCAACCTGCTCGCCTATACGACCGACAACACCGGCTTCCGCCAGTACAAGCTGCGCGTGCGTGATCTGCGCACCGGCAAAGACTCTGAAGTGATCGCCGACAAGGTCGGCTCGGCCGCCTGGGCCAATGACAACAAGACGCTCTTCTATACGGTCGAAGAAGAAAAGACCAAGCGCCAGTACCGGCTGTATCGGCACGTGGCCGGCTCGAGCGCCGGCAAAGATGACCTGGTTTACGAGGAGAAGGACGAGCGCTTCAACATTGG